>NZ_JAGQEG010000073.1 GCF_018305005.1 Collimonas silvisoli
AAAATTCACCAGCCGTAGATACCCCATCTTCTGTTTCCCGTCCGAGCCGGACTGCATTGCTGCAAGCAGCTGCGGACGTCATGGAACTGAATGTCGAAAACAAGCAATCGTTCGCTCAATTATCGAAGTAAAATCGCGGCAATGGTCCAATGCGCCTTTGCATGTCGGCGACCAATTGATGCGCTGCGATCTTGGACGAAATCAAATACTGCGGGAAGAGAAATGAGTGCTGAGGATATAAAGGTTTGTCCCGTATGCGGGGAGACGATCAAGCTGGCAGCAATCAAGTGCCGCTTTTGCAATACCGATTTATTGGCCTTCAAGGCAGGACAGGAGACCGAAACTGAAAAGCCTCTGTATTCAGGCCATCCGGCTATCATCTACAGTGTGTGGCAGTGGATACCAATCGTTCTCACCCTGGGTATTGCGTACCTGTTCTACTGGTTCGCTAGTATTGGGATCACCTACCAAATCACTACCCAAAGAATCAAGATAGAACGCGGAGTTCTGTCCAAAACCAAGGGCAGTGTTGAGCTATTCACTATCGAACATTTTGATCTGCATAAGCCACTGGGAATGCGGCTGGCGGGATACTGCGTTCTACGGCTTCGGTCATCTGACACCGATTTCCAGACCGTGCCAATCTACGGTATCCAGAACCTTGAATCACTGGCTGATACGCTTCGCGAATGTTCCTTACGTGAGAGAACAAGGCGGCGCATTACTTCGATAATTCAGCCGTAATGTTGGTTACCCGCAGGTAAAGCAGGATGAGGTGGTGCAGATGGTGTTGCAGCAGGCCGGATCAGATCGCGACTACTACACCTTGGCCGCTGGCCTCCCAACCGTTTAAAGGCAGCTGGTCAATGCACGCCTCTGCCACTGACACATCATCAATGAACGCAGTAATTTTTTACCCGATTGAGTAGGCCTCTTTGGAGGGCTCGTCGAATGCCTTCCCATCCCGGCGAAGACCCCTGTTTTGTTTCCATTTCGCCCTTCCAACAATGCGCATCGATTAATTAACGATCTGGTCACTCAAAAACCAAAGTGGATCGATCCAGCGTGCAAACTAAAACTAGAGATAGCCCGTAAGGAAATATTGATTTTTTTGTAGGGAAAATGGAATTTATTGTAGGAAATACCTCAATACGGCCGTGAAAATTTGACCGTTATAAGCTTCGCCTGGCACCCCGGTAAACGATATGAATCGATCCCGCCATCATTCGCAAACCATGGGGAATTTTTTTGCATGTATTCAAGAAGATTCGCGTGAAATTTAATTCGCGTTTGGTTTTTATGTGAAATAAGATCTTGCAAGAAAATTGTTGCAAGAATGCTCCTGAATAGGTATGTTGCCATAAAAAAACTATCAGGAGACAACCATGCTGCGCATTTCCCCTTTGCTATTGGGCCTCATTTTGAGCACCGTTAGCGCATTTTCCACTGCCGAGAACAAGATCGTCATCGGCCAGTCGGTAGAACTATCCGGGCAGGCAACGGGTAAGGAAAACATGCTCGGAGCCCAACTGTATTTCAATTGGCTCAATGCCCAGGGCGGTATTCTTGGGCAACAGATCGAATTCATCAGTTACGACGACCAGCGCGATCCCCTAAAAACCAAAGAAAACACGCTGAAGCTGATCAACGAACACCACGCGCTGGCGCTGTTCGGCTATCGCAGCACACCGACAGTGGAGGCAATATTGCCGCTGCTGGAGAAAAACAAGATACCCCTTGTCGCCCCTTTTTCCGGTGCGCAATCGCTGTACAAGCCGATGCACCCCTATGTTTTCAACCTGCGTGCGAGCTATCAGGAGGAAGCGGCAAAAATGGTGGAATCGCTGGCCACCATGCAGATAAAAAAAGTCGCCATCCTGCATCAGGACGACACCTTCGGCAAGGACGGTTTGGCCGGCTTTGAAAAAAACCTTACCGCGAAGCAGCTCAAACCGGTCATCATCGCCGAATACAAACGCAAGGATTTGAATGTCGACGCGGCCGTCGCCAGTATCGCCGCCGTTAATCCGCAAGCGGTGCTGATGGCTTGCACGCCGAATGCCTGCGCCGATTTCGTCAAAAAAATGCGCGCGTCCGGTCATGCACCGCAATTCCTGATGCTCTCGAACGTCAATTCGGAGGAGTTCTTTGCCTCCCTTGGAAAGGATGGGCGCGGCATCGGCGTCATGCAAGTTACGCCGTCGCCGAATAATGTCGGCGTGACTGTCGTACGCGAGTTCCAGCGAGCGCTGAAGACGGCGAGTCATCCGCCGCTCGCCACCGATGCGGTGGAGGAAGGATTTATCGCCGCCAAGCTGCTGGCCGAAGGTCTGCGCCGTGCCGGTGTCAATCCTAACGCACAAAAATTGGTGGCGGCATTGGAGACCATGCACGATGTCGATCTGGGGGGCATGCTCGTCGACTATAGCGCCAGAAACCATGACGGTTCGCATTTTGTTGAGCTGAGCATCGTCGGCCAAAATGGCAAATTGATCAGGTAGCCGATCGCCGCAAATTGTTAAATGTCTTTGCTTGTATATCTGGTCGTAAAACCACCTCGCCTCCTGAGAGCGACACGTTTTTCGAATGTCGGAGATGAACTCGTTACAGCGCTCAGCAACACACGAAACCGGTGTTGATGAAAAGCCCGGCAATTGCCGGGCTTTTCATTGTTCCATCCTTGACTGAATTACGGATTCTTTAATTTCTCCAACCCGAATTTCTCCAGCATCATATCTGCAGTTTGCAGCGCCCCCTCCACCCAGCCCTGCGCATCGGAATAGGCTTCGCCGCAGATATACAAGGGCTGCCGGCCGATCGGCTGGATGATCTTTTGTTTCACTTCCCAGCTTTTTACGCCGATGTTCCAGCTATTCCAGCCGCCGCCGAAGGGATCATCGCCCCAATCGCGGAAGCAGGCGTCTTGCACCTTTGGGGTGTAACTCAAGCCATGCATGGTCGCCAGCTGGCGCGCCACTTCGGTAACCATGCGGTATGGCGCCTGGTACTGATCCCATGTCAGCTCCTGATTCTGTTTGCGGTTTTCGGCCACAAACGGCTCATTCACTTTGGCGACAGATTGCCCCCTGGCTTTGAATTGATGCCGCTGCGGCCGCAAACCGTCCCAGAATCCGGTATTGTCGCCATCGTCGTAACTGGCCAATAACATGGCGGGGCCGGTTTTGACAGGCGCACCATTGCTTTTCGGCCAGTAATAGGTTTGCCGCACCGGAATGTCGGTCACGCTGCGTCCCGCCTCTACCGGCACCACGCTGCCGTCAGGCTTGCTATACCCGGCTGCGCGCCACCACGGACTGGCATAGGTGGTAAATAATTTAAACAGCGGACGCGGCGTGACAGAAGAGATCAGGCCGCTGATTTCCTGCAGGATCGGACTGCTGTCAGCGAGCAGATCCAGCGAGCGGCGCGGCATGGCCAGGATCACGGAATTGGCGCGGATCGACTTGCCGTCGACCTGGAATTCAACCGCGCCATCCAGACTGTCAAGCGCCGACACGCTGCTGTTCAAACGTACTTCACCGCCTGCCTTGATGAATAATTTAGCCAGAGTCCGGGGTACTTCCTGGAAGCCTTTGGTGAACCCCTTGTAGACGGGCTGAACCCCAAAGTCAGACAAATACCAGGGAATGGCATCGGCCGCGTTCCAATTGCACATAGTCGAGTCATACCCGCCCGCATCCATTGAGAATTGATACGATTCGCCGTTAATTACTCGCATCAGCACGTTCCAGAATCCCTGTTGATACAGACGTTTTCCAGAGAAACTGGCTTGCTGCGCCATTTCGCGGCGCTGGTCTTCAGTAAGATCCGGGTTGGT
Organism: Collimonas silvisoli; assembly: GCF_018305005.1. Taxonomy (GTDB): domain Bacteria; phylum Pseudomonadota; class Gammaproteobacteria; order Burkholderiales; family Burkholderiaceae_D; genus Collimonas; species Collimonas silvisoli. The sequence goes on from NZ_JAGQEG010000073.1 coordinate 3,839, forward strand.
TATGCCCGGCACAATCTGCTCAATCGCATTGATCATGATGGAACCGGCAGTTTGCCCGTGATTCGGAAAGCCTAGCCGATACGGAACCTCGTCCGGATTGGTAGTGAAGTCGGACAGGCGCAAATAGGTGCCGCGCAGATAAGCAATGTTTTGCGGTTTGTCGACAGGGAAGGGATACAGCGTGATTTGCTCGCTATCCGGCAGCAACTTGTTCAGCCTATCAATCAGGGTGCTGATCAGCGGCTGTACTTTGGGCAGAATCCGCATGCCGCCCAGTTCCGCCACCATATCGGGAATGCCGGGCGGCGTTACCGACAGCAAGCGCCCGCCGATATGATCGCTTCCTTCAAACACCACGATTTTTTGTTTCGGGTTGGCTTGTTTCAGCCGCCATGCGCTATATACGCCGGAAACGCCACCGCCGACGATGGCGATATCAATTTTTTCATCTGCCATGATGCGTAATCCCCTTTTTTGTAAGTCAATGGAAGAACAAATCCCAGGACTCTGCCGGACAACATGCCGATGCTCGACTGCACCCTGAGTGCCGCATTTGCTGCCGACGCTGACTAGAAAATGACTGGCGCGTTCTGATTGTCGCCAAGCCCTGCGGCAGCAAGCGACTGTCCGTGCTGATGGAACAAGTTCAAGGCAGGCTGCACCGGCGCTCTTGTCTGGCTTGCTTGTTTTCCGGTGTCGTCGTCCGTTTTTGGCGGCGGCGGCGGATTCTGGGCGGTGCGCATATCCAGAATATAAGCTTGCTGATGCTGCAGAACATGATCCATGCCGCGCCGCACGGCTGCTTTGACTTCTTCCGGAGTGCCCACCACTTCACCGGCCAGACCGCCCAGCGCTTTTGCAATGGCGACAAAATCCATCACCGGACTTTGTATGCGCAGATAAGACGGGTCGGTATTGTAATCTTTGGGGTGCCATTCATAGCCTGGCGCGGTTCCATACGCCGCTACCAGCTGCTGCAAGCCGTTCTGCAAAGTATGGTATTCATGATTATTGGTGATGATGTACAGCACCGCCAATTTGCGGTGCGCCGCCGTCCACCAGGTTTGCGGATAAAACAGCGACGAACCGTCGCCCACCGCCGCCACCACAAACTCGGTATCGATCTGCTGCCAGCCTTGCGGGCTTAACTTGATGCCGAGCGACGCCGGCATCGACCAGCCCAACGAACCGCCGCCAACGCAGTAGTAACTGATCGGCGCGGCGCCTTCCGTACCGAACGGCAGCAGGTACTGGAACGGTGCGGGATCGGAAACCGCCTCGTGCACATAGACAAATTTCCGGTTCAGATTGCGTTGCTTGATTTCTTCACGCAAAGCCTGGGCAATGACTACCGCCAAAATATTCGGCGCCGCCAGTGCTTCCACAAAATACTTATCCCACTGCACCCGCCGCTGCGCCGCGAGCACGGCCAATTTCGCATTGCGCGCGGCGGCCGGCGCGGACGGAGCGCTGCCTAGCTGCGCGTTGATGAGCGGCAGCGTTGCTTTAATGTCGCCAAAGACTGCCGCTTCGCCATAATAATTTTTGCCTATGTCCCAAATGTTATTGCTGAGGTAAACCTGTCTGACAGCCGGGGGAATCAGAGCGCCATCCGAATATTTAAAAATCGTGACCTGCGCCTGGTTGCTAAAACCGCACAGAAATGCCACGTCATGATCCTTGAAGACGTTTTGCACGCCGGCCTGAGTGCCCGGCAGTTCGCCCTGCCAATGGCTATCGTCATTCGGGAAGTTCGCCACGCTGCTGAAGGTTTGCAGCAATACGGGCGCCCCGATCAATTCCGCCATTTGCTGCAGTTCCGGCCAGGCGTTGGCATAGCCGACCGCATCGCCGGCGATGATGATGGGATTTCTTGCCTCTTTGAGCGCGTTGGCAACCTGGGTAATCGACTCCGGTGCGCCGGTGAAGTGCGGCGAAATACGCGTTACGCCTTTGATCTTGTCATTGGCGCCGATTTCGCGCATGGTGAACTCCCACGGAATCGATACAAAAACCGGGCCGTTGGGAGCCGCCATCGCTTCTTTAAAGGCTCGCTGCAATACCAGCGGAAGTTCTTCGGCGGCACGTACTTCATGCGCCCATTTGGTGTATTGCCTGGCTAAATCAACCAGATTGGATGCCAACAGCGGTTCCTGGGTAACCAGTTCATTTTGCTGCTGGCAGCATAAAATCACCAGCGGCGCCTGCGAGCGCGAAGCATTGAATAAATTGCCGATGCTATGTGCAATACCTGGCGTGACGTGTACCACCAACACCCCTGGCAAACCGGTCATGCGCGCAGATCCCATTGCCGCGCCGAGTGCGATGTTTTCATGCAGGCACTCGATGTACTCCACCTTATTTTCCGGATAGGAGGTGCCATCGATGATTGGAATTTCATTGGTTCCCGGCACACCGAAAATATAGTGAATGCCGAGTTCGCTCAAGATGTCGAATACATAGTCGCGTGCCCAGCGCGTCGGTGCCTGCCCAAGGTTGTTCGCCATTTGCTCCCCCTATTTAGACTAAGTTATCCAGTTAAAAACGGCTGGACCGCACATGCATCTATCCATGCCTCTCAAGCGACAACAGCCTGCCCTGCTTCTCTGAATTGTATGCCTGTATTTCCACAGAGAAACCTGCCGTAATTGACAGGTGGAAAATCTTTCTGATTCTACTTATCCGAAGAACAACGACAGCGGCAAGAGAGTATTCAGACCTGACTAGCAATTTTTGCCATTTATCCGCCAGGATAAATTTCCATGCAGAAATCTTTGCCACCCCTGCTCCCGCACACACCGGCCCGCTCATAGCGGCAATTCGACTGCCTGATATTCAATGCGGAGGGCGCTCCCTACGACGCCAAACAATCACGTAACGGCACTGCTCAGTGAGATTGTCGCTGTGCGCGGATGCCAAAGCGTTGGGCTAGCAACCAAGTGAGGAAATCCTTACGTACATTTCGGGCTTTCCCGATTTGAATTTGCTTTGATATCGCCCAACATTTCCATGTGGAAATAAATGTATTTATTGTCACGCCAATGAAAAGGCGGTCAAAAAACAATAAGCAAATTCTCATAGCCTTGGTTTGCCCGCCGACAAAAATTTTACAAAGGATCATTTTCATGTTGCTTTTCAACAGAACGATGCTGGCGGCTCTATTTGCCGCCGGACTAGCGTTAATTCCTCCGTCGTCGGCAATCGCGCAAACCACGGCCAACGTCACCGTCAACGCCGGCGCCAGCCTGAACAAGATCCCAAGCGGCGCCTTCGGCGTGACCACCGCGGTTTGGGATGGCTACCTGCTCGACTCGGCCATACCCGGTCTGCTGTCGAAAGCCGGCATCAACGCGCTGCGTTATCCCGGCGGATCGACGTCGGATGTCTACAACTGGCAAACGAATTCGATTGTTCCGGGACAAGGCGGTTATGCCAATCCCAGCAACACTTTCGATGCATTCATGGGAATGGCCAAGAGCGCCGGCGCAACGCCGATCATCACCGTGAACTATGGTTCCAATGCCGCCGGCAATGGCGGAGGAACGCCCAGTTTCGCCGCTTCCTGGGTGCAATATGCCAATGTGACCAAGGGTTACGGAATCAAGTACTGGGAAGTCGGTAACGAGGTGTACGGCAACGGCGAATATGGTTCGTCGTGGGAAACCGATCTGCACAGCGCGCACGATCCCGCGACCTACGGCGCCAACGTGGCGCTGTTCGCCTCCGCAATGAAGGCTGTCGACCCGACCATCAAGGTTGGGGTGGTACTGACTGCGCCGGGCAACTGGCCCGACGGGCAGACGCCGAGCTGGAACTCCACCGTCCTGGCGAAGTGCGGCTCGGCAATCGATTTCGTCATCGTGCACTGGTACCCGCAAAATCCGGGCAGCGAATCGGACTCCGGGCTGCTGGCCTCGCCGCAAAGCGGTTTTAACGGCTCCCCCGGCATTGCCGGCATGGTTTCCAGCGTAAAATCGCTGATCAATCAGTATGGCGGCTCGAACGCATCGAAGATTCAAATCTTCGTCACCGAAATGAACTCCGTGTCGTCGAACCCCGGCAAGCAGACAATCAGCGTCGTGAACGCGATGTTCGTCGCCGACGGTTTGCTGACGTGGCTGGAAAACGGCGCGGCGAACGTGGATATCTGGTCGCTGCACAACAGCAGCACGGGCGGGAACATGTCTTCCAGCCTGTTCGGCTCGGCCACCTACGGCGATTACGGCATCCTGTCGAACGCGACCTCGGGCGAGCCTGCAGCCGATACGCCGGCACCGACCTACTACGGCATGCAGATGCTGACCAACCTGGGCAAAACGGGCGACACCCTGGTTTCCGCCGCGTCGAGCAACAGCCTGCTTACCGCGCATGCAGTCAAGCAGGCCAACGGAAATCTGGCGCTGCTCCTGATCAATAAGGACCCGAACTATACGACCACCGCCAACGTGGCCGTATCCGGTTATACGCCGGCTGCCACCGGCACGTCCTACACGTTTGGCAAATCGAGCAGCGCCATCGCCTCCGCAAGCACCACCGGCCTGGGAAGCAGCTTCAAGGTCACGGCCCCGCCTTATTCGCTGACGACCGTCGTATTGACTCCGGGAAGCACTTCTCCGGGCTTCAGCCTGTCCGGCAGCGCCACCAGCCTCTCGATCAAACAGGGCGGCAGCGGCAGTTCCACGATCACCGTCGCGCCTTCCGGCGGATTTACCGGCGCGGTGTCGTTTGCGGCGAGCGGTCTGCCAAGCGGCGTCACGGCGTCGTTCAGCCCGGCATCAAGCACCGGATCGACCACGCTGACATTGAGCGCCGGCAGTTCGGCAACCATCGGAACAGCCACAGTAACCATTACGGGAACCAGCGGATCGCTGACTTCCAAGACAACGTTCACCCTGACCGTCAATGCTCCGGCAGTAGCAAATTTCAGCTTGTCCGCAACCCCCGCGTCAGCGTCGCTTGCACAAGGAGCCAGCGCAACTTCGAGCATCTCGATCGCGCCCACAGGCGGGTTTAACAGCAGTGTCGCCTTGTCCATCAGCGGCTTGCCCAGCGGCGTGACTGCCAGCTTCAGCCCCGCATCGACCGCCAGCACGAGCACCTTGACGCTCAATGCTTCCAGCACGGCATCAACCGGAAACAGCACCGCCACCATCACCGGCACCAGCGGTTCGCTGAGCCATGCAGCGGCGCTCGCCCTGAGCGTCAACACCGCTTCCTCAAGCGGAGGCAGCGCGACATTTGCCGGCAATCCATCGGCCAACGGCCCCTGGTACGATGAAGACGATGTGACCCTCACGACAACAGCCCCGATCACCGCCTTGACGCTGACCATCACGGTCCCCGCCGCAGACGTGACTTATAACAGCAGCTATAACACCGTCGGTTCGGCAATCGTCACCAGCCACGCCAGCGGAGCCAATATCGTGTACACGTTCACGCTGGCCAGCGGCCAGTCGATCGCCGCAGGCAACTACACATTTGCGGCGCAATTGAATGGCAACGGCGCGACACATAATGCCGCAAGCGATACATGGTCGGTCACTTATACCTCGGGCGGCACGACCTATACAAAATCGGGTTCAATTTAATCGCGATAGATACCATGCCGCGTTGCTGTTATCAATCAGGTTGGCAGCCAGGATAACGAGCAAATGAAATCAAGACCCTAGCCGCCTTCAGCCGGCTAGGGTCAAGTCCTCTGTTGTATCCCATTTTTGCCATCAATCAAAATCGATTCCCAATCATCGAATAGCGGATAGTTCATCCATCAATTCTTCCAGCTTGCGGTCATGTGGTTAGAGTTCAATCACAGCCGATCCCCTGCCCGACCAAAAGCATCGGCGCCGCCATGAGCATTCGGAGTGCTAGGGCCTATCCGAAACGAGTGACTCGAAAGCCCAATGCCATATACCAAACACAACTGATGTTGATTGACGGGCGAGGCGCCTGCGCGAGGACAGCAGGAGCAACAGCGCCTATAAAAAATAGGATTTCTCCTAGTCGCAAATCAGAGACTGTCAAATTAACAAGACCATCTGAAGTATCGATAATGGATCTCGTTGGTTTGGAGCTTCCGGGAAATCTCGGCGGGCGCCTGCACAACGTACCTTTAAATCATTCACTCTTTGGATAAAAAATGGCAAATAAACTTTCTCTCATCGTTCTCGCAGCTACCATCGGTCTGGGCGCATCGGTCGCTCATGCTGCCGACGGCAAAATCGCCTTTAAAGGCGAGGTGATCGATGCACCATGCTCAGTGGATCCTTCGAACTCGGAGTTTACCGTCCAGTTGGGTAAAGTCGGCACTCAATCATTCAAAGCGGTAGGCGACAAGGCCAGTGCGAAAAACTTTACCTTGAAGTTGACCTCTTGCACAGACGCAGCAGCTAACGCGACCGTGCGTTTTGACGGCGTGACTTCAACGGCAAATCCGGAGCTCCTGTCCGTTGATGGCGCCACCGGGGTTGGCATCGAAATTACCGACAACAATGGCGTCCGGGCTCCAATCGGTGGCGACTCGGCTGGCGTGAAACTGGCAAAAGGCGATAACAATCTCGTGTACAGCGCCCGTTATATCTCCACCGCGGCCACAGTGACTTCCGGTGCGGCCAACGCCAACGCGCAATTCACCGTCAACTACCAGTAATCCCTCCCGTTCGTCGCTCCTCTCCGGTTTCTCTCTGATGTTGAGATGGATTGGGGCGACGATTATTTAAAAGAAAGGGAAAGCACGTGAAGAAAAAATATCTATCGGCTGTCATAGTATTAGCCTTGCTCGGCAGCATTCAAGCTCAGGCAGGTGTGCTCGTTGGCGGTACGCGCGTCATTTTTGACGGCAAAAAACGGGAAGCCTCCATTTCGGTCAAGAACGAAGGAACAGTCCCTTACGTTGTGCAAACCTGGCTCGATAAAGGCGACGACACCGTCAAGGCCGATACGCCTTTTGTGATCGTGCCGCCGATTTTCCGTCTTGATCCAAACAAGGAAAACCTGCTGCGCATCATGTTCTCCGGCCAAGGTGTGCCAGAGGATCGTGAATCGGTGTATTGGCTCAACGTACAGGAAATTCCACCCGCGTCTGAACTGGAGAATACGCTGCAGATCGCTATGCGCTCCCGTATCAAGATGTTCTATCGTCCAAAAAACATCCAGGGCGATCCGGTGAAGGCGGCTACTCAATTGCAATGGAAGATCGAGCGCGATGCCGCAACCGGTGCAAGCTCGCTGGTAGCGCGTAACGACAGCGCGTTCCACGTCAACCTCGTTGAGGCAAAGCTCCAATCTCCTGCCGGCAACCAAGAAGTAGCCGTCAGCATGGTGGCGCCGAAAACCGAAAGCCGTTTCCCGCTCAAAGAGGCGGCAGCGCCTTCCGACGCCCCCCGGCTTACCTATAAATACATTAACGACTACGGCGGTCAGTCCGAGCCGATCGTTGCCAACGGTGCTATTTCCGGCAACAAATAATACAAGCTCTTTCTCCTGCCTCAAACAGTACTGCATTAAGTGTCGCAGACTATCGATAAAAGGTAACTCCACGTGAATTTCAACAATAATGTTTCGCCGGCACGTCGCGGCCGCAAACTATTTCCACGGCTCAGCAAGATTGCCATTGCGCTGTCAATAGCCTTTGGACAAGCAGCGTATGCCGAGGTGAAATTCAACTCCGGGTTCCTGCGCAATTCTGCCGAGCAGTCTGTGGTCAATCTGGATGTGTTCGCCAAGGGAGATTTCGTCCTGCCCGGAACACATCGCGTCGATCTGTACGTCAATCAAGAAAGAGTTGACCTCCGCGATATCCTATTCAACGCCCCGGCGCGCAATCAGAGTGCAATACCCTGCATTTCCAAGGCATTGCTGCGCGAAATCAAAGTCCTGGTCGACGCCATTCCGCTATTGGCCGCCGAGGCCGACGGCGCCTGCGTTGATATCGCCGCCGCCATCCCGGATGCCGCCGTATCGTACGATTCAGGCCAGCAACGGCTCGACATCAGCATCCCGCAGGCGATGATCCGCCAGAACGCTCGCGGCACCGTGCCGCAATCCGAATGGGACCACGGCATCAATGCGGGCATGCTCGACTACAGTCTGAGGGCCTCGGACGGCAGCAGCGCAGGCCGGTCGAGCCAGCAGAGTTACTTCGCCAATCTGCGCAGCGGTCTGAATCTTGGCCCCTGGCGCTTTCGCAATGCCTCGTCCTACAATAAATCGTATGGCAGCGAGGGAAGTTTCCAATCCATCGCCACCTACGCCGAGCGCGATGTCCAGAGCATAGGCGGCCGGGTGCTCGTTGGCGACTCGTACACCTCGGATCGCACCTTCCAGAGCATGCAGTTTCGCGGTGTGCAAATATCGTCCGACGACAACATGCTGCCTGACAGCATGCAGGGTTACGCCCCGGTTATTCGCGGCGTGGCCCGTACCAACGCAAAGGTGGAAGTCAAGCAGAACGGCCACATTGTCTACAGCACCGTCGTCGCTCCCGGCCCATTCGTCATCAACGACCTCTACCCTTCTTCGTCCAGCGGCGATCTGGAGGTCACCGTCACCGAGGCCGACGGTCAGCAGACGCGCTTCATTCAGCCGTTCGCAGCGGTACCCAACATGCTGCGCGAGGGCGCTTCGCGCTACCAGGTGACGGCAGGCCAGGCACGCAGTGTCGGCGCCGATACGCAGCCATTCTTCATGCAAGCCTCTTATGCCCGCGGCATGAAGGGCGACGTCACGCCCTACGGCGGTGCGACGCTGTCTTCGATGTACCAGGCTGGCGCCCTGGGCGTGAGCAAAAACTTCGGGAACTTAGGCGCGGTTTCGATCGACGTCACTCACGCCCGTTCCCAACCCAAGGATGCGGAGTCGGTGCAGGGCCAAAGCTGGCGGTTTCTCTACGCAAAATCCCTGATCCAGCAAGGCACCGATTTCCGTCTGCTGGGCTATCGCTATTCAACATCCGGCTATCGCGATTTCTACGAAGCGCTGCAAGAGCGGCGCGGCGAGATTTCCGGCGGCAATCGCAAGTTCAAGATTGAAGGCACCGTCACGCAAAGCCTGGGCAGGTACGGCTCCATGTATCTGACTTTCAACGAGCAAAGATACTGGGGACGCAGCAGCAGCGACCGCACTCTGCAGCTGGGTTACAACGCGATGTTCCGCAATATGTCGATAGGCGGCTATCTGGCGAACACGCGAGACAGCAACGGCAACAGTTCGAACCAGGCGTCCATCAATGTATCGATACCGCTGGATATGTTCGGCAACCGGGCTCGCACATCGTCGGCCAATCTGATGATGAGCCGCGACGGCCAGGGCCGCCTCAGCAGCCAGGCCGGTGTCTCAGGCACTTTGCTGGAAGACGGCAATCTGAATTACAGCGCCTATGCCGGCAAGCAAGGCGGCCAAGGCGGTCAAGGCTCGCTCAGCGCTAATTATCAAGGCAGCAAGGCGAACGTCGATGCAGGTTACAGCTACGGCAACGGCTACCGGCAAGGATCGGTCGGGGTTTCCGGCGGCATCGTGGCGCATGCCGGCGGCATTACCTTCAGTCAGCCGCTGCAAGATACCATGGTACTGGTCGATACCAGCGGCGCAGCCGGGGTCGGCCTGCAGAACCAGGTTGGGGTCAAGGCAGACAGCCACGGCTACGCAGTCATCCCTTACGCCAGCCCGTACCGGCGCAACCGCGTGGCGCTCAACACCGATACCCTGAGCGAAGACACCGATGTGACAATCAGCACCCTGGAAGTGGTGCCGACCAAGGGCGCCATTGTGGCTGCCAAGTTCGAGACATCGAGCGGTCAGCGGCTACTGGTGGATGTCACACTGGCGGACGGCGCACAATTGCCGATAGGCGCCAAGGTGTTCGACCAGCAAGGCAAGGAGCGCGGCATTGTGGGGCCTGGCAGCCAGGTCTTCCTTACCGGTGTGGACAAGCAGAGCAACTTCAACGTCAAGCTCAACGGCAGCAGCGACGATGCTCTGTGCAGTTTCAGCATTACTCCTGACCAGAGCCAGAAAGCCCAGGCTTATATCGCGCAGAAGGCAGCCTGCGCAGCTACAAATACACCTTACCGAGGCAACGACGCCTCAGGCGAGGACATCAAAGTAAAAGCCGGTGAACAGGAAATGGTGCAGAAGAAAGCTGCCGTTGCCGCCGTTGCAAATGTCAAGCCGGAGATCGCAAACGATCAGGCTTTACTGGCGACAGACGACGCGCAGTTGCCGGCCGCCGCCAAAGCGCGCAATCCGCAGGGCGACAAACGCGGCGTCGACAAACTGGTCAACAACAGCGCGAACCCGATAGCCGTCAACGTGTCGCAGCTTCCGATTTATGGCGCTTACCCCGGCAAGCAAAGCGCGCTCGGCACCTCTGACCTGCTGCAGAAATTCCGGACTTATTCCAAGTCTGATGCTGTTCACGCAAGCAGCGCGGCAAGCACCCAGGAAAACATATACCAGGGAGCTTGAATGAATACGCATCACACACTACGACAGAACTTGATATGAATAAAATGAATAAACGATGGTTTATATATCGGACACAGGGTTTGAACGCCAATGTGGCGCAAACCGCGCCCGCAGCGAGGCACGATAGATGGCGGAAGCTGCTTGGCATGGCATTATTGCTTGGGCTTGGGATCGCCAGTCAGTCTGCTTCTGCTGAATGCTATTTGAGCCCGTACTGGACTTACCCGCGTCTGAATATGAATCTTGGCAGCAAAACTATTCCCCGTGACATTCCTGTGGGCACGGAGCTGGGTAGTTACGATGCACCTACACCAACCGCCTCAACCGCGTTAGCTATTGGCAGCTGTGCTGGTTCAGAGTCGATGACCGGCAGGATGTTGCAAGGAACGCCCGTTGCCGGTTTCGCGAACGTTTACTCCACGAATGTTCCCGGTGTGGGATATCGCATTTATAGCAATTGGGCTACCAGCGGCAGTGGCCCCGTCGGATATTTTCCGAACACGATCCACATAAGCCAAGGCACTTACAATATTACTTGGGCGCCAAGCGAAAAAGTAACGGTAGCGTTCGTGAAAACGGGGCCAATTACAGCGGGTACTTTAGCTGTTGGTGAATACGGCAATGTATCGTGGAGCACTGCCTCTACCCCGATCATCAATATCAATGTGACTGGGGGAGCGTTTGTTGTTGCTACCTGTAATCCAAGCAAGGTAATCACGGTGCCGCTGAACGGCATTTCAGCCAAGACACTAGCAACCAACAGTAGCGCCGGGCAAACGAAATTCAGCATGAACATGAATTGCGATGCCGGGGTAAAGGTGACCGCAACCATGAGCGGCACAGCACCTGCCGGCAATAGCACGGCCGGCCTTCTGACGAACGAAGTGGCCGCCGCCGATGGCGGCGCCCAAGGCGTAGCCGTGCAGATGCTTACTGCCGGCAAGGTCCCGGTCAGTCTGAATACAGCGGTTAACTACGGCGCCGTCGGCAGTAGCGCTTGGGACGGCAACGACATCAGCTTTTACGCGCAGTTGCTTAAAATCGGCACCATCATGCCAGGTACAGTCAAAGCCACGGCCACGCTCACCATGACTTACCAATAATCCGTTAGAAAAAATTATGCATGCCCCTACTACCAAGACAATCCCTTTTCTACTCGCCTACGTCACGTTATGGCTAGGCACCAGCGGCACGGCCCATGCGGTCGACATCTTGATATGAATAAAATAAATAAAAGATGGTTTATATCTCTGACGCAAGGCTTGAACGCCAATGTGGCGCAAACCGCGCCCGCAGCTTGCGCGTTAGCGCAGTATCCGATTGTCTCTCGATGCAATGCGAGCACCCGGATCGTTCCCGCAGTGAGGCACGATAAATGGCGGAAGCTGCTTGGCATGGCATTATTGCTTGGGCTTGGGATCGCCAGTCAGTCCGCTTCTGCCTGCGGTGTGACCAACATGTGGCCTTACCCGCATCTGAATCTAAATCTTGGCAGCAAAATTATTCCCCGTGACATTCCTGTGGGCACGGATCTGGGTACTTACTTTGCACCTACACCGAGCTCCACAACCCGGATAGATGATGGCACCAGCTGTACTACTTCAGATACGATCAGTAGCAATATATTTCAAGGAAGTCCCGTTGCCGGTCTTACGAACGTTTACTCCACGAATGTTCCCGGTGTGGGATATCGCATTTATAGCAGTTGGGCTTATAGCTCGGGCATCCTCGGAAATTTTCCGAGCGTGCTCTACCTGGCGGGCGGCTATAATTTTACTTGGGCTGCGAGTGAAAAAGTAACGATAACGTTCGTGAAAACAGGGCCGATTACAGCGGGCACTTTAGCTACTGCTCGATACGGTGCCGTATATTGGAACGCTGTCCCGCTCGTCAATATCAATGTGACTGGGGGAGCATTTGTTGTTTCTACCTGTAATCCAAGCAAGGCCATCACGGTGCCGCTGAACGGTATTTCAGCGAAAACACTAACAGCCCAAGGTAACGCCGGACTCACGAAATTCAGCATGAACATGAGTTGCGATGCGGGGGTAAAAGTAACCGCAACCATGAGCGGCACAGCACCTGCCGGCAATAGCACGGCCGGCCTCCTCACGAACGAAGTGGCCGCCGCCGATGGCGGCGCCCAAGGCGTAGCCGTGCAGATGCTTACTGCCGGCAAGGTTCCGGTCAGTCTGAATACAGCCGTTAACTACGGCGCCGTCGGCAGTAGCGCCTGGGACGGCAACGACATCAGCTTTTACGCGCAATTGCTTAAAATCGGCACCATCATGCCCGGCACGGTCAAAGCCACGGCCACACTTACCATGACTTACCAATAACACTTAGGAAAAACCATGCATATCTCAACCAAGACAATCTCCTCCCTGCTCGCATGCGCTCCGTTATGGCTAGGCATCTGCGGCACGGCCCATGCCGTCGACTCGACCATTACCGTGACCGCCACGGTGGTTGCCGATCCTTGCACAGTCGATACCGCCAGTCAGAAGATGAACATCGACCTGGGCAAGCTCAGCGCAGCGGATCTGGCCACAGCCGGTACGCTGAGCGCCAAGAAGGATTTCGGCCTGACGCTCAATTGCCCGGCCGGCACCACCGGCGTGACCTACACCTTTGCCGGTACGGCCGACAGCAGCGATACCACTTCTTTCAAAAACGAAGGCACGGCCAGCCACGTAGCGGTGCGGCTCTACCAAAGCGACGGCCAGGCAGTGATTTCGCCGGGAGGCAAGTATGTAGGCAGCATGAATGCGACAGGCGGCCCGGTAACGCACAATTTCAAGACTGCCGTCTACAGCATTGGCGGCGTGCTCCCGGGTACGGTCAAATCGACCATCACCGTAACCATGACGTATAGCTGATGGCCGACAGGAGAAAGGGAATCATGAATACATGGCGTTGCTCAACGGTGGTATGTGCATTATTGACGGGCATGGCTATTTCCTCCGCATGTGCAGAGACAATTACGGCGGAGGGAGTGGTGTATGCAGCTCCGTGCACGCTCGAAGCCGGCCTGACGCAAACGATCGACCTGGGGCGCGACAAGATCCAGGCGCTGAATGTCGCCGGCAGCGAATCCAGGCCGCAGCCATTCGTCATCCGATTCGACAAATGTCCTGCCAGCTCCAGCAAGGTGAACATCAAATTCGATGGTGTCGCCGATCCAGGCGACGCCACAGTCTTCAAGAATGCCGGAACGGCAATCGGGCTCGGCGTGCGCATCTACCCCAAGGATCAGCAGACTCCCGTGTCGCCCGGCGCGACGCAGAGCGCCCGGATTACCAACGCCCAGGCCGAATTGGCGTTTCTTGCCACCATCTACAGCAGCGCAGGCAATGCGCAAGCAGGATCCATCGACGTCACGGTGCCAATCGTACTCTCGTATGAGTAAGCAGCCCAATGAAGGACCTCGCCCTTGGTGTGCATACACGGAAGAACGAAAGTAATCACTCAAGCAGAAAGCGGGAAATACATGAAATTCGGTTACGCCATCGTTTATGTCACATCGGTTACGGAAGCACTCACTTTCTACAAAGAGGCGTTTGGCTTTGAAACGCGCTTTCTTCACGATTCAGACCAATACGGGGAGCTTGAGACGGGCGCAACCATTCTCGCCTTCGCCTCTCATGCAATGGGCGAAATGAATCTCGATGGCCGGTATCAGAAAACTGATCCCAACACCGCGCCACTTGGTGTTGAGTTAGCGTTCATAACTGATGACGTCGCATCAGCCTATACCAAGGCGGTCACCGCGGGCGCCACACCTATCAAGGAGCCGATGGGAAAACCTTGGGGTCAAATTGTGGCCTACGTCCGAGACAAAGATGGTTCGCTAATTGAACTGTGTTCTCCAATTGGCGACTAACATTGCTGTCAATTCACACTCAGCGCATCAAGCCGCTTAGTCCAGCCACCTTGAGTGTCTGCTATCAAGAAAATCCAACGCCTGCTCAGGGTCATGAGTCACCTACCAAGCTTTGGAAAACCAGCCGCTCATTGAAATATTTCGGTCAGCGGCAGGTCTACCCACCTAAGGGCGCGGACAGTATCTTCCTTGCCACCTGGAATTCTTAAAATTATTAGGATTAATCCCATTTAATTTTCGGCCTTTAGGTAATGGCAATAGGAGTATCCAGGCCGCACAATATGACTTGCTGATTTGATATTTTTTTGACCGGACAGATTCTGCCGCTTCGTACGATGTCGAAGAATAACGCCATTTTTCCGGTTCAGTTTGTGACGGCATCACAGCGATACCTAGACAGGTCAGCAGAGCTTGATGAGACAGTTGGCATAGAAAGGATGGATGCGATGAAATTGCGAGATGATCAATGGGAAAAACTGGAGCCTTTGTTGGTCGGCAAACCTGGCGACCCGGGAGCCAGTGGCAGGAATAATCGTCAATTTATCGACGCCGTGCTTTTTATCGCATCGAGAAAAATCAAATGGTCCTCCCTGCCGCCGGAGTTTGGCAAGTGGACTACCCCCTATATGCGATTCAGGCGCTGGGGTGAATGCGGCTTGTGGCGGCAACTGGCGGAAACGGTTAGCGACGATCCGGAATTACTGTGCAAGATGCAGCGCATCGCAGTCCTCAGTCATTCGTACATAACACGTGCCCAGCAAAAATTGCGCAGACGCGCTAACAAGCAAGCGCATCGCGCCATGCTAGATGAAGCAAATTCGACGCCTGCGCAAATTGCGGGACTAACGCAGGTTTCAGCTGACTCGACATTGCATTTCGTCGGCTTGGTCAGCGATTGCACGCCTTGCGTGTTACCTGATCTGCCGCGTCATGCGATCAAGTAACGGAATAAACGCTTCAACCTCAAGGTTCCCGATGCACTGAGTTAGCAGGACAGCTTTCCGGCCATACCGCCAAATTTTCTTTCCTGCCACGCCAAGTCACACAAATCATCTTCACAATTAACCTGCCGGAACCGAAGCATCACTTGTATATGTTACCATACGGCATGTTGGAGATAGGTTGACTAAGCTATTCTCGGCGTGACCGTCCAGCCGTTCTATGCGTCGCCTTACACAATTGTTTTTTTATGACAAAACTCACACCCCCATCATCAACACCTGCCTTCAAGGCGTCGCTTCCAAATAACCCGGACGCGATTAAGGTAGTCGTCGCCGACGACCATCCGGTTGTAGTCATTGGCATCAGCGATGTACTCAAGGGAGAGCCGGATATACAACTGCTTTCCGCCGCCCTGACGATTACGGAATTGTTCGAGACGCTGCGGCAGATATCCTGTGATGTCTTGATTACCGACTATTCGTTTGATGACGACAACGAACCGGACGGCATGCACTTGCTGGAACGCGTGCGGCGGATGTATCCATTACTCAAGATCGTGCTGCTGACTGCACATGACGATATTGTCGTGGTGCGACAGGCTATGAAACTAGGGGTACTGGGCTTCATCAGCAAGCGCAGCGGTGCATTTACCGGATTGCCGACAGTGATACGCAGCGTAATGGCAGGTGAGAAATATCTCGACCCCGCGACCTCCAAGTTATTGCTGGAATACATGCTGGAGAATAATCCGGGATCGCAGGCGCTGACGGAAGTCAATTTATCGAAGCGAGAATTGGAAGTGGTGCGCCTGTTTGTATCCGGGAAGACCGTCACCGAAATCGCGAATCTCACCGATCGCAGCCTCAAAACCATCAGTACCCAAAAGTCAAAGGCCATGGTCAAGCTGGGAGCGCACAACGATGTGGAACTGATCAATGCGTTTAACCGCATTGGCGGAACGCGTCATCACGCCAATTGATATGAGCCGTCGGCCGCGCTTCGGCAAATGGCTGCAGCGGCGGTTTATGCCACTTGGCGCCGCCGCGATTCTGCCAGAGGTGTCCGGTCGTTATGTTCAGAAGTTGTTATATGGTGGCGCAACGCTACTGACGGCCTTCATTGTTCTAGCGATGGCAGTGACCGTCAATTCTCGCATCCAGCGTTTTATCAACGAACAGCAGCAATTTTTCTTGCAGCACCGCGAGCAGGTCAAATCGCGAGTCGACACCTACCAGACGAGCTTGCGCAATTACGTTGCTAATTACGAGGCACTCTGGACACTACATGACCACGACAAGATCCCCCTGGAGCGCTATCGACAACGTTTGCTGATGCAGCAAGGTGTGACGCTAACTGAAAGCGATCTGACGGCGGTGCCATTCGGGGTATTGACAACGCTGACTGCGCCAGACCAGCAGCAGCACTTGGCCACATTACTGCGCTTGATGCGCGAAGTGTCGCCCAATGGAAGCTTGTGGGAACGTGAAACGGGTTATTTCCTTGGCGGTTTCATTTATACCGCGGACGAACGTTTCCTGGCGACGGTGCCACCACTGCCAGAACCGCTTTTACAGGCAGCGCGGCAAGGCAGCATGCCAGAAATCATCCGCCAGCGCATCGTCAAGGTCGAGGAAGAATTAAGTAAGTATTCAGACTTGGAATTGGCACGTCAGCAGATTTTCTGGGTTCAGCTCGGTAAGGATCCGTTCAACGAGCAATTGGTCACACATTTCGCGAGTCCTGTGTTTCGCAATGGCAAACGCGTGGCAGTCATTGTCGAGGCGGTGCCGTTTAAAGAGTTCACGCATCTATTCCAAAATGGTGGCCCGATTCGAGGCTTTTTTGTGGCCTCGCGCTTACATACACATTTTTACGGCGCCAGCGATGAGGATGAGGATGAGCGACACTGGGGCAAGGTGCTGCTGACCCATCCGGAAATTCTCGATACTGCCGTGGCGGAACATCCGCAAGTCGCTCGCCAAGACGGCGTGTTTTTTTTCTACCAGACGATCCCTGGTCCGAACTGGATAGCAATTTACGCCTTTGATTGGCACACCATCCTGGCGGGATTGTGGCCAGAACTGTCGCTATTGGGGGCAGTGTTGCTGATGATGCTGCTTATCCTCTGGGCCTTTGTAGTGATTCTCGACCGTTTCGTATTTACGCCGTTGCAATTACATGCACAACGCATTCACGAGAGCGAGGCATTTAATCGCACGGTGATCGATACCGCCCCTGTCGGACTGGGTGTCGTGGATCCTGTCTCGGGCGAGGTGGTGCTGCAAAATGAAATTGCCGCCAATCTGCTGCAACACGATCTGGACAGCGGAAGGCATTTCTATCAACGCATTCTGGCAAGTTCTGCCCCGCACTCCCGCACGCCGCGCGGTGTGGAGTTCGTGGAAGCGACGGTCAACGATGGCACGGGCGGGCAGCGCGACATGGTCGCAGCATTTTCCCGCACTCGCTATCTCAAACGCGATGTTGTGTTATTCGGCCTTACCGATATCAGCGATCGTAAGGAGACCGAGCGCTTGATGCACGAAGCGAGGATAGCTGCCGACCGAACCAATCAGGCTAAATCCATGTTTCTGGCCACAGTGAGCCATGAAATCCGTACTCCGCTGCATGGTGCGCTCGGCAATCTCGAACTGCTCGCCATGGAGAATTTGCCGCTGCATCAAAAAGAACGCGTCGACATGATTCGCCGCTCCTTTGATGCGCTGCTCGCGCTGATCAACGATATTCTGGATATCTCTAAAGTAGAAGCCAACGAACTGACATTGCAGCAAGAGCCATTCAGTCCACATGCATTGACCGAGCAATGCGCGCAAACTTTTGCCCCTGTCATTCTCGCAAAGAACGTGCGCTTCCTATGCCTGGTTGCACCGGAGGTGCCATATCAGGTCATTGGAGACGACCATCGGATTGCGCAGATTTTAATGAACTTGCTGGGCAATGCGTCGAAATTTACCGAGTCCGGCGCGATCGCCTTACGCGTTGAACCGGAAGAAATCAGCGGGGATCATGTCTGGCTGCGCTTTTCCGTGTCGGATTCGGGTATCGGCATCGCTGCCGAGAACCAGCAGCATATTCTGGAGCCGTTTTCTCAGGCCGACGGCTCGGTGTCGCGCGATTTTGGCGGAACCGGTTTGGGGCTATCGCTGTGCAAGCGTTTGACAGATTTGATGGGTGGGTTTCTTGAGATCGACAGTGAACTGGACGTCGGCAGCACTTTTACCGTTATATTGCCTCTGCAAATCGATACAGAGAGCACGGTAGAAGATGAGATCACGCTTGCAGCGGCGATCGACACGATGATTCTCCTGTGTGACTCTAATGCCTGGCAGAAGACACTGCTGGCAAGCATCGGCGGCAGACTGCCGTCGGTCAAGTTGATCGCAACAACGGAGCCCTTGGAAGCGCGTCTGGCGGCATCACCGACAACCGTCCTGTTAATAGCATGCAGTGAACCGGCTTTGCCGGGCACATGGCTGGAACTGACGGCTCTGCCCTTCTCCGATAGCGTAATCATCACACCAAATGGCCCTTTACATCCACAGCGCCAAGAACACGGAATTGCTGTTTCCGCCTATGCCACCAATGCGCTATACGCAGCACTTGGGCTTTGTGGCCTACACGATGTTTCGACGCCTGCTTCCGTTCATGCAGCAGCGCAAGAATCGGTTAAGCATGCTGAACGTATTCTTGTGGTCGAAGACGATCCGGTTAGCCGAGCGTTAATTGAGCCGCAACTTGCCGCCCTCGGCTATGATCATGTTCATTCGGCATTGAACGGCCGGCAGGCTCTGGAGCGTTGCCGGATCGAGGCATACGACGTGATTATCAGCGATCTCAATATGCCGATAATGGATGGAAAAATGCTGTTGTCCGCATTGCGCGCCGAAGGCATTATGACGCCAGTCATCGTCAATACCGCCAGTAGTCAACAGGATCTTGAGGCGAACCGGCACGATTTTGCGCATGTGCTGCATAAGCCAGTCACCATCGGCCAATTGGGCGATGCATTGACGCGTGTGCTAGGCGGGAAAGCCAAATCGCGCGCAGTCACTAAGCATACGGTTCGCGATGAGACCGTAGTGAAGCATTTGCAGGCGGCCTTTCTTGCGAGCTGGGAAGTCGACGTGACGGCAATGAAAGAGGCTGTAGCAAGCGGAGACGACAAGCAATTTCAGCGTCGTCTACATCGTTTGAAAGGAGCGTTGCTGATCATGGAGGAGCATGACGCCTCCGCCCAATGCGAAATTCTGCAGCTGCGAGTTAAGGAAAACGGCTGCACCACCGTCACTGATCTGTTGCCGCGCTTTTGGACAACAATTCAAGAAATAGTCGAGCGCTATCAGACCCAATTAATATGCTGACTATCCACTGAAGCTGGGGGACTCCCCCGCTACCGGCGCGTCGACGTGCCTGAATAAGCAGCAAAAAAATGGCCGCATTCTGCCCTGATGCCGTTCAGTCAGGCGGCACGAATTTCCCCGTTGCGTCATTCCCGCGAACGCGGGAATGACGGGGCTGCCATATGGGGGAATTGCCCCTAACTGAACGGCATTACGCATTCTGACCTTTGTTTATGCGCTGACGCCGGCCAACACTTTTGCTTCGCGTATTTGCCATGCTTTGGCATCCCACTCCGATGTTTTTATAGGAGTATTTCCCCATCAAAAACAGAGCCCAATCCATTTTTGAATTGATCGCTGGGCGGCACAATGGTGTGCACAGAATTCCTTATCTTATGTTGTTGTCGACTAGCGACGACATGAATACTGCAATGCTGATTATTTTTGATGGTAATAAAGGAGATTGGCGATGTTCATTGATTTAGGCAAGGGGCGCTACGTGCTGGATACGAACAAGGATCCGTATGCGATGATCGCGATGGAATGCTACAGGGATGTTTGTAGCGCTGAGAAACCTTGGCTGGCATCCAGCCTGGTCCAGCAACTAGATAACAATATTGATTTGTCGCTCTACATGCCTACGTTGTACCGGCTGTTTCAAAATGGCAGGCGATTAGCCGAACAAACGCCGAATTTTAATGCTGACGCATGGCAGCAGGTTGCAACCTTCCTATCGTCTTTTGATAAGCAAAAGATAGCGTAGCAATGTTTTTCTCAGAGCCTGATTTCGATAATGCCGCCACGATGCGCCTTTCCTATTTCATGGTTACTCCTGTTAGCCATGAGAGAAACATCAAAATCAAGCTGCGTCCAACATAGGTAGCAAAACAGAGCGGATCGTTCCACTTCTGTTGAACTACTGAAGTCTGACCCGCATTTTGCCCCGAATGCCGGCCCACTCGTCCCCTGGTTTGTGAAATTGATAATTATCCAGTCGCCACTCACGATGCTGAGTGGGATTGTGTTTCTATACGTGTGCCAGTTTTCGACGCACAGTTTTCGACGTACATCAACAACGCAAGCTCTCTTGAGAAGACGGGCTGGAAGCCCCGTGAATAGAGGCTATAAACATCAATGGCGGTTTTTACAACTATGTACGCACTGTCACCTATTTATGTAAAAACATGCTAAAGTTGTTGCAATAAGGAAATATAAATCCAGTCCAGAAAACTCGGAAGGCCCAGGTTTTCAAATGAATGAACTCAACCAACTGGTCGTTTTTTTTCTGGATGGGAGACGCTATGCGCTGCCACTTGCCACCGTAACACGAATTATCTACGCCGCAGACGTAACGCCCTTGCCTAACGCACCGGCGGTCGTGCTCGGTGCGATCGACCTGCAAGGCGAGGTGATCCCGGTACTCAATATCCGGCGACGATTTCTACTGCCGGAGCGGGCGATCGGCGTCAACGACCAGTTCCTGATCGCGCTCACCCAGCGGCGAACGGTGGCATTGGTCGTCGATGAGACTCAAGGAATATGCGAACACGAACATGCCGCCATTCTCAGCACCAACCTGATCGCAGCTGGCCTCGAACAATTCCAGGGCGTGATCAAGCTTGATGATGACTTGGTATTGATCTACGACCTGGAAAAGTTTCTTTCCCTGGACGAGGCATGCATGCTGGATGAAGCAATCGATCGGAGCGAATGATGCCGAGTCAAGTCCTGGAGACGCAATGGTCGCAATTGAGCGAGTGCATCGCCGACAGGATGGGGCTGCATTTTCCGCGTGAGCGCCGGAACGATCTGCAGCGCGGTTTCGCAGGCGCCGTGCAGGAATTCGGCTTTGCGGATCCGGCGCCATGCATAGCCTGGTTGCTGGCGGCGGGGCCAACCAAGGCGCAGCTGCAAGTGCTGGCGAACCATCTTACCGTCGGCGAAACCTACTTCTACCGAGACAGGCAAACGCTGCAGGCACTCGCAGAACATATCCTGCCCGAACTGATCCGCAGCCGGCGCGGCCGGGAGCAACGGCTGCGTCTTTGGAGCGCGGCTTGCTGCAGCGGCGAAGAAGCTTATTCGTTAGCAATTCTGCTGCACCAGATATTGCCCGACTTGCAAAACTGGCAGGTGACGATCACCGCGACCGATATCAATGCGCACTTTCTACAAAAAGCCGTCGCCGGCGTATATAGCGAATGGTCGTTCCGCGCCGCGCCCGCCTGGCTCAAGCAACGTTATTTCAACCGCACCGCAGATGGCCGCTACGCCATCGTCCCTGAGATCAAAAAGCTGGTGAGGTTCGCGCAATTGAACTTGGTGGAAGACGTTTATCCCTCGCTGGCGACCGACACCAATGCCATGGATGTGATCTTGTGCCGCAATGTACTGATGTATTTCACGCCATCGCAGGCGCGCAAGGTCATCGGCAAGCTGCGCCTTGCGCTGGCCGACAACGGCTGGCTGGCGGCGAGTCCGAGCGAAGCATCGACAGCGTTGTTTCCCCGCTTCGTCAACGCGAATTTCTCCGGCGCTATCCTGTTTCAAAAACGCCCTGCGCCGCCTCCGCCCGAACCGACGCCGCTGGCATCCGCCCGGCTGCCGGAATTTGGCGCCGACGACCCGGCGCTTGAGCCGTCTTTGCCTCGGCTGCCATCGGCTGCCTTGGCCGCGTCGACCGAGCGTTCGCCCTCACCGGCCGAATTTCCGCTGCTGGCGCGCGCGTTGGCTAACCAGGGCAAGCTGGCCGATGCGCTGACATGGTGCGACCGCTGGATCGACGCCGACAAACTGGAACCGGCCGGCCACTATCTGCGTGCAGTGGTGCTGCTGGAGCGCGGCGATCTTGAGCAGGCGCGCTCATCCTTCCAGCGGGCGATTTATCTTTGCCCCGATTTTGTGCTGGCCCACTTTGCCTTGGGCAACCTGGCGCGCGCCTGCGGAAAAACGGCAGAGGCAAACCGGCATTTAACCAATGCTTTGCGTCTGTTGGGCGACCATCAGCAGAACGATCTTTTGCCCGAAGCGGACAGCCTTACCGCCGGCCGGCTCAAGGCGTTCATTACCTCCACGATCGCTATCGAGAACACGCCATGAAGCAGCGGACCGACATCCCATCGCCCCCCTCTTCCTCCTCCGCCCTCGACGCCGGACAAATCCTGCGCGCCCGCGCCAAAGCGCTGTCCCGCCCCCGTCAGAGCGCCGCTGCGGCCGGCGCATCGCTCGAACTGCTGGAGTTTCGTCTGGCGCAGGAGTGTTACGCGCTGGAGACCCGCTGCGTGCAAGAGGTTTATCCTCTGAAGGATCTGACGCCGCTGCCCTGCACTCCGCCGTTCGTGCTTGGCGTGGTAAATATCCGCGGCCGCATCACTCCGGTGATCGACATCAAGAAATTTTTCGATCTTCCGGATCAAGGCTTGACCGACCTGCATCGCATCATCCTTGTGCGCGGCAACGATCTTGAGCTCGGCCTGCTGGCCGATGTCATCGTCGGCATGCTCACCGTTGCCGTGGGCAGCTTGCAACCCGCGTTACCGACCCTTACCGGAATCCGCCGCGAATACCTGAAAGGCGTGACGGCGGACCGGCTGGTGGTGCTTGACCTGGATCGCATCCTGAAGGATCCGAAAATTATTGTGCATGAGGAAGTGGAAATTTAAAGAATTAAAGAATTACTCAAGTTCAGGTTCAGGCTCAGGTTCAGGCTGAGCTCGGGATCGGCGAGATTGCCTTCAAAAGTAGATTTTTAGACCCGCTCCGACAGCGGACGACTCACGGATATCTGGTGTGATTACCGGAAGATAAACCCATGAACTGGTTCAAGAATCGGCAAACCGCGACCAAACTCCTGCTGGGATTTGGGACGATGATCGTCTTGTTGGCGATCACCATTGCGATCGCTTACAACGCCATCTCCACTTTCCACGATGCGCAACAGCGCCTGTTCGAGCAGGAGTTCGTCGGCGTGGTGGGCGTGGTCGAATTGCGGGCCGACCTGAATCGCCAGCGCGGCCGCATCCTGGAGTTCATGCTCACGAACAACCGGGCTAAGCAAGAGGTGCTGCTGCGCGATATTCGCAGCGGCTCCGCCAAGATTGACAACTCGCTGCGAACGCTTACGGTTCTCTTTAAGGAGAACCCCGGGTTCTTGCTCAAACTCGATGAATGGAAGAGCATTCTGGCGACATATCGCCAGACGCGCGAAACAGAGATCCAGCTGATTGCCGCAAACAAGGTCGATGAAGCGAGAACAATGGCCGAAAATCCGCAGGCTGGGCGGTTCGAGAGAATGCGCAGCATCGCCATTGAACTTGAGCAGGAGATGCTGAAGCACGCCCGTGCACACATCGCCGATTCTGATGAATTGGCCACCCATTCCATCGTCCAGTTTGCAATTCTCGGCGGACTAGCGCTGGTTTTCGGTGTAGCCCTGACGACGCTGCTGACCCGCCTCATTGCGCGCCCGATGGTGGCGATTGCCGACTTAGCGGAACGAATGGCTTCAGGTGATTTGACTGTCACTCTGGCAACCCAGCAGCGCGCGGACGAAGTCGGCGTCTTGAACCAGAACTTTGCGCGCATGTCCGCGGACTTGCGCCTGCAGATCGGCGAGGTGGTCCACGGTGCAAATGTAATCGGCCTGGCTGCCAGCGACATCGTTGCCTCGACCGCGCAACTGGCCGCCAACGCTAACGAGTCCGCCGTGGCGGTCAGCGAGGCCACGACCACGGTGGATGAAGTGCGACAGACTGCGCAGTTGGCAAGCCAGAAATCCATGCAGGTCTCCGACAGCACCCAGAAGGCGGCGCAAAGCGCTCAGAACGGCCGTAAGTCCGCCGAGGACGTCGGCGCCGGCATGAATCGCATCCGCCAGCAAATGGAAGCGATTGCCAGCAGCATGGAGCGGCTCTCCGAGCAGAGCCAAACCATCGGCCAG
>NZ_JAGQEG010000074.1 GCF_018305005.1 Collimonas silvisoli
CAAACACAGCACCGCGCGTTTCCTGTTGCTGGCCGGCGTGATCGAACGCAGCGACTTGCCGCACGACTGGTGGCCCGCGCCTGCGGCCGCCAGCATCGTCATCCAGGTTACGCAAGCGGTGGTCGCCAGCAGCATGGATTTCCGTTTTGCCGACGCCTATACCGGCCTGGAAACCTTCGCTGAACAAGGCACCGTGATCGGCTGGGACAATGGCCAGCCGGTCACCACTCCCTATCCCGATTGCGTATTGGTGATGCCTTCCTTGCGGCAGTTGCGGCCTGGTGTCACGGTGGTTCGCTTCGGGCGGATTCTGGGCTAGCTGCCGGCAATTTCCGCGCTGGTTTCGACGGCCGTTTTTTTTCAACCTTTCCGCTACTCACCATGACAACTGCAACCATCATCAGCTACGCCGAGATCCAACCCGTTATTACCGTTCGCCAACCGGATCCGGAGATGCGCGTCAAAGGTGCTCCGAACAGAACCACGCTCAGTTACTTTGCCGATCCGGCATTCGGGCTGAGTTCCGGCATCTGGAGCGCTGAAACCGGCGCTTACAAAATCTCGATGGCGGCGTCCAAACATGAATTTTTTCACATACTTACCGGCAAGGTCGAGATCAGCTGCGACAGCACTGGCGCAGTCAAATCATACGGCCCCGGCGACACCGGCATCATCCCGCCCGGCTTCAGCGGCATGTTTGAAATCATCGAGGACGCCAGCAAGTTTTATGTTGTCACCGATCGCAACATCTGAGCCGGCAATCCTATTCCAGTCAGTGCGTGATATTGGCGAAAGCCAGCGACACGCCCAGCGCCATTAAAATCGAACCGATCAACTTATCTATCGTGCCCTGATGATTGATCATGCGTGAGCGGAACGCGTACTGCGAGAAAAAAATCGCTACCGTCGCAAACCATACAAAATGCGTGACTGACATGAACAAGCCGTAACCGAACTGGGTCGCCAGCGGCGTGGCTGGCCGCACTACCTGGGTATAGGTGCTGACCACGAACAGCGTGGTCTTCGGATTGAGCGCATTGGTTAAAAAGCCATTGCTGAACATTTTCAAGGCAGAGACCGGCTTGGCGCCATGCAGGTCGATCTCCAGCATGGACCGATTGGCAAAGGTCTTCCAGCCGATGATGATCAAATATATGGCGCCGACTATCTTTATCGCGGCAAACAGCGGCGGCGAATGCGCAATGATCAAGCCGATGCCAAACATCGTGTAGAAGACATGCACCTGCACTCCTAGCGCAATGCCAAGCGCCGCCAGCAGGCCGGAATTACGGCCGTATAGATAGCTGTTGCGCGTCACCATGGCAAAATCCGGGCCGGGGCTGATGGTAGCGAGTATGGTGATCAAAGCCACTGCAATCAGTTCTGTCATCAATATTCTCTCTTCAATGCGCTGGTCTGGAAAACCATTATCGAGATAATCGAGGTCCAGGAAAAACGATTTATACTGTCGGCAATACGTGAAAAAAACTGACAGATCATGCTGAAGCAGGCACCACTCAATGCGCTCCGTTTCTTCGAAGCCGCCGCCAGGCTGGGCAGCTTCGTCCAAGCTGCGGACGAGCTGCATCTGACGCACGGCGCGGTGAGCCGGCAAATCCGGCTGCTGGAAGAGTCGCTTGGCATAGCCTTGTTCGAACGCCGCAACCGGGCAGTTTTCCTGACGCCACAGGGAGAGCAGCTTTTTGCCGCAACCCAGCAAGCATTCGAGCGGCTGAGCGCCGTCATGGAGGCATTGCAAAAGCCGGCGCGCAACGCGCCTTTGGTGGTTTCCTGCGAACCGACCGTCTCGATGAAATGGCTGATTCCCCGGCTGGGCGACTTTTACCGGCGCCATCCCGATATCCAGTTGCATATCTTCGCCGCCGGCGGCCCGGTTGCGTTCCAGCGCGACGGTGTCGATGTTGCGTTACGCCGCAATGACTTCAGCTGGGGCAGCGCCGTCCATGCGAAAAAAGTCTGCGACGAATGGATAGGCCCGGTATGCGCACCGGCGCTTATCAAGCGGCAACGGCTTGATCTGAGCAAGCAGAAGCTGCTGCATACTTCCTCGCGCAAGACAGCTTGGCCGAATTGGTCCAAGAGCAGCAACACCGAGATTGGGCACACAGGCAGCCAGACCTACGAACATTTCTACCTCAGCCTGCAAGCGGCTTGCGCCGGTCTGGGAGTGGCAATCGGCTCCGCATTCATGGTCCAAGAAGAGATCGACAGTGGCCGTCTGGTCGCACCTTTCGGTTTCGTGCGCGACGGTTCTGAGTATTTTCTGCTGTCGTCGGCACCTATCGAAGATGATCCGCGCCGCACGGCGTTTCTTAACTGGATCCGGCGGCAGATGCGAACTGCGGCGAACTGAGCCGTAATTGCGCATCCGAAGCATCGCAATCATCGCTCAACGGCGTCTCTCAAAAATCTGATGTGCCGCACTTTCCCATCGATGGTTTACATTTTTCTCAGTCAAATATAGTATACCCCCCTATATTATCGATTGGAGCAAACATGGGCCATACCATCAAAGACAAGCAAAAGCTCCTGAACCGGGTGCGGCGCATTCGCGGCCAGGTCGACGCCATCGAGCGCGCCCTGGAAGACGAAAAGGGTTGCATGGAAGTGCTCCAGCAAATTACCAGTTGCCGCGGCGCCATGAACGGCTTGCTGGCAGTGGTGCTGGAAGACCATATACGGACCCACCTGGTCGACGCCGACCATAGCCATGGCAACCATGAAGCGCATGGCGACGCCAGGGAACAACTGATCGATGTCGTCAAAAGCTACTTCAAGTAAGTCCGCCATGAGCAACGCATTGGCAGCGCATTGCCAGGCATCCAGGCGGAGCGGCATCACTCCCGAATTTCGAATAATCCCTACATTTTCCTGGCAGCTCACATGACTGACTTTTCCACTTTGCTGCAACAAGGCGCATCCAGTGCCTGGCTATTCATCCCCAGCGCGATCTTGCTCGGCGCCCTGCACGGCCTTGAGCCCGGCCACTCCAAGACCATGATGGCGGCCTTCATCGTGGCGATCCGCGGCACCATGACGCAAGCTGTCTTGCTTGGCTTATCCGCAACCATTTCCCATACAGCGGTGGTGTGGGCGGTAGCGCTGGCCGGCTTGTATTTCGGCCGGCAATGGAACGCCGAGGCGAGCGAGCCCTATTTTCAGCTGGCGTCCGCCGTGCTGATCATCGGCGTCGCGCTGTGGATGATGTGGCGCACCTGGCGTCAGCAGCGCTTCGCTGAACTCGGCCATGACCATGCTCACGACCACGATCATGGCCATCCGCATGATGAAACCAAACGCATCGACACCGGTCACGGCGTGGTGCGGCTGGAGATATTCGAGGACGGCGTGCCACCGCGCTTCAGGCTGTTCAACGACAGCAAGCACGGCCATGCATGGGCGGCGGACCAGGTCAGAATCGAGACCGAGCGCGCCGACGGCAGCGGCCAATCGTTCACCTTCGAGCAACGCGACGGCTTTGTCGAATCGATCCAGGAAATTCCGGAACCGCACGAATTCGTCGCCCGCCTGCGCCTGGGGCATGCGCATCATAGCCACGACTATGACGTGGAATACGTTGAGCACAATCACCACCATCACGCCATCAAGGACTATGAAGGGCTGGATGTATCGGCGCCGGGATACCAGGATCCGCACGAACTGGCGCACGCCAACGACATCCGCCACCGCTTCGCCAACCGCGAAGTGAGCACCGGGCAGATCATCATGTTCGGACTGACCGGCGGGCTGATTCCTTGCCCGGCTTCGATCACGGTGCTCTTGCTGTGCCTGCAACTGAAAAAGATTGCCTTGGGAGCCACCCTGGTGCTTTGTTTCAGTATCGGCCTGGCGCTGACGATGGTGCTCTCCGGCGCATTGGCAGCCTTGAGCGTAAAGCACGTCTCCAAACGCTGGAGCGGCTTCGGTGAGTTTGCGCGCAAAGCACCCTATTTTTCCGGTGCGCTGATCTTGCTGGTGGGTTTCTATGTCGGCTATCAAGGCTTGCAAGCAATGATTTGAACGGGAATATTCCAAACAGCGTTCCAGTGTCATTTTGGCATTTCGTAACGAGCTGTAAAAAGCCGGTACTTTTTGCCCGGCATGTTGGAAGATCAACATTCCAGGGCGGCCTTGATAAGCCCTAGGCCGCCCGCATATCCATTCAATCATCCTGGAAAGCCCTATGCCCTCCCAGTAATGCGATATTGAATCACGCCGTTTGAAAGGACTCTGATCATGCAATACCTGCAGATAATCGTCATCCTCACCACCTTGCTGGTCGGCCTGCCCCTGAGCAGCATGGCCGCCAGCAGCGACAGCACGGAAATGCAAACCACGCCAGCGGACCATAACGCGCTGCCGATGGTCGCCGGAGAAATCCGCAAGATCGACGCCGGCACCGGCAAGATCACCATCAAGCACGAAGAAATCCCCAACTTCGGCATACCGGCCATGACCATGTTGTTCAAGGCCGGCGATCCAGCCATGCTGCAGCAGTTCAAGGCCGGCGACAAGGTCAGGTTCGCGATCGACAAGGTCGACGGCGCGTTGACTATCGTCAGCCTGGAATTGGCTGAGCAATAACCACAAAGCGAACCAAAAAGCGAATTGGAAACTCGCGGCGTCGGTATCTTGTTGCACCCGGCGCCGTCACACATCCGCTGTCACACGTCAAATTGCGCTCCCACCCGCTTCAGCCACTCCTTGCACTCCAGATAATCCGGGATTACGCGTTCGACGGATTTCCAGAACGCCGCCGAGTGATCGTGGTGCTTCAAATGGCATAGCTCGTGCACCACCACATAATCAACGATGCGATGCGGCGCCAGGATCACTTTCCAGTGAAATAGAATTTCTCCCTTGACGTTGCAACTGCCCCAACGCGATTTGAAGGTCTTGATATCGACCGCGGCCGGCTTGACGCCGACAATCTTCGCATAACGCTCCACCTTTTGCGCAAAGCGCTGCTGCGCCTGCGAGCGATACCAGCGTATCAGCGCACTCCTGACCAGTTGTGGCGTATCGCCGGTTTTTGGCAAGGTAACCAACAAGCGGCCCTGCTTCAGCTTGACCGGCTGGAAAGCGCCGGCTTCGATTTTCAGGCGGTAATTACGCCCAAGATAGGGAAATGCTTCGCCGCTGACAAATTCCTTGCCGCTGACCGGAACGGCTTGTTGATGCAGATACAGCTTTTCCTTGATCCAACGGGTTTTCTCATTCAGGATTTTTTTTATCCGCTCCGACGGCAGCGCCAGCGGCACAATAATCGCCACCGCCCCGTCTTCGACTTGAAGCCGTGCAGATTTGATGCGCGGGGTGCGGATGACTTCAACCACAAAGCCACGCCCCTGCATGTATTGAGGCGCAGACATTACTTGAATTTCACCTTTGCCAGTTCCAGAAAGCGCTCCATCATTACCTCGTACAAACCTTCATCATTGAAACTTGAGGCGACGATGGCGCGCTTGATGTTTTTCTTCACCCGTCTGATTTCATCCGGCTTTTTGAAAAAATCGACGATGACAGTCGCCTCATCCATCATCCTCACCAACGCCTTGGTGATCTGGATAATTTCGTCATGCACCGCTTCGGCCAGGGATTCATTGCCAGTGATGCGCGAAACCTCCGCCACCAGAATGTTATGAAAAGAAAATTCCGTCTGATTCAGCCCCAGATCGTCCGCCGCATGCTGGTGATCCGTTTGGATGGTGTCGCGGAAATGCAATAGCATCTGCACCAGCTCATCCCAATGCTCGGCTTTTCTCAACAGGATTTCATTGAGCCTGACGCTCAAGGATTTGTAATATTCCTCGTCCTCCGCCAGATTGATATTGATGTGGTGCTTGATCGCATTCTCGATCTCGGATGCTTTCGATTCATCCGATTTATGTTCCTGCAATTTCTTCTTGTAATCCGCCGCCAGCAAATCGATAGGCGGGATTTTCGGATCGACGCCGGTGGCGCGTATATGTTCCTCGATCAAGGCGCGCACCTTCTCGCCCACGCCGGCCAGGTCCAGCTGCGCGTCGCGGTAGAGATTGCGTGCACCCTGGTTGATTTTCCCTAGCGCCTTCAATGCCGGCAAGAACGGCTGGGCACTCGCATCCGGCATGATGATGTCCATCTGCCTGGCGAATTTCTTGAAATCGATCTCGAAATGCTGGCGCTTTTCCTCATCCTTCAGCGCCAGAATGCAGGCATCCAGATGTGTTATATCGACGCCCTTGAAATGCGCCATCACCCTGGTATGCATGGCTTTCAATTTCGGAATTTCATCCTTCAGGTCTTGCAGCGCGCCGGCGATGTCTTCCTTGGTAAACATATCCAGCGCTTCGGTCAGGTAATCGCTCAAGCCGAAATAATCGACGATAAAACCGCGTGTCTTGCCGCCTGCGGTACGGTTCACCCGAGCGATCGCCTGCAGCAGGCTGTGCTCTTTCAGCTTGCGGTCCAGATACATCACCTGACAAACCGGCGCATCGAAACCGGTCAGCAGCATGTCCTTGACCACGATGATGGATAGCGCATGTTCGGTAATCGGCTTCTTGAAATGTTCGATCTGCTGTTTCTGCGTCAGGCTGTCGGTGTAGCTGGAAAAGAAAGCATCGTCATTGTGCTTGCCTGAAATGATGACGGCGCACTGCGGCCCCTGCAGAGCATCGATGGCCTGCTTGTACAACACCGCCGCGCGGCGCGATGAAGTCACGATCATCGCCTTGAAACCGTTCGGCTCAATACGCTCGCGGTAATGCTTGAGCAAATCGATGCAGACCCAGCGGATGCGCTGCGGTGCTTCCAGCACAGCTTGTTCGGTGCCGTATTTCTTCTTGATCGCCGCCTTGTCTTCCGCGCTGCGGTCGGCAAAGTATTCGTCGAACAGCTTGTCCAGAGAGTCGCCGGTGACCTTGGTCTTTGCTTCGCGCCCCTCATACAGAATCTGGCAGGTAGCGCCGTCCGCCACTGCTTCTTCGATGGTGTAGGTATCGATGTAGCTACCGAACTCGTGGCTGGTCTTTTGCGAGGTGATCAGCGGCGTGCCGGTGAAGGCGATCTTCGGTGCATTCGGCAAACCGTTGTTGATCGCCACGCCCAACGCGCCGTATTGGGTGCGATGCGCCTCGTCGGCCAGCACGATAATTTTTTCAGAAGCGTTCAATTCAGGGAACTCAGAATTTTCCTCGTTCTCCTGGAATTTCTGCACCATCGCCGTGATCAGGTCGGCGCTATCCCTGGCCAGCAATTGTTTCAGATGCAGCACCGAACTGGCGTGATACACCGTTTCGCCCTGCGCCCGTTCAAACTGCGCAGTCAGTTGCCCATCGAGCTGGGTGCGGTCGGTGATGAACACCAGCTTATAATCGCGCAGCGCCGGATCGCGCCGCAGCTTGATGGCCAGCATCACCATCGTCAGCGATTTGCCGGAACCCTGCGTATGCCAGATGACGCCGCCCTTGTCCTTCTTGGTGGCGCCGGTTTTCAGCCGATGAATGGTTTTATGCACAGCGCGGAACTGCTGGTAACGGGCGATTTTCTTGATCATGCGGCCGTCGACCGGCTCATACAGCGTGAAATTCTGGATCACGTCGAGAAAATTGGCGTGGCTGAACAAACCGGCCAGCAGGATTTGCTGCGAGTTGGCGATGGAGGCGGCAGGCGTCTGCAGGATAGCCTCGTATGGAATCCACTGTTCTGCCACGCCCAACTCATTCGCGCCGAGTCCGAACCCCTGTGCTGGCGGCAATCCAGCGCCGCCGCTACTGCCATTGCAGGCAGCGGCGATTTGCTCCTGGCTGAATGGGTAGGCATCCTTCCACTCCAGATAATGCTCGACCTTCGAACTGATGGTGCCAACCCGGGCCTGGTCGCGATGCGTACAAACCATCAGCTGGTTGTACCAGAACAGCCGTTCAGCGCCTTCATCCTCGTGCGGCGCGCGGCGGTTGGCGTAGCGGCGCAACTGGTTGACGCCGTTTTCCATCGGGTTGGTAATGTAAGGCGATTTCGCCTCGATCACTGCCAGCGGCAAGCCATTGACGAACAGTACAATGTCGGGAATGACCGTCTCGTTGACGCCCTCGATCTTGAATTGATTGACGCATAAAAATTCGTTATTGCCCGGATCGTCAAAGTCGATGATGCGCACCGTCTGGCCCTTGCGCCCCTTGCCCAGATCCTGCTCGACCGACTGGTAATACACCAGCGTCTGCCACAGATTCTGGTTGGCTTCCATCAAGCTTGCCGTGACCGGATGCGTGATCTCGCGCAGCACCTTGCGCAGGTTCTCATCGCTGATCCAAGGATTGATACGTTGGACGGCGGCGCTCAGGCGTTTTTCCAGCACTACTTCGCGGAAGTAGGCGCGTTCGCCGTCGGCGGATGGTGTGAAATGAGAGCCGTGCAGATAGGTCCAGCCCAGTTGCTGCAATTGCGCCAGCGCGGGCAGTTCGACTTTGTCGTATTCGTCGTTGGTCATGCAGTTTTTTCTTTTATGGCGTGACTGAGTGGTTTTACTTTACGATGAATTCAAACGGCATTTTAACTCGGAGTGGCAGATGATGAGCACCATGACAGCGGACGAGCTTTTCGAAAAATTGAAGGCAATGCCGGCTACCGAGCGTAATCGTTTCTTTACGATGCTTGCCATCAATGCGTTTCGTGATGAAAATTTAACCCATGAGCAAGTATTCGGAGATTTAGCCAACGACGAATTCACAGCGCAAGAAGCCGCTGAATATCTTGAGGTTTCGATGTCCACCTTTCGGCGCTATGTGCTTTCCGGCAAACTTAAGGTAAACAGTGAAGTTGGCCGAAATCAAATGTTCGCCACGCGTGATTTAAAAGCTTTCAAGCGCGCATTGAAGGATGTAAAGGGTAGACACTGATGTGTGAGGTAGCCTGACATTTTCGCCGTTGGTCATTGCCTACCCCCACTTTGACGTGGACCAAGCCGTACAAGAGATTTTGCGCATTGAAATATCAGGGCATTTTTTCAAGCGAGCACTCCCTCTTCTTCATGCGCCATCAGATGCGGCAGTATCGCTGCCCCCATTGTCTCGACACAAAATATTAATCTTAAGACAATAGCGCACCTCTTTCGGCTACAATTAATTTTGTTTATTTTTTATTAATTATCTGGAGATGATGTTGGCAACAGTAACGCCGGAAGCATCGACAGCGCAGTGGCCAGGGAGAAAATGATGCGGAAATTAGCTTTGTTCGCCGTCTTCCTATCGATTCCATTTCTTGCCTACGCAAACGCGGCACAAGACGAGAGCGATCGTCATACCCCCGTACCGTACAAAATGACAAAGGTGGCGAAGGTCACTGTTACGACATCTTCGGCATCGGATGATGATAGTAAAAAGGAAGATTGCCGTACTTTCATAATCACGCCCAAGAGTGCAAAGTTCTTTTTAAATCGTGCTCGACCAATCTCAGAAAGAGCGCGTACACACGATAATATCTTTTCATATTGCTACGCTCGCGGGAGGGTTAAATTCGTCAACGGAGACGAGGCGACCTGGACTATCGTGCGAGGAGGAACCGGCTTAATGACTCCTCAAGCAGGAAAATTCAAAGGCAAAGTCATTTCGCTTCACTGCGCGAAGTGCGAAGACTGGGATTTGTAGCCCCATGCAGCGTGAAGAACATATCTGGACATCAGACGTAGCGGTATCGCTGCCCCCATTATCCCGACACAAAATATTAATTTTAAGACAATATTCCATCTCTTTCGGCTACAATTAATTTTGTTTGTTTTTTTATTAATTATATGGAGATGACGATGGCAACAGTAACGCCGGAAGGACTACTCGATTCACCGGGTGTCATAAGCAGACTTTTCCCAACGATAGAAAAAGGGCCTTTGAAAAAAATCACGGGCATTGTCGTGCATCAGACCGATGGGCCAACGGCACAATCGGCATTCAACGAATATATGCACGGCGGCAATGGCGCACATTTCTTGATCGACAAAAGTGGCGTCATTTACCAGTCCGCTTCTTTAAAGAAGAAGACTTGGCACGTCGGCATGCTAAAAGCAAAATGCATGGAGACGTATAGCTGCAGCCCTGCGGAGCTTAAAGCAGGGGCCGGAAATCTTGACAAGAAACATAAAATAGAAATGCAGAAAACGCGGGGTGAACGTTTCCCATCGAATGACGACAGCATAGGTATCGAACTGGTCGGACGGGCCATCCTTGATCCAAAATTTATCAAGCCGGGGATGACACGAGAAGATGTTAATAAATTGCGAGGGCAGAAAGGTATTTTCGAAACCGTGACCGCAGCGCAAAACGGCGCACTAGGCCGTTTGATCGCGGAATTGCAAACGGTGCTGACTATCCCGCAAGACCAAGTCTATCGGCACCCGCGCGTCTCCTACAAGAATCAGACCGAAGCATCGACTGCGCAATGGCTAGAGAGGAAATAATGGGAAAATTTAATCTCGCCGTAATACTGCTTTTGTTTACATGCTTGAGCGTTGCAGCCGAACTGAAAAATGATCCGAAATATACCGATCCGAACTACGAAGACCCTGACTATTACACCCCGGCGCCGTACAAGATGACAAAGGTGGATAAAGTCAACATCACGATCGCTTCAGAGCGGGATGACTACGACCCGCAAGAGGATTGCAAGGGCTTCGCTATCACTCCGAAGCTAGCAATCTTCTACTTCAACCACGCACGGCCGGTGTCTGAGTCGGATCGCATGCATCGCTATGTTTTTTCTTCTTGCTCTGCAAAAGGCACGGTTAAATTCGCAAACGGAGATGAAGCACGTTGGATAATTCAGCGTGGCGGCATGGCTTTCGTGGGGATGTCACAAGGTAAGTTCAAAGATAAAACCATCTATCTTCACTGCGATAGGTGCATAGATTGGAGCAACTGGCTCCGAGCAGCGAAAAAATGACGTTGAAATTCAAGCTCGCGGTGGTCCTGTCTTTGTTTGCGTACATGAGTTTTGCAGATGAACCGAAAGACAATCCGAAATATACCGACCCGAACTATGTTGATCCGGACTACAGCACGCCAGCACCGTACAAAATGACCAAGGTAGTTAGAATCGATATTACGACCGCCTCGGGGCAGGATGAAGATTCTAAAGAAGATTGCAAGGGCTTCGCCGTCACTCCGAAGCTGGCAACCTTCTACTTCAACCACGCACGACCGGTGTCTGAGTCCGATCGCATGCATCGCTATGTTTTTTCTTCTTGTTATGCAGAAGGTAAAGTTAAATTTGCCAACGGCGATGAAGCTGAATGGACAATTCAGCGCGGCGGCATGGCTTTCGCAGGGATGTCGCAAGGTAAGTTCAAAGATAAAACCATCTATCTCCACTGCGATAAGTGCGTAGATTGGAGCGACTGGCTACGGGCAGCGAAAAAATGAGGTTGAAATTCAAGCTCGCGGTGGTCCTGTCTTTGTTTGCGCACATGGGTTTTGCAGATGAACCGAAAGACGACCCGGACCACTTACCGTACAAGATGACCAAAGTGGTCAAGGTTGGTATTACCGTCGCTTCCGAGCGGGGTGACTATAACCCGGAAGAAAACTGTACGAGCTACGTCATCACGCCAAAACTGGCAACCTTTTTCTTCAACCACGCCAAGTCGATATCTAGTGCTGAGACTCACCACCTATATAACCTTACCTCTTGTTCCGCAAAAGGCACGGTTACATTTGCAAACGGTGATGAAGCGACCTGGACGATGCCGCGGGGCGGCGTCGCTTTCATGTCTACGAAACAGGGAAAGTTCAAAGATACAGCAATTGCTCTCTACTGCGAAAAGTGCGGAGACTGGAACGATTGGCTTCAGGCAGCGAAAAAATGAGGTGGAAATTCAGGCTCGCGCTGGCTTTGTCTCTGCTTGCAGGCTTCAGTTTTGCAGCGGAACCAAAAGACCACTCGACATATACCGACCCGAACTACGTTGATCCGGACTACTACACACCGGCGCCGTATAAGATGACAAAAGTAGCCAAGGTAAACATTACCAATGCCTCTTTCCGGACTGACTATGATCCTAAAGAAGATTGTACGGATTTTGTCATCACGCCGAAGCTGGCAACTTTCTACTTCAACCACGCACGACCGGTGTCTGAATCGGATCGCATGCATCGATATGCATTTTCTTCTTGCAAGGCAGAAGGCAAGGTTAAATTTGCCAACGGCGATGAGGCTGAATGGACGATTCAGCGAGGCGGCATGGCTTTTGTGGATATGTTGCACGGGAAGTTCAAAGACAAAACCATCTATCTCCACTGCGATAAGTGCGTAGATTGGAGCGACTGGCTACGGGCAGCGAGAAAATGAGGTTGAAATTCAGGCTCGATCCTGTCTATATTTGCATGCCTCAATTGTCGTAGTTCCGACTCGATCTGACATCAGCTGTCCGGCCTGTCCTTCCTCGAACACCCTAATGCGAACGTTCGAGGTTGGTAAAAAGCTGATACTCAACGTTGAGATGATTGGACGCGCCAGCGCGTCTGGATAAGCAAGGCGTCGGGCTTGGTGAGTTCATATTTCCAAGTGATGCAGGATGCTCATTGTATATTTTGAGACCCGCGTCGATTTCACCAGGTCTTTGCGCTTGACTTTTCCCGCACAATAATCCTTCCAGTGGCTAAACATAAACTCGAAATCGCTCTTTGCAACACGCTGAATAGTTTCAGCATTCGGAGCATCAACATCCACATGTAAAGACGAAACGGCGACAATCCTGAATGTATCTCCAAGATATCCGTTCGTTACCGTCCAGTTCATCACAGACGCGCCAGGGGTTAGTTCCGATTGGATGGCCAGCCACACCTGTGAGAAGTCCATTATGCCTCCTTATCTGCTCCGATAATTCATTCGTCTACGGCCTTGCTGGCGTCGAAATCCGCCGCCCTTTCAAGTTCCCCATGGCCGATTCGCTCCCACGCTTCGTTGAACCGAGGCTGATCGTAGCTCTGCGGCTGAAGCCAATACGAGATGCGACCATCTTTTTCTCCACGATGAGCGAGTGTCCGAACTTCGGAAGGCGTGAGCACAAATGCGCTCGGAGTCCCGCTAGATACTCTATTCACCACAATCCAAAAGTCACCCATGCATTTATCTAATGTTGGCCCCAAGGGAACCGGATTCCGTTTGCTAAGGGCTTTCACTTGGATCCCGAGAAAACGAGAAGCGTCCTTACTGTAGGCAATGATATCGACACCGCGAGCATTTCGTGCAGTGGGCATCACATTCCACCCAAGCAAAGAAAGCCTATAACAACAATAATACAGACCAATGTTTCCCGTGATTTGGGGATTGAGGTTCATGGCGTTATAAGGGTTCAACGTTTGAGGAAACCGGCCGCCAGAGCGCGTAGCGCGAGGACGATTTGGTTGACCGATGGTTATGCCTCTGATTCACGAACAACAGCCTTCGTTTGTGAGGTAAGTACGGCCACAATCTTTACACTCCGCAGCGTCAACGGAAGTATTGCAGTAGAAGCAAAATGGCTTGTCGTGATACCCAGCGACCAAGTAGGACTCACGACAGATTGGACAGTCCAGTGTTCCTTCGAACTCATCAGGAATATCGGACTCCTCATCCTTCCATTCAGGCCAGGTTTTGCGCATCCATTGCTCCAACCGATGCATAGCGATCCAGTAGAGGTCTTGGCGATCATAAACTAGTCTTTGAATTTCACGCAGCGTCTCCGACGGCACATCGCGTTCAAGCTTGTCATTAAGAACGGAGTCTACGAAGAACAAGATGAATGCAAGCGATTCAGAAATAATCGTTTCGTCTTCTTCCTTGTGATCGTAGCGATGATGTTCAATTCGGTTCCGACGTTTCTGAATTCGCTCAATGACCTCTTGAGGTTGCTTCGGTAATCCCATACCAAGGTTTTCTAGCCGCGTCAGCGCTTCCTTGATCCCGATGGTAAGAGAGTCCTCCGTAATCTTTGCATCAAGGTTTCGGTAGATCAGAATTGAATTCGTCCGATGCAATTGCTCTTTCAGAAAAAGCTCGATCGCATGAAAGAGAGTAAGGATTGCATGCTTCCTGCTGGAGTAGCCCGGCTCCTTCAAAAAATGTTCGATCCCAATTCGAAGCGAGTCAACAGCGTTCGCGTAAATATCGCTCATGTGAGCTCCTCCTGATGGGACACATAAACTGAACTAAATGGAAAAAAGTCGAAAACGATAAGTTGATTAACAGAACTCTAACTCAACTTGCAGCATGCGTCAGGTCAAATCTGAATGAAATGAACGCCTCCCTCCTGATGCAAGCGAGCCATGCCGAGTTACCCACCGCGCCGCCCGCTCTTGCACTGTAGAGGGTGCGGCGAGCGACGCCGTGGATAACTCTGCTAACAAGGGGAGTGAAGTTGAATGAGGGGCGGATCCTCGCGGGCCGACGGCATCGAAGTGCCAAAAGGGGAAGAATGAAATCTTCACAGGCAAACCGGAGGATCCATCATGAATTCTACCACAACCGTGGTCGGCGTGGATACCGCCCAACAGGTATTTCAGGTACATTGGGTTGATGCGGAGACAGGTGAAGTGTTCAGCAAGCAGCTTAAGCGCGTCAGGTTTCTGGAGTACTTTGCGAACATGGCACCATGCCTGATCGGCATGGAAGCCTGCGGCGGGTCACAGCACTGGGCGCGGCGCTTTCTGGAGATGGGGCACGAGGTCAAATTAATGCCGGGCAAGGCCGTCAAGGCCTTCGTAAGTGGCAACAAAAATGACGTCGCCGATGCGCGCGCAATCTGGCTGGCAGTGCAACAACCAGGCGTGCGAGCGGTAGCGGTCAAGAGCGAAGCGCAGCAGGCGGTGTTGGCATTGCACCGGATGCGGCAGCAATTGGTGAAGTTTCGCACAATGCAGAGTAATGGCTTGCGTGGCTTACTGACGGAATACGGTGAAGTCATGGCGGTTGGACGTGCAGCGCTAAACAGAGGCATGAAGGATGCGCTGGCGCGGCTGGCAGAGCGATTGCCGGCGATGCTGATCGACACGCTACGTGAACAGTGGGACATGCTGGGAAAGCTCGACGGACAGATCGCACAAATCGAGCAGCGGCTACTGGCATGGATGAAGCAAGACAAGGCCAGCAAAACGATTGCCCAGATTCCCGGTGTGGGCTTGCTGACAGCCACGGCCGCAGCGGCGACGATGGGCGATGCCAATACATTCAAGTCAGGGCGCGAGTTTGCCGCCTGGCTCGGGTTGGTGCCCGGACAGGTCGGCACTGGCGGCAAGGTGAGATTGCTGGGTATCAGCAAGCGTGGCGACACGTATTTACGAATGCTACTAATCCAAGGCGCGCGCAGCGTGCTGTGTCATGCGAAGGAATCGGGAGCATGGGTTGAACAAATACAGAAACGGCGACCTTCGAACGTAGTCGCGGTGGCGATGGCCAACAAAACGGCCAGAACAATATGGGCCATGTTGGCACATGACAGGCAGTACCAGAAGGATTACGTGAGCCTTAAACCAGCCTGATTGGTTCTTGGTTACATAGAAGATTCAATTTTTACACGTCAAAAGGTTGCGTAGGTAATTGAGTGTGATGACAAAACAGGTCGGACCGGGACTCGCTAAACCTGATACTAGCTCAGAGCTTAAAGCTCGTAGTCTGAATGAGGTGCGAGTCAGCGGATTTCATCGAGGCCCGCAGTGTATCAGGCTGCAATAAGGCCGGATATAGAACTGCAACCCATCCTGTTCATCAGCACACAAGAGAGCCTTGCAAACGGGAGGCGTTCATATAGAGCTAGTACAGCTTAGTCGACTTTGACGCGGACTTTGCCGGTTAGGAGGTCTTGCATGAGTGACTTCCTGATGCCTCGGAGTTTCAATATTTCTTGTTCTCGCAAAGCTAGCTTTATCATTAAAGAGTCAAAAATTGAATTAATTCTGTCTTGCTCTTCAATACATGGCAGCGCTAGCTCTAATTCCTCAAGTGATGCTTTATTTAGTTTGTACCGTGTTGCTCCCTGACGAGTAAGTGAAACCGTAATATCACGATGCATAAAGTAGTAGTAAATCCACTTTGTTCTGCAAACATCAGTTCCCTGAACAATATGTGCGTGGTTGTTTACATTGAACTGTCCGGAAACAAACTGGGTCATTGGCCAGGTGGAAAATTTTATAAAATGATCCCCATCTTCCCCTATAAGTACATGCTCACCTTCGATCCGATATTCATTTATATAGTCTACGGCTTTGGTCGGTCCATAGTATGGAAAGATGCCTTTCATTAATTCGCGCTCTTCCTTATTAATCGGCTTGCGCAGATTATTTTTTATAAGAGCGCAATGGGCCAACGTGTCAGTTTTCCACGCTGCTGGAATCTTCCCCACGGGACTATCCTTGAATTCCGTGTGCCCTATCCCCTTGCTCAACAATTCCTGCATCATGGCGGTTTTCAGGTTTTTCAGATTATTGATTTGCCTTTGGGTGCAGTCAATTACATCATCAACTGCGGTGAGAATTGCGACGATTTTTTTTTGTTCAGAACGCGGTGGAAGATTAATCCTCAAACTACCAAGCTGTTCAAGATTTAGATTTATTTGTGCGAGCCCTGACTGCAGATCTTTAATTTGCTTATCAACTATTGGGCTTTCGAAAGAAAATCGAATGTAATTATTTTCAACTTGATTCTTGTTCAGTCGAACGATACCAACAGCTTGATTGGTATTTGCAGGTAAGTGTTTTTTTTCAACAATAGCCGAACGACCGATTGCGCCAGCAATTGAAATCAACAAATCTCCTGCGTGCAATTGGGAACGACTCAACGATCCATTTGCTTCATTGCTGATGTACTTAAGGTCATCCTCAAGGATTTTCCCTCCTTTGGATATATTTTCAACGCGCAAAAATTTGACCCCGGACTCTGTGTACGGATAGCCATTTGTAGTTGGCGTAGTGCCCTTGGTAATAACTGTTGACAGCTCACCTAATGTTGCAACAGACCAGCCTGTGGGCGTTACCTTATTCATACCCTAACTCCACCAAAAATCCCTGCATCACCACTTTCGCTTGCTCCGCTTGCACCTCCAACTCATGCAATGACACGCGATACTTATCCCACCAGCGTTCAAACTGCGCGATCAACGCCTGATTGTCGGATTGCAGATGCGCGCGGATCGCTTCCTTGCTGACGATCTCAGGTTTGAAATCGTAATACTCGGTATCGCGTTTTACCAGCACTGCCGTCACGTCAAACCCTTGCAGAATCTCTTCCTGAATATAATCGTCATGCACTTCACGCAGCGGCACGCCGCCATGCAGCAAAGCACGCACATCGAAGATCTCCGGCGGCGGTGAGGTGTCTGCGTAGCGGCGAATGTTGAGGTTGTAATCATTCTCGGCAATTTCGGCCAGCGTCACAACCTTGGCATAGCGCTTGATGTCGGCATACTGATCGAAGCTGGCGACGATCTTTTCAATGTCTTGTGGGCGCAAGACGTTCATATTTTTGTCTTCTGCGTAATCAAGCTCGGCGTTGATGAACAAGACCTTGCCCTTGCGCGCCGCCGGTTTTTTCTTGTTGATGATGAGCAGGCTGGCCGGTATACCGGTGCCGTAAAACAGCGCTGCGGGCAAACCTATCACGGCTTCCAGCAGATCGTCCTTGAGGATACCTTTGCGGATTTCCTTTTCGCTGGCGCCGCGGAACAGCACGCCGTGCGGCATCACCACGCCCATCATGCCTTTGCTATTTAACGAGGCGATCATGTGCTGGACAAAGGCGAGATCGCCGGAATCCTTGGGCGGCGTGCCATAGGGGAAGCGACCGTAGCCGTCGTTATCCGCCGCTTCTTTGCCCCAGGCTGCCAGGCTGAACGGTGGATTGGCGATGACGCGATCGAAGTGCATCAGCTCGCCGTGCTCGATATGCTGCGGGTCGCCCAGGGTGTCGCCCTTGCGGATATCGGCATTGAAGACGCCGTGCAGGAACATGTTCATCTTGCAGATGGCCCAGGTGCTCTGGTTCATCTCTTGCCCGTACAACGAGAGGTTGGCGGCGTTTTCGCCGTGCTCTACCAGATAGTTACGGGTCTGCACCAGCATGCCGCCGGAGCCTACCGTGGGATCGTAAATGCGCATGCCGGCGTGCGGCTTGAGCAGGGCCACCAGCAGTTTCACGACTTCGCTGGGGGTATAGAATTCGCCGCCCTTCTTGCCTGCCGAATCGGCAAACATCTTGATCAGGTATTCGTAGGCGGTGCCGAGCAAATCGGTCGAGGCAAAATCGCAATTGCGCAGGCGATACTTGCTGAAGTGGGAGAGCAGATCACCCAGTTTCTTGTCGGAGAGTTTGTTCTTGATGTTGAAATCGATGGAAACCAGCACGCCTTCAAGGCTGCTGTTGTACTCTTCTATCGCTTCGGCCGCTATATTGAGGGTGCTGCCGATGTCGTGCTTCAAATCCTTGAGGGCGTTCCAGCGCGCATGTTCCGGTACGAAGAAGGTCTTGTCGTATTCGTTTTCATCTTTTGCCAGCTTTTCTGCCTGGGCTTGCGATTTGCCGATGCCGAGGTAGTGGGCGATTACCTTTTCCCGTTCCTCGTCGAAGCTGTCGGATAGGCGCTTGAGGAACATCATGCCAAAAATATAATCTTTGTATTCCGAGGCATCCATATTGCCGCGCATGATGTCGGCGGCGCCCCAGAGATAGGATTCGAGT
Organism: Collimonas silvisoli; assembly: GCF_018305005.1. Lineage (GTDB taxonomy): Bacteria > Pseudomonadota > Gammaproteobacteria > Burkholderiales > Burkholderiaceae_D > Collimonas > Collimonas silvisoli. The sequence continues at coordinate 18,700 of NZ_JAGQEG010000074.1, forward strand.
TGCGCCAGGGTTAATTTCGGGGTGGGGTTTTGTGACATGCCTTGATCTATTCGCGTTGTTTCGTTGTTGTATTTCAGTAAATTTTAATCGACAAGTAGCGATCGTCGATGATATGCGTTTTTGTCAGGGGCGGCGGTTGACTATCCTGATCTCCCCCGCCTCGCCGTTCTGCTGGACCATTTCCAGTGAAACCACCGGCCCCTTGCGCGGATCGTGCTGAAACGTAATCCGCACTTTCTGTGCTGTCTCTATGCCGGCAAAGTCCCTGAGCAAGATCCTGGTCACGTTCGGCAACTCTTCCGCGCCGAGCGCAAACGCATCGCTTTCGTTTTGCTGATCCGAGGGGATATGGCCGTTTTTATACACGCAGGCGATGGCTTGCGCCGGGTCGATGCCATTGCTCATCAGGAAGGAATCGTTGACTAGGAACAAGGCCGGCGGGATCCTGGATAGATCGATCTGACTGACGTCGGGCCAGTCGTTCTTGGTAATAATTTTGCCGCCGGCATAATACTTGGCGACAAACTGGTCACCCATGCAGGGCAGATGTTCGGTTGCGGCTTCGGCGTGCTGCAACAGCTGCTGCACCTCGCTTGCTTCGAATTCCACTGTAATGGTCGGGGTCATCATATTTGTCATGGCCGGATTATCGCATTGCGGCCAACGTTGCGGCTTCATTGCTGTATATAATGTGCGGCATGGAAAATCCCAATGAATTCGTACAATGGCTGCGCTCAGTCGCGCCCTATATCCATGCCTTTCGCGGCAAGACCTTTGTGGTCGCCTTTCCGGGCGAACTAGTCACCGCCGGCGCCTTGCCGGTGCTGGCGCAAGACTTGTCGCTGCTGCATGCGCTCGGCATCAAGGTGGTGATTGTGCACGGCTCCCGGCCGCAGGTCGAAGAACAACTGGCGCTGCGTAATGTAGAAGCGCGCTTCCACAACGGCTTGCGGATTACCGATACCGCTGCGCTGGAATGCGCCAAGGAAGCGGCCGGCGAACTGCGCCTGGATATCGAAGCCGCCTTCAGCCAGGGCTTGCCCAACACGCCGATGGCGCATGCCGCGATTCGTATCATTTCCGGCAACTTTGTCACGGCACGTCCGCTGGGCGTGATCGATGGCGCCGATCTGCAACTGACCGGCGTGGTGCGCAAGATCGATTACGACACCATCCATCCGATCCTCAACGCCGGCGGCCTGGTGCTGCTGTCGCCGCTGGGCTTTTCGCCGACTGGCGAGGCGTTCAACCTGACCATGGAAGACGTGGCGGTGGCGGCGGCGATTTCATTGCGTGCCGAAAAGCTGATTTTCATCAGCGAAACGCCGTTGATGAAAGATGCCGGCGACACCGAAATCCGCGAGCTGTCTTCGCACCAAGCGCAAGCGGTGCTGGACAGCGGCTGCCTGCCGGCCGATTCGGCCTTCTATCTGCAGCACACGATCAAGGCCTGTAACGCCGGCGTGCCGCGCGCCCATGTGGTGCCGTTTGCTACCGACGGTTCGGTGCTGCTGGAATTGTTCACGCACGATGGCGTGGGCACCATGGTTTCCTACGAAAACCTGGAGAGCCTGCGCGAAGCCACGATTGAAGACGTCGGCGGCATCCTGAAGCTGATCGAGCCGCTGGAAAACGACGGCACCCTGGTCAAACGCGGCCGCGAACTGATCGAACGCGAGATTCATTACTTCTCGGTGATCGAGCATGATGGCGTGATCTTCGGCTGCGCTGCGCTGTATCCTTTCCCATCGGAAAAAATGGCAGAAATGGCTTGCCTCACGGTCAATCCGGAAGTGCAGGCGCAGGGCGACGGCGAGCGTATCCTGAAACATATGGAAAGCCGAGCCCGCGCTGCCGGTTTCAGCAAACTGTTCGTGCTGACCACCCGTACTTCACACTGGTTCCTGCGGCGCGGCTTCGTCCACGCCACGGTCGACGACCTGCCGAAGGATCGCCAGCACATGTACAACTGGCAACGGAAATCGCTGGTGCTGATCAAGACGCTGTAGTTGGCAGACTTATTTGGCAGACTTACTCAGCAACCACCATCTTAAAATCGAGTCTAAAAAACGAGACTCAAGCAAACTACAAGGAACAACCATGGCACGCACCATCCATTGCATCAAGCTAGACAAAGAAGCCGAAGGCCTGGACTTCCCCCCATATCCGGGCGAGCTGGGCAAGCGCATCTATGAAAGCGTTTCGAAAGAAGCCTGGGCCGGCTGGCTCAAGCACCAGACCATGCTGGTCAATGAAAACCGCCTGAACCTGGCCGACGTGCGCGCCCGCAAATACCTGGCGGCGCAGATGGAAAAACATTTCTTCGGCGAAGGCGCCGACGCCGCCAGCGGCTATGTGCCGCCGACTGAATAAATAGCCGCTTCAGAATATCTCTCTTCCCCTTCTACCTCTGTGGCAAAATAAGCAAGATTCATTTGCCTGGAGGTAGCATCCCATAGCGGCCCATGCGCTGCACGCCAAGCCTGAATTCAAGTAATCTATCTTGCGCTGAGTGCACGCTACACGACGCGCATTTTTGTCCATTCATTTGTTGATTCATTTCTCCACAGATCGGAACCTCATGCATCTATTCCGTAAACGCTCTTGGCCCAATCTCATGTTGTCATGTTTGCTGGCAGCCGCCTGCAGCATCGGCTTCACCGGCGTCGCAGCCGCGGCAAGCGCACTGCCGGCCGGCGTGACCCAGGGGCCGTCGGCCGAAGGCATCACCGAATACCAGTTTGCCAACGGCTTCAAAGTCTTGCTGTTTCCCGATGCATCGAAACCGACAGTGACTGTCAACATGACTTACCTGGTCGGCTCGCGTTTCGAGAATTACGGTGAAACCGGCATGGCGCATTTGCTAGAACATCTGATGTTCAAGGGCACGCCCACTCATCCCTCTATCCCGAAGGATTTCAGCCAGCGCGGCATGTCGTTCAACGGCACCACCAATATCGACCGCACCAATTACTATGAAATCTTCCAGGCCGGCGACGACAACCTGAAATGGGCGATCGACATGGAAGCCGATCGCATGCTGCATTCGTTCATCGCCAGGAAAGACCTGGATAGCGAAATGACGGTGGTGCGCAACGAATACGAACAGGGCGAGAACTCGCCGTTCGGCGTCCTCATCAAGCGTCTGCAAGGCGTGGCTTACGATTGGCACAACTACGGCAAGCCGACCATCGGCAACCGCAGCGATATCGAGAACGTCAAGATAGAAAACCTGCAAGCCTTTTATCGCACCTACTACCAGCCGGATAACGCGGTGCTGCTGATCGCCGGTAAATTCGATCAGGCCAAGACGCTGGCCTGGGTCAGCCAAGCCTTCGGCAAGCTGCCCAAGCCGGCCCGCAAGATGCGCGATTTCTGGACCGTGGAACCGACCCAGGACGGCGAACGCAGCGTCACCGTGCGGCGCCAGGGCGATGTGCAGATCGTTGCGGTAGCCTACAAGATCCCAAGCGAACTGCATCCCGACAGCGACGCCATGTCCTACGCCGGCACGATTCTGGCGGACACGCCCAACGGCCGCCTGCACAAGTCGCTGGTGGAAACCGGCAAAGCCACCGCCGTGTTCAACTACGAAATGACGGGTTATGCGCCGGGCCTGGAAATCATTGCCGCGGTGGTCAAGAAAGGCGAGCCGATCGAACCGGTGCGGCAGGCCTTGATCGACGGTGTCGAGCAATTTGCAAAAACCCCGCCTACTCCGGAAGAGATGGAAAGGGTGCGCCTGGCTAACGCCAACAATTTTGAAAAGCTGATGAACGATCCGCAGCAAGTCGGCGTCGGCATGTCCGGCACTATCGCGCTGGGCGATTGGCGTTTGCTGTTTTTGGGCCGCGACCGTTCCAACAAGGTGACTTCGGCACAGGTAACGGCAGCGGCAGCGCACTACTTCACCCGCGATAACCGCACGGTCGGCATGTTCTTGCCGGAAGACCAGCTGCAACGCGCCGACGTTCCGGCAGCGCCAGACGCGGCCGAAGTGCTCAAGGATTACAAGCCGCAACAGGCAATCGCCGACGGCGAGGTTTTCGATCCGTCGCAAGCGAATATCGACGCCCGCACCCAGCGCTCGCAGGTGGGAGGCCTGAAACTGGCATTGCTGCCTAAGAAGACACGCGGCGCTTCCGTCTCGGTCAAGCTGAACCTGCAATGGGGCGATGAAAAAACCCTGTTCGGCAAAAAGACCGCATCTGAACTGACCGACGCCATGCTGATGCGCGGCAGCAGCACGTTGACGCGCGATCAACTTGCCGACGAGTTTTCCAAGCTGAAGATCAGCGGCGACCTGACGCAATTCCAGACCAACCGCAGCAATCTGCCGGCCGCGTTGAAACTGGTCGCCAGCGTACTCAAGCAACCGCGCCTCGATCCGGCTGAATTCGAGCGCCTGCGCAAGGAAACGCTGGTTGGACTGGAGGCATCGCGCAACGAGCCGAAAACACTCGCGGCCGAAGCCATCGCCCAGCATTTCAACCAATATCCGCCAGGCCATTGGCTGGCGGCGCAAACCGTGGATCAGCAAATCGCCGCGATCCAGGCCGCCACCCTGGCTGACGTCAGCGCCTTCCACCACGACTTTTACGGCGCCTCGCAAGGCGAGCTGGCGATCGTCGGCGATTTCGACGTCGCAGCGGTCACCAAGGTAGTTCAAGAGGAGTTCGGCAACTGGCAAAGCGCCGCGCCTTACCAGCGCGTGATCCGCCAGAACTTCGACGTTGCGCCGCTACAGAAAACCATCAATTCGCCGGACAAGGAAAATGGCTTTTACGTAGCGCGCCTGAACCTGGACATGCGTGACGACGATGCCGATTATCCGGCCATGATGGTAGCCAACTATCTGTTCGGCGGCGGCAGTCTGAAATCGCGCCTGATGGACAGAGTGCGTCAAAAAGAAGGCCTGTCCTACGGCATCGGCTCCGCGCTAGACATCAGCGCCATCAGCCGCGCCGCCAGATTCTCGGTACAAGCCATCGCCGCACCGCAAAACCTGAACAAGGTCGACCAAGCCGTCAAGGAAGAACTGGCACGCGCGCTCAAGGAAGGTTTCAGCGCCGACGAGCTAGCCCGCGCCAAATCCGGCATCCTCCAGGACAACCAACGCGCCCGCGCCCAAGACAGCGCACTCAGCGTCGGCTGGGCCAGACTGCTAGACCTCGACCGCACCTTCGCCTGGAGCAAGCAAATCGAAGACAAGATCAGCGCCCTGACGGTAGAACAAGTCAACGACGCCTTCCGCAAACACATCGACCCAGCCCGCCTAAGCGTGGTAATTGCACGCGATGAAGCAAAAGCAAACGCTGCTGCGCCTGCAAAGCCTTAAGTCCTAAATAAGCGCAAGCAGTACCCGCAGTTTCACGAAAGCCGCTGTTGTGTTCGCAATCAAATTAGCGAACACAACAGCGGTTTTTTTGCAGTTGCTTTTGACGCTGCGGTTGCTTCTGACGTTGCAGTTGTTTTTGACGTACCCCGCATTGAGACGTTGCCAAATGTGGCGGGTGCCAGTCGGGAATTGTGGGAGGACATGTCTGAGCGCAGCGAGTTGGTCCTCCCACCCGACTGGCACCCGCTGCATTTGGGGACCTGACCGAAGGGAAGGCAACGGCTTTGCGGTCGCCTTCTTTTTGGTTACTTTTTCTTGGCGAAGCAAGAAAAAGTGACTAGCTGCCGGGCTACCCCCGGCGTGCATCCACGGAGTAGTAACCGTTTTAAGTAGCGACGACCGATCGTTCATTGAATGCCACGGCACGTACTCCGTGGCCCGTTAAAAGGGGGGCAGAGTAATTTTCGCAAAGGGCCGCGAAAAAAAACTCCGACCCCATTTAACTACTTGGATGCAGCAAGGAACGTCGGCGCGCGTAGCCGAAATACACCAGGAAACCGATCGCCAACCAGCAAAGAAATGCAATCCACGTAACCGCCTGCAAATGAAACATCAGGAACACGCAAAACCCAATCGCCGCCAAAGGCACAAACGGCACCCCCGGGCAACGAAAAGCACGCGGCAAATCAGGCCGCGTCTTACGCAACACCAGCACCGCCACCGCAATCAACGAAAACGCCATCAAGGTCCCGATATTAATCAGCTCAGCCAAGATATTCAGAGGAATCAACGCCGCAATAAACGCAAACACAATCCCCACCAGCCAGGTGGTAAAGAACGGCGTAGCAAACCGCGGATGAATGCTCGACAGCTTCTTCGGCAACAAACCATCCCGCGACATAGCAAACAAAATCCGAGTCTGACCATAAGTCATCACCAGAATCACGGTAGTCATACCAATAATCGCCCCCAGGTCAACGAAGCCGGCAACCCAGTTCTCCCCCGCATACTGCAAAGCCAGCGACACCGGATGATCCACCCCCGCAAATTTCGAGAACGGCACAATGCCAGTCATGATCGCCGCCACCACCACATACAGCAACGCGCAAATCCCCAACGAAGCAATGATCCCGATCGGCAATGCACGCGCCGGATTCTTCACTTCCTCCGCCGCCGAAGTCACCGCATCGAAACCGATGAAAGCAAAGAACACAATCGCCGCCGCGTTGAACACGCCGTTATAACCGAACGGCAGATAAGGCTGCCAGTTCACCGGCTGCACATGGCCGGCGCCGACCGCAATAAACAGCAGCACCACCGCCACCTTGATGAATACCATGACGTTGTTGGCGCGCGCCGATTCGCGGATCCCGATCGACAACAAGCCGGTAATTACCAGCAAAATGCAAAATGCCGGCAGATTGAACCAGGTGCTGATTCCAGGCACAGCACCCGGCGCTGCAGTCAACGCCGCCGGCAAGGCAATCCCGAAACCGGACAGCAGCGACTGCATGTAGCCCGACCAGCCAACCGACACCGCCGAGGTTGCCAAGCCATATTCCAGCATCAGATCCCAGCCGATAATCCAGGCCACGATTTCGCCCATGGTGGCGTAGCTATAGGTATAGATCGAACCGGAGACCGGCACCGTGGACGAGAATTCCGCATAACACAACGCCGCAAAACCGCAAGCGAACGCCGCCAGTATGAACGACAGCGAAAGACCGGGGCCGGCCAGCAAGGCGCCGCTGCCGGTCAGAACGAAAATACCGGTGCCGACAATCGCGCCGACACCCAGCAAGGTCAGATCCATCGCCCCGAGCGTGCGCTGCAAGCCGGTATCGGTTCGGCTGGAATGAATCATCTTATCCAGATCTTTAGTACGAAATAAACTCATGCAACAACTTCCTTCGAAAACGATGAGGCCGCCGCCAGTCAGGTGATGGCCAGCATTTCTCCACGGCAAACCGGGGAATTGTGAAAAAGGCAGGGATTATACTTGCTGGCGCCGGGCGGCCCGGAAAACTGGTAAACGTTGCTTGCCAATCGCGTTGGTCGTAGATCAAAACTCTCCCCCAAGCCATCACTTCACACATCCGGCGACAAAAAAGCGACCAGTCCACTTATCAAAAAAGCAGTCTGCTCAATTTCAGTAAAAATCAATATAAACAATAAGCTACGACTGCATTAGTGACACCAAATTGAGACCACAAATTTATTAATACAATACCAGTTAGATACAGATTGACAGCCACTTTTTGCGCTCTTAAAGTGCCCTTAATTCATTATTTCCTTATGGAAATATTGAAGATGATGAATGAGATGCTGGCTGCTTTCTGCAATCTGGCGCAGCGGCATTTGCTACAGCTTCGGTTTTGGTTCACATCGCATAACAAGTCTGGACATGCCTCCCGGCAGCCGCCCTTTCCACGCTGCCCGACCAACCTTCTCAGGAGAGAAAATTGAAACTGAAATTCATACAGGGCCTCATGCTCGCCCTTGCCTGCAGCGCCATCACGACCGGCGCCGCAGAGGCCGGCCCCTTATTAGCATTGAGCGCGCAAGCGACGACGGTGGCCTCGGTGGCTTGTTACGCCGCCTGGGACGCCAGCGTGGCGTATACCGGCGGCGCCACTGTCAGCTACAACGGCGTCAACTACAAAGCCAACTGGTGGACCCAAGGGAACAATCCGTCGACCAACAACGGCGGCTCGGGCACCGGCCAGCCATGGACTATCGTCGAAAACTGCGGCGTTGTGACGCCACCGCCGCCACCACCGCCTCCTCCAGGCGGCGGCACCACGCCGGCCGGCTTCGTTTTCAGTCCGTACAAAGATGGCAATATCAATCTGAACTGGAATACCTATGCCATGAGCAGCGCTGTCACCGGCACCACGCAGACAGTATTGAGCGCCATGCCAGCCAAGCTCAGCACCCTGACCTGGGCCTTTGCGACCGGCGCCTGCGGTAGCGAAAACTGGGGCGGCGTATCGGCCTCCGCGTTTGCGGCGGCCAATGTGCAAGCCTTTGTCAACGCCGGCAAGAAATACATTGTCTCCACCGGCGGCGCCGCAGGCTCATTTACCTGCACCAGCGACGCCAACTTCCTGAAATTCATCCAGACCTATTATTCGGCCAACCTGGTCGGCATAGATTTCGATATTGAAGCCGGTCAGAGCACCGCAGATATCAACAACCTGGTACTGCGGGTGAAAAACGCGCAAGCAACTTATCCAAACTTGCGCTTCAGCTTCACGCTGGCGACACTGGGCGGCCATGTAACGCCTAGCCTCGGCTACTACGGCGTGCAAGTGATGCAGGCCATCCAGGCTTACGGTCTGACCAACTACACCATCAACCTGATGGCGATGGATTACGGCAGCGCGGCCGGCGGCAACTGCATGCTCAATAGCAGCGGCGGCTGCGACATGGGTGCATCGGCGGTGCAATCGGCAATCGAACTGCATAACCAGTACGGCGTGCCGTACAAGCAGATCGAGGTGACGCCGATGATAGGCGGTAACGATACTACCGACGAAACCTTCTCTCTCGCCGATGTCGCGACGCTGGTGAATTTCGCTCAACAGAATAGCCTGGGCGGGATCCATTTCTGGTCCTTCGATCGCGACCGCGATTGCGCACCAGGCTCGGCTTCGCCAACTTGCAATACTTACGGCAAGGCCGGCACGTTGGGCTTTACCAACGCCTTCATCTCGCGGCTGGGGCTGTAAGTCAAAGCATCGTCACATGATCAAAAGCCGGCTCCCGCGAGCCGGCTTTTTTTGCATCATTGACCCGTCCTGAATTAGGTTGACACTTTTTCGATGAAGAGAAGGAGTGTCAAATGGAGCAAGAGATACGGCGCAGCCAACGTGATTACAGCCTGGCTTTTAAATTGAGCGTTGTCGAGCAGGTAGAAAAAGGCGAGATGACGTATAAGCAGGCGCAAAAGCGGTATGGAATTCAGGGTCGCTCGACAGTTTTTGTATGGTGTCGCAAACACGGCCTGCAGGATTGGACACAACCAAGGGGCCCAAGCAAGCGGAGAGCGACGATGACAAACAAACCGAGCAAGCCATTAACGCCAGAACAGCGCATCAAGGAGCTGGAGCGCCAACTCAAGGAAGAGAAGCAGAAATCGGCCCTGTTCGAGACGGTGATCAACATCATGCGCGATGAACACGGGGTGACCGTAAAAAAGTCTTCAGGCAAGCTATCTCTAGTGGTCA
>NZ_JAGQEG010000075.1 GCF_018305005.1 Collimonas silvisoli
CAAAACCAGACAGGCAATCCCCACCAACATAAAATCCTGGTGGTCGACGATGACATTCGATTGCGCGATCTGCTGCGACGATATCTGACGGAGCAAGGCTTCCAGGTGGTCACGGCGGAGAACGCTCAGGCGATGAACAAGTTGTGGATCCGCGAACGTTACGACTTGCTGGTGCTTGACCTGATGCTGCCGGGCGAAGACGGCCTGGCAATCTGCCGCCGCTTGCGCGGCGCCGGCGACCAGACCCCGATCATCATGCTGACCGCCAAAGGCGAAGACGTGGATCGCATCGTCGGGCTCGAAATGGGCGCCGACGATTACCTGCCGAAACCATTCAACCCACGCGAACTGGTAGCGCGCATCGGTGCGGTGCTGCGCCGCAAAGGACCGGATGAATTGCCGGGCGCGCCATCGGAGACGCCGCAGTCCTTCGAGTTCGGCGAATTCATACTCGATCTCGGCACGCGCACGCTGAAAAAGAACGGCGAATCGATCCCACTCACCACCGGTGAATTTTCAGTGCTCAAGGTATTTGCACGGCACGCTCGGCAACCGCTGTCCCGTGAAAAACTGATGGAGCTGGCGCGTGGCCGCGAGTATGAAGTATTCGACCGCAGCCTGGACGTTCAGATTTCGCGCCTACGCAAGCTGATCGAACCGGATCCAGCCAGCCCGCTCTACATACAAACCGTATGGGGACTCGGCTACGTATTCATTCCCGAAGGCCAGCCGCGTTGATGCTGGTTTGCGCAGCATTGCCGCCAAACAACTTTTGCGCCATACAGCCGCATGGCAACGGCTAACCGGTTGGCCTGGCTGAAAAGCGGTCTGCTGTGGCGGACCTTTTTCATGCTCGCCTTTCTGATCACCGTCAGCATGGTGACCTGGGTTGCCAGCTTCAGGATCGTCGAACGCGGCCCGCGCGCGCAGCAAATCGCAGCGCAGATCATCTCCATCGTCACCATCACCCGGGCCGCCCTCACCCATTCGGCGCCGGATTTGCGCAGCGAGCTATTGTTCGACCTGGCCAGCAATGAAGGGATCCGGATTTACCCGCTGGAAGATAGCGACCAGATCGATCCGCCGCCCGACAACTCCTTGATGCCCGATCTGGAAAGAGAAGTCCGGGCGCGCCTCGGCAACCAGACCAGATTTTCATCCAAGGTCAATGATATCGGCGGCTTCTGGATCAGCTTCAAAATCGATAGCGACGAATACTGGTTGATGCTGGACAGTGAGCGGGTTGAGCGCACCTCCGGCATTCAATGGCTGCAATGGGCCAGCGTTGCGCTGGTGTTGTCATTGCTGGGAGCCATGTTTATTTCGACCCTGATCAACCAGCCGCTATCGCGCCTCACCGCGGCCACCCGCGCGGTAGCCAAAGGTTTGCAACCTGAACCCTTGCCCGAAACCGGACCGACCGAGATCGAGGAAGCCAATCGCAGCTTCAACCAGATGGTGAGCGATTTGCAGCGCATCGAGTCCGATCGCGCAATTATCCTGGCTGGCATTTCGCACGATTTGCGCACCCCGCTGGCGCGCATGCTGCTCGAAGTCGAGATGGCCAATTTATCCGATGATGCGCGCAACGGCATGCAATCCGACCTGGCGCAGATGGACGGCATCATCGGCCAGTTCCTGCACTACGCGAAACCGACGGATATCAACAGCTTCGAGATAATCAACCTCAGCGAACTGATCGACAATGTGGTGCAAACCGCCTTGCGCCAGACCGATATCCGGATTCACACCAGCATCGCGCCAGACCTCCATGTCTCCTGCAACGAAACCGAGCTCAGGCGCGTGTTGAATAATCTGATAGAAAATTCTCGCCGCTACGGAAAAAAAGAAGGAGACGACTGCGCCCAGGTCTACATCAGTTGCCATGCCCGCCAGGACAAGGTCGTCGTGAATATTGCCGATCACGGCCCGGGCGTGCCGGACAGCGAGATAGATCGCCTGCTGCGGCCGTTCACCCGGCTCGATGTCGCGCGCGGACAAGCCAACGGTTCCGGCCTGGGGCTGGCTATCGTCAGCCGGATTGTCAAACAGCACGGCGGCAAGCTGCGGGTCAGCAACCGTGAAGGCGGCGGCCTGGCAATCCAGATCGAAATGCAGTTAAAAGCCTAGTGCATGTCGATGTCGATTAGAGCGGAAACAACAAAGCCACGGCCTCCGCTGCGATGCCCTCTTCCCGGCCCAGATAACCCAGTTTTTCATTGGTTTTGGCCTTCACATTGACCTGATTGGCGGCAACCCCGCAATCGGCGGCAATCTGCGCCACCATCTGTGGAATATGCGGCGCCATTTTCGGCGCTTGCGCGATGATGGTCGAATCGATATTACCGACAGCGTAGCCGGCAACACCTATCAGCCGTACCGCTTCGCGCAACAGTTTGCGTGAATCGGCGCCGGCAAATTGTGCGTCGGTATCGGAGAAATGGCGGCCGATGTCGCCCAGAGCGGCAGCGCCGAACAGGGCGTCGATAATTGCGTGCAACAGAACATCGGCGTCGGAATGTCCCAGCAAACCGGTTTTGTGCGGAATCGTCACGCCGCCGATAATCAATGGCCGGTCAGCCTGCAAGGCGTGGCAATCGTAGCCTTGGCCGATACGAAACCGAGGCTGCTGGCTAAGGGGTTGGCTCATACAATTTCCTTTGAATCCAGTGCGAATAATTTCAAAATTCTTCCTTTAAAAACATCTCTGCCAACGCCACGTCGTGCGGCAGAGTCACCTTGAAATTGCGCGGACTGCCCTCGACCAGGCGCGGCTGCAAGCCTAGCAATTCGACCGCGCCGGCTTCGTCGGTAACTGCATTGGCCTGCGACATCGCCTGCAACAGCAGGCTGTAGCGAAACATCTGCGGCGTCTGCGCTGCCCACAGCGCGGTGCGCGGCACGGTCTGCGCCACGCGCGCTCGCTGATCGCCGCGCTTCAGGGTATCAACCACTGGCAACGCCAGCAAACCGCCCACCGGATCATCTTGCAGCGTCTCAATCAAATGTTCTATCAAGCCGCCGGTCAAACCGGGCCGGGCAGCGTCATGCACCAGCATCCAGTCGTCATCGCCGACCAGCGGCCGAATTGCCTGCAAGCCATTCAGCACCGATTCCTGACGGCTGGCGCCGCCATCAAATAACAGACTGACCCGTCCCTGCAAATGCGGCGCAGCTGCCATCAGCTCGCCTATGTAGCCGTCGTCGGGGCTGACCACGACGAAAACATGGCTGATCACGCTTGCCGCGGCAAAGGTCGTCAAGACATGCGTCAACATCGGCTGTCCGGCCAATGGCATATATTGCTTAGGAATGTCCGCGCCTAAACGAGCGCCGATACCGGCGGCGGGAATCAGCGCAAAATAGCGTGAGGAATTCATGCGCAATGGACTCGCTGGAGATTCTGAGGAAATGACATGAATACGGTACTTAAAAAGCTTGGGGCACAGACGCTTGGGACAATAGCCGCGTGACCAGATGCCTGGTCAAGCATGCCCTGAGTCGTGAGAATCAGCATTTATGCCCGTGGTTTATAATGCGGCTCTGAATTTTAACTGTCAAATCAGGCGTATTGCGGCTTTTTTTGAGCAGACCAGCGACACACATACACGCTTGCATCGTCGATGCATCATCGATTGCATTATGTTAACAGGCCCTAATGTCCTTTGATCTAGAAAAATTGCTGCCCAAGCCGGCCGCCCGTTTTGTGTTGCCGGCCTTGCACGGCTCGGCCGATGCATTTGCCTTGGCGCAGGCCGCGCTGGCGCTCAAGTCGCAACAACGGATGCTGGTGGTGATAGTCGCCGACGCTACCGACGGCCAACGGCTGCGCAGTGAAATCCCCTGGTTTCAAACTGCCAGCGACAGCGGCCAGCCCAACGGTCTGCGCTGCCACTTGCTGCCGGACTGGGAAACCCTGCCCTACGATGCCTTCTCGCCGCACCAGGACCTGGTATCCGAGCGGCTGGCGACCTTGTATGAAGTCCAGAGCGGCCAATGCGACGTGCTGCTGGTGCCCTCCACCACCGCCCTGGTCAAAATGGCGCCGCCGTCCTTCCTGGCCGCTTACACCTTCTTTTTCAAACAGGGCGAGACGCTCGATGAAGCGCGTCTGAAGTCGCAGCTGACGCTGGCCGGCTACAGCCACGTCAACCAGGTCATGTCGCCGGGCGAGTATTCCGTGCGCGGCGGCTTGATCGATATCTTCCCGATGGGCTCGGTCCTGCCGTACCGGCTGGATTTGTTCGGCGACGCCATCGAAACCATACGCACCTTCGACGCCGACACCCAGCGCTCGCTCTACCCGGTCAAGGAAGTACGGCTGCTGCCGGGCCGCGAATTTCCGATGGACGAAGCGGCGCGCTCGGCATTCCGCAGCCGCTGGCGCGAAGTGTTCGAAGGCGATCCGTCGCGCTCGGCGATTTACAAGGACATCGGCAACGGCATCGCCTCGGCCGGCATCGAATACTATCTGCCGCTGTTTTTTGAAGAAACCGCGACCTTGTTCGAGTACCTGCCCGCGACCTCGACGTTTGCCCTGGTGGGCGATATCGACGGCGCTATCCAGCGCTTCTGGAGCGACACGCAGTCGCGCTACAAATTCCTCAAGGCGGATCGCGAGCGCCCTTTGCTGGCGCCGGAATCCCTGTTTCTGACCGCCGAGATTTTTTTCAGCCTGGCCAAGCCCTACGGCCGCTGGGTGATCCAGCACAGCGACACCGCATCGGAGTTGTCGGCGCCGATTCCGAATATCGCCGTCAACCGCCGCATCGACGACCCGCTCACCAATCTGCGCGCCTATCTACTGCAAAGCGACCGCCGCGTGATGATCTGCGCCGAATCGAATGGCCGCCGCGAAACCTTGCAGCAGTATTTCAACGAATACGACTTGCCGCTGGCGCTGTGCGACGGTTATGCCGACTTCACCACCTCGACCAAAAAACTGATGCTGGGCGTGGCGCCCTTGCACGCCGGCTTTGAACTGCCGCAATGCATATTCATCACGGAAACCGAGCTATACGCCGGCTCCGGCCGCCGCATCGGCAAGAAAAAACAGGAAGGCGCAACCCAGGTCGAGTCCATGGTGCGCGACCTGTCCGAACTCAAGATCGGCGATCCGGTGGTGCACATCAACCACGGCATCGGCCGCTACATGGGCTTGCTCAGCATGGATCTGGGCGAAGGCGAAACCGAATTCCTGCATCTGGAATACGCCAAGGACACCAAGCTCTACGTGCCGGTATCGCAGCTGCATGTGATTTCGCGCTACTCCGGCGCCTCGCCGGAAGACGCACCGCTGCATGCGCTCGGTTCCGGGCAGTGGGAAAAAGCCAAGCGCAAAGCCGCGCAGCAGGTGCGCGATACCGCTGCGGAATTATTGAATCTGTATGCGCGGCGCGCCTTGCGCCAAGGCCATGCCTTTGAATATTCCGCCCACGATTACGAGGCATTCTCTGAAAGCTTCGGCTTTGAAGAAACCGTCGACCAGGCCGCCGCGATCAATGCAGTCATCAAAGACATGACCAGCGGCAAGCCGATGGACCGGCTGATTTGCGGCGACGTCGGCTTCGGCAAGACCGAGGTGGCGCTGCGCGCTGCCTTTGTCGCCGTCCTCGGCGGCAAGCAAGTCGCGATCCTGGCGCCGACCACCTTGCTGGCGGAACAGCACGCACAAACTTTCGCCGACCGCTTTGCCGATTGGCCGGTGAAGATTGCTGAATTGTCGCGCTTCCGCTCCGGCAAGGAAGTGACGCAAGCCATCAAGGGCATGGCCGACGGCACCCTGGATATCGTGATCGGCACGCATAAATTATTGTCCGACGATATTAAGTTCTCGCGCCTGGGACTGGTGATCATCGATGAAGAACATCGATTCGGCGTGCGCCAGAAAGAAGCGCTCAAGGCCTTGCGCGCCGAAGTGGATGTTTTGACCCTGACCGCAACGCCTATCCCACGTACCTTGGGGATGGCGTTGGAAGGCTTGCGGGAATTTTCCATCATCGCCACCGCACCGCAAAAGCGTCTGGCGATCAAGACTTTCGTGCGTAGCGAAGGCGAATCGACCATCCGCGAAGCCTGCCTGCGCGAATTGAAGCGCGGCGGCCAGGTCTACTTCCTGCACAACGAAGTGGAGACCATCCAGAACCGCAAGGCGATGCTGGAAACGCTGCTGCCAGAGGCGCGCATCGCCATCGCCCACGGCCAGATGCACGAACGCGATCTGGAAAAAGTGATGCGCGACTTTGTTGCCCAGCGCTTCAATATCCTGCTGTGCACCACGATTATCGAAACCGGCATCGATGTGCCGACTGCCAACACCATCATCATGCATCGCGCCGACAAATTCGGCCTGGCGCAATTGCATCAATTGCGTGGCCGGGTTGGCCGCTCGCATCACCAGGCTTACGCCTACCTGCTGGTGCATGACGTCCAGGGTCTGACCAAACTGGCGCAGCGCCGGCTGGATGCGATCCAGCAGATGGAAGAACTCGGCAGCGGCTTTTACCTGGCCATGCACGACCTGGAAATCCGCGGCGCCGGCGAGGTATTGGGCGAAAACCAATCCGGAGAAATGCTTGAGATCGGCTTCCAGTTGTATTCCGACATGCTCAACGAAGCGGTGCGCTCATTGAAGAATGGCAAGGAGCCCGATCTGGCGGCGCCGCTCTCGACCACCACCGAAATCAATTTGCATGTGCCAGCCTTGCTGCCCAACGATTATTGCGGCGACGTCCACGAAAGACTATCGATCTACAAGCGCCTGGCCAATTGCAATGCGCAAGACAAAATCGACGACCTGCAGGAAGAATTGATCGATCGCTTCGGCAAGCTGCCGGATCCCGCCAAAGCCTTGATCGAAACCCATCGCCTGCGGATTGCCGCCAAATCGATAGGCATCGTCAAGATCGACGCGCATACCGACGCCGCCTTGCTGCAATTCGTGCCGAATCCGCCGATCGACGCCATGCGCATCATCGAGCTGATTCAGAAAAATCGTCATATCAAACTGAATGGCCAAGACAAATTGCGCATCACCGCTGACATGCCCGACCTGGCCGCGCGCCTGACGCAGGTCAAGGCGACCATCAAAGCCTTGGCCGGATGACCTGGCCTCGTTGTTCCTTTTTTAAATTCTAGTAAAGCCACACAGACACATGAATCTGATCTTGCAAAGCCTGAGCGCAGAACGCAACGCCATTGACCGTATCGCCAGCCTGGCGGGCGTTGCCGCTGTCGATATCAGCAGCGCCGGCCGCCATGCATGGCGTTGCGACGACGTCGCCTATTCCGACAACCTGAAGACGCTGATCGACGCCGCCTGCTACGGCGCCCAGGTCGATTGCGCCTGGCTGCCGTCAGCGCCGAAACTGGGCGATTTCAAGTTACTGGCGATGGACATGGATTCGACCTTGATCACCATCGAATGCATCGACGAAATCGCCGACATGCAAGGCCTCAAGCCGGAAGTCGCGGCGATTACCGAAGCTGCCATGCGCGGCGAACTGGAGTTCAACGAAAGCCTGACCCGGCGCGTGGCCCTGCTCAAAGGTCTGGATGCATCGGCGTTGCAACGGGTGTTCGACGAACGGTTGCAATTGTCGCCGGGCGCGGAAAACATGCTGGCCGCGGTCAAGGCTGCCGGCATCAAGACCTTGCTGGTATCCGGCGGCTTTACCTTCTTTACCGACCGCATGAAAGCCACGCTGGGGCTGGATTACGCCCATTCCAACGTGCTTGAAATCGTCGACGGCAAGCTGACCGGCAAAGTGCTGGGCAGTATCGTCAACGCAGAGGAAAAGAAACTGACTGTCGAGCGCGTCTGCGCCGAGCTGGATATCGCTGCCAGTCAGGCGATTGTCATGGGCGATGGCGCCAATGACCTCAACATGATGAAGATCGCCGGCCTGTCGGTCGCCTTCCGCGCCAAGCCGGTAGTGCGCGCGCAAGCCAGCGTGGCCTTGAATTTTGTCGGATTGGATGGCATCTTGCCGATATTGGCGTAATTTCCGTTGAAATCAGCGCCTCCCCTTAATCTAAAGGACAGTCATGGCACAAGAACTGGTTTTCGATAGCAAACTGCACTCCGAGAAGAACCTTGCCTGGTGGCTCTACCTTTTTCACGGCGCCAGCCTGGTATTTTCTCTAGGGGCATTTTCCTGGATCCCGTTAATCATCAATTATGTCAAGCGCCAGGACGCGGCAGATACTTTTGTGTACAGCCACTACAATTGGCAGATTCGTTCATTCTGGTGGTATCTATTGTGGATGTTCGTCGGCGGCGCCCTGTTCCTGACGGTGATCGGGATCCCGCTGGCTTTCGCTGTATGGGGCATTGCCTGGCTATGGAAAGGCTATCGCCTGATCAAAGGCTTGGTAGACCTGAATGACAATAAGGCAATGCCTGCTTGATTTCAGCTATCGA
Source organism: Collimonas silvisoli (assembly GCF_018305005.1). GTDB lineage: Bacteria > Pseudomonadota > Gammaproteobacteria > Burkholderiales > Burkholderiaceae_D > Collimonas > Collimonas silvisoli. The sequence goes on from NZ_JAGQEG010000075.1 coordinate 8,423, forward strand.
AAAACAGGCTGCAGCAAACCACGGCACCGTCAGGATCATGTCCGACCAGGACATTCCTGCCGTCATGCAGATCCAGGCGGAATGCTATCCGCCGCTCATGCAGGAATCGGAAGCCGTATTCCGCGCCCGCCTTGCCCTGACCCCGGGCACTTGCTGGGTCTGGTCGCCGCATGGGCAAGAGCCGGCGGCCTATCTGTTCAGCTATCCGTCAAACAAAGATGTCGTCACGGCGCTGGACCGGCCGTTCAAGATTGCAGCTGCGCCGGATTGCTTGTATCTGCATGATCTGGCTGTCGCGCCCGGTGCACGCGGCCGGCAAGCGGCCAATGCTTTGGTCGCGGTTGCGCTGGAACACGCGCGTGCAGACGGTTTGCATTGGAGCGCGCTGGTATCGGTACAACAGTCGCGGGCATTCTGGAGCGCGCTGGGCTATGCGTCGATGGAAATGCAGCATTCTCCGGCCAAAGAAAATCTCGCCAGTTATCAAGTATCAGAAAATCAGGCAGCCGCGGTTTATATGTGTCAGCAATTATCTTAAACGACAGGCAAGAAAAACCGATCTACGTGGATCGGTTTTTTTCGTTCAAATCGTCGTAGCTTAGGCTACATCGCAGCGAAGGCTTGTTCGATATCGGCAATCAGATCCTGCGGATCTTCCAGACCGATATTGAAGCGCACCAGGATGCCCTGATCCTGCCAGTTTTTACGCATGCCCTGGATCCGGTAAGGAACGCAGAGGCTGTTTGCGCCGCCCCAGCTATAGCCGATCTTGAATAATTTCAAGCTATCGACAAAGCGGTCGGTTTGTTCTTCGCTATAACGCGCGTCGAACAATACCGAGAACAAGCCGCCGGCTCCGGTGAAGTCGCGCTGCCAGATTTCATGTCCCGGACAATCTGAAAAAGCCGGATGCAGTACCCGGCTGATCTCCGGCCGCTGCTTCAACCAGGCGGCGACTGTGCGCGCCGCTGCATCATGCGCTTCAAAGCGCAATTTCATGGTCGGCAGGCTACGCAACACAAGATAGGCATCATCCATGCCGACGCCGAAACCCAGGCGCATGTGCGCGGTCTGCAGCTTCTGGTTCAAGACCGGATCCCTGGTGATCACGGCGCCCATCAATATATCCGATCCGCCCGACTGATATTTGGTCAACGCCTGCATCACGATATCGATGCCGAGGTCGAAAGCACGCAGAGCCAAGCCGGCGGACCAGGTATTGTCTATCGCCACCAAAGCGCCTTTGGCATGTGCAGCGGCGCAGATGGCCGGAATATCCGGCACTTCCATCGACACCGAACCCGGTGCTTCGGTCCAGATCAGGCGCGTGTTCGGCTGGATCAATCCGGTAATGCCGGCGCCGATCAAGGGATCGTAGTAACGCGCCGAAATACCGAAGTCCCTGTCCAGCCAGTTACCTAATTCGCGATTCGGGTTATACACGTTGTCTGGCAGCAGCACATCGTCGCCGCTCTTCAGCAAGGCCAGATCGATCATCGTAATCGCAGCCAGGCCGCTAGGCGCCAGCAGGCAGTACCGGCCGCCTTCGATTTCAGCCAGCCGCGCCTCCAGCGTAAACGAGGTTGGCGTGCCATGCAGGCCGTAGGTATAGCCGCTCTTTTCCTGCCAGTCACGGGCGCGCATCGCTGCGACATTCTTGAACAACACCGTGGAAGCGTGGTGAATCGCTACCGGAAAGGCGTCAAAACCTGTCGGCGCGGTATATTCGCTGTGCATCAATGCGGTTTGAGAATTCTTTTTTTTGGGCATGTTCAATGGTGGCTATGAGTGGCTATGATTTATTTAACGGGCTTGGCAGCCTGCACGGTCAAAGCGAAGGGTTTGGTCACCGCGTCGTCTGTGGTCGACCAAGTGCCGCTGAAGACATTGCCGAGCAGTTTTCCAGCCCACTCCCCTGAGACATCCTTGCCATTGATGGATTCTTCCATGATGACATCGGTATTTTCCGATTCGCCAGCCAGCAGGATTTTGGCGGATTGGCCGGCAATCACGTAATGGCCTTGAATGCCTTCGGTCGGATCCGCTTTCAGTTGCAAATGCATCTCGATTTGCGCATCGCCCAGCGTGCCGCGCAAAATTAGCGGCTTAGCGAATAAGTTTTGCACCGTGGCCGCAGGTGCCGGGACAGCGGCAACATCAACGCTGTCCGCAAATACCGGAGTGGAAGCTAGACCAAACGCCAACGACAGCGCAACAGCAAACTTCCCTGCCATCATGCAGCAGCCCACAAATCATGCGCATCCGAAGCCGTGATGGTGACATCGACAAATTCGCCAACCACCAGTTTTTTGTGCGGCTCATACGGCGGCTTGACATAGACCACGCCATCGATTTCAGGCGCATCGGCGCTGGAACGGCCGATACCGCCATTGCGGTCGACTTCATCGATCAGCACGCGCATGGTCTTGCCGACCTTGGCTTGCAAGCGCTTCTTGGAAATCTCTTCCTGCAACTGCATCACGCGCCCACGACGCTCTTCGCGCAGCTCTTCCGGCACCGGATTATCCAGTGCATTGGCGGTCGCGCCTTCCACCGGCGAATAAGCAAAACAACCGAGGCGGTCGATTTCCGCCTCTTTCAGGAAATCCAGCAAGTATTCGAATTCGGCGTCGGTTTCGCCAGGAAAGCCGGCGATAAAGGTCGAACGAATGGTGAGATCCGGGCACATCGCACGCCAGGCTTGGATCCGTTCGATATTTTTTTCGCCGCTGGCCGGGCGCTTCATGCGCTTCAACACATCGGGATGGGCATGTTGCAGCGGCACGTCCAGGTATGGCAGCACCTTGCCTTCCGCCATCAGCGGAATGATCTGGTCGACGTGCGGGTAAGGATAAACATAGTGCAGACGCACCCAGGCACCGTATTGCGCAGCCAGTTCACCCAGCGCGGTGACCAGTTGCGTCATATGCGTCTTGACCGGCTTGCCGTTCCAGAAACCCATGCGGAACTTGACGTCGACGCCGTAAGCGCTGGTGTCTTGCGAAATCACCAGCAATTCTTTGACGCCAGCCTTGAACAGGTTCTCGGCTTCCAGCATGACGTCGGCAATCGGGCGCGACACCAGGTCGCCGCGCATCGATGGGATAATGCAAAAACTGCAACGATGATTGCAACCTTCCGAAATTTTCAGATAGGCGAAATGCTTAGGCGTCAGCTTGATGCCCTGCGGCGGCAGCAAATCGAGGAAGGGAGCATGCGGCTTGGGCAGGTGCTTATGCACCGCAAACATGACCTCGCCTACCGCGTGCGGACCGGTGACTTCCAACACCTTGGGGTGGATCTTCTGGATGATGTCGTCGCCGTCAGCATCCTTTTTGGCGCCAAGGCAACCGGTCACGATGACTTTGCCGTTTTCGCTCAGGGCTTCGCCGATGGCGTCCAGCGACTCTTGCACTGCGGCGTCGATGAACCCGCAAGTGTTGACGATGACCAGATCAGCCCCCTCATACGACTTGGCAGTTTCATAACCCTCCGCACGCAGCTGGGTCAGGATCTGTTCGGAATCGACTAGTGCCTTGGGGCAACCCAGGGAGACAAAACCGACTTTGGGCGCAGGCAGTGCAGTGGCGGCGGTGGCTGGTGCAGCAGGAATGACGTTGGACATGACAGGAGATGGGGTCAAAGCAAAGTCGCTATTGTACCCCTTCCTCCGCCATGGTTACCCCGTATGGTTTCTAAAAACCCGCTACGGGGCGTGTCTTGAATGATTATTTTTTTGTCTTGTCCGGCGGCGGCGGAGCAAACGGGAAAGTGCCGAACATGTTCTTGGTCTGGTTTTGCATCTGTTCCTGCATCTGGATGAACAAGCCCTTGCTCTGCTCGATATAGTTGCTCATCATGCCCTGCATCATCGGCCCCTGGACATTCATGAACTGCGTCCACATTTCCGGGCTGAAGGGCTTGCCTTCGTAAAAACCCTTGGAGTTTTCAGTCAGTTTGTTCTGGATATCGATGAAAGCCTGGATGTTTTTTTCCAGATAAGAACCCATCATCCCCTGCATCGCATGGCCGTAGTAGCGAATGATTTGCGACAGCGCCGCGCTGGAAAACATGGGGGTGCCGTTTGACTCTTCTTCCAGAATAATCTGCAGCAAGATGCTGCGCGTGAGATCGTCGTCGGTCTTGGCGTCCAGCACAACGAATTCCTCGTTGTCCAAGACCAGTTGCTTGACATCCGTCAGGGTAATGTATGAACTGGTTTGCGTATCGTACAGGCGACGATTCGGATACTTCTTGATCAAACGTTCAGACATTTTTTTTGTAGTAGTCATTTCTGTCCCAGGTTGCTGCGCCCATAACGCATTTTATATTTGCCGCTTTTTTGCCGCTTCGATTACCACTTTAGCAAGCCATGCTTGCAGCAGCACATCCTTATTATAGGCATGTGCAAAGGCAGTGCAGGGAGTTTTATTGCATTGCAATACAAACAAGTATTAGTGACAACCCGCGTGAACTGAAAACGAGTCACGAACAATCCACGCGGGAACCGGCATTAGCCCATGTGCAGGCCGCCGTTCAGCGAAAAGTCTGAGCCGGTCGCATAACCACCCTCTTCTGACACAATCCAGGAGATGATCGAGGCGATTTCTTCCGGTTCGCCCAAGCGTTTTACCGGGATCCCGGCAACGATTTTTTCCAGGACGTCGGGCCTGATCGAACGCACCATATCGGTACCGACATAACCGGGAGACACCGTGTTGACGGTAACGCCCTTGGTCGCAACTTCCTGCGCCAGCGCCATGGTAAAGCCGTGAATCCCGGCTTTGGCGGTCGAATAGTTGGTCTGGCCGAACTGGCCCTTCTGGCCGTTCACCGACGAAATATTGACGATCCGCCCCCAACCGCGATCCGCCATGCCGTCGATGACCTGCTTGGTGACGTTGAACAGTGAATTCAGATTGGTGTCGATGACGGCATCCCAGTCGGCTTTGGACATCTTGCGGAATTGGCCGTCACGCGTAATGCCGGCGTTATTGATCAGGACATCGACTTCACCGACTTCCGCCTTGACCTTGTCAAATGCCGCCTTGGTCGATTCCCAATCGGAGACATTGCCTTCCGAAGCATGGATGTCATATCCCTTGGCCCGCATATCGGCCAGCCATTTATCCTTGCGCGCCGAATTTGGTCCGCAACCGGCAACCACGGTAAAACCATCTGTGCAAAGACGAGTACAAATTGGGGTGCCGATGCCGCCCATTCCCCCGGTCACATAAACGATTCGCTTTGCCATCTTTTGTCTCCTTCAAAAAAACAATTCAAAAAATCCATGCGCTTATTGTTTGCTGCTTGCCCTACCGTCTTCTCGCACTTTAAAGTGTCTTATCTTGCTCTGCCCGAATTATTCAGCCCTGACTTTGACATACCGCCCCGGCGCCGGTTCAATGATGTCGTGCTTAGTATTTCCTAATTTGCGCGGCGCCGCCACTTGTTTTCCTGCATGCTCGGATAAAAATTCCGTCCATTCGGTCCACCAGCTGCCCGGATGCTCAACCGCTGCCGCCAGCCAGGTTTCGGCATCTACGGCGATTTGTTTGTTGGCGCCGTTCTTGGTCCCGTTCTTGGTCCCGTTGCTGGTCCAATAACTGCGCTTCTTTTTTGCCGGCGGATTAATCACGCCGGCGATGTGGCCGGAAGCGCCAAGCACAAAGCGATTCTGCTTCGGCTTTTTGGGATTCAGCAGGGAAACCGAGGCATAGGCCGAGGTCCAGGGCACAATGTGATCTTCGCGCGACGCATAAATAAAGGCCGGCGCATCGATCTTGCCTAGATCAATCTGTTGCCCGTCCACTGTCAGTTTACCGGCGTCTTTCAGCGAGTTATCCAGATACATATGCCGCAGGTAGTAGCAAAACATCGGGCCCGGCAAATTGGTGCTGTCGGCGTTCCAGTACAACAAATCAAACGCCGTCGGCTGCTCGCCCTTGAGGTAATTCGATTCAACATAATTCCAAAGCAGGTCATTTGGACGCAAACTGGAAAACGCCGAGCCGAATTCGCGCCCGGGCATCAAGCCGCCCTGGCCGATGGCCTGTTCCCGCATGCGTATCTGCATGTCGTCGATATAGACATCCAGAATGCCGGTGTCGCTGAAATCCAGGAAGGCCGTCAGCAAGGTCAGGCTGGCGATCGGGTTGACTTTGTCAGCCGCCAGCTTTGCCAGGGCGGTCGACAAAATCGTACCGCCGACGCAAAAGCCGAGCGCATTGATCTTGTCCTGGCCGGAGATATCCTGCACCACTTCGATCGCCCGGATAACGCCGTCGACAATGTACTGGTCCCAGGTCGTATGCGCCAATGATTCATCGGCATTGCGCCAGGAAACCAGGAATACGCTGTGCCCTTGCTCCAGCGCATAGCGCACCAGGGAGTTCTGCGGCTGTAAATCCAGGATGTAGAATTTGTTGATGCACGGCGGCACGATCAGCAGCGGCCGCTGGTACACCTTGGCGGTGAGCGGCTTGTATTGAATCAGCTGGAACAAGGCGTTTTCAAATACCACCGCACCTTCGGTGGTCGCCACATCCTTGCCGACCTCGAACGCTGACTCATCGGTCTGCGACACCCTGCCCTTATGCATGTCCGCAATCATCTGGGCGATGCCCTTGGTCAGGCTTTCGCCATTGGTTTCGACAATTTTCTGCTGGGCCACCGGGTTGGTCGCCAGAAAATTGGAAGGCGCCATGGCGTCTATCATCTGCTGCACTGTAAAACCGATTTTCCGCTTGATCTTTGGCGGCGCATCCAGCGCTTCGACCATCGCGCTCAGGAAACGGGCGTTCAATAAATACGCTGCGGCATTGAACGCATACACCGGATTACCTTGCCAGGCCGCAGCGCTGAAGCGGCGATCCGCGATGGCCGGGATCCGCGCTGCAAGCATGTCCTGCCACAAGGCCGACATCTGTTGCGTATATTCCATCTGCAGTTTTTCCAGCGCGGCCGGATCCAGCGAAATGCCGAGATCGCCAAGATCGCCGAAATTGCCAGCCCCTGCAGCGCCGTTCTGGTTTTGCGCAGACGAATTAAGCAAGCCCAGGAACATGTTGGGATCGGCTATATGGCTGAGTTGCTGGAGGAATTGCGGATTGAACGCTTGGCTGAATTGTTGCGAGAGTTGCGACAATGCGGCAGGATCGAAAGCGGAAAAATTAGGCGTATTCATGCTGTGACCGTTGTTTTGGCGTATTTTCGTGTATCTTTTATCGGATTGATTCTAAAGCTAAAGCAGAAACCAACATGTATATCGTCGCCATCGCATGGATTTACGTCGTCTTCATGATGGCAATTACAGAAGCTAATGCAGTTGCCGGCGTGATGACGTTTTTGCTGTATGGTGTTTTTCCTTTGACAATTGTTTTATACCTGATGGGCACGCCGAAACGCAAGAGAAATCGACAGCGTGCTGCAAATTCTGCCAGGTTGGCGGCACAACAAAAATCTGCGTCAGCCGCCGCTGTCGTTCCAGCGCCCGCCTCGCCGGAAAAAACGGATGAGCAGCAACGCTGATCATTTCAACCAACTCATTTCAGCCAAATCAACGAGGCCATGCGACCAGTCACATGATCTCTGCGGTAGGAATAAAAATTTCTATCGCTGACCGTGCATAAACCGCCGCCATGCACATCTTGCACATTTGCCTGACGTAAAGCAAGCCGCGCCAGCTGATAAATGTCTGCCAGATATTTACCCGGCCGCTGCGCGATGGGTGTAAAGCAAGCCTGGATTTGCGGCCGTGCCTGGGTTGCCTCCGCGGCCTCGACAAATGCCGTAAGCACATCGGCCCCGACCTCGAATCGCTGCGGGCCAATGGCGGCGCCAAGCCAGGCGGCAATCGGCCCGGCGCCGGCGGCTCTCATGCGGGCCACAGTGTTTTGCAATACCCCGCCCACCAGCCCGCGCCAGCCGGCATGCGCCGCGCCGACCACGCCGCCATTCAAATCGGCAAACAAGACCGGCAGGCAATCCGCGGTCTGGATGGCACAAACCACCCCAGCCCGGGTCGCAATGGCAGCATCCGCCTCGACCCCGACAGCACTGCCGTCAGCGTCAATCACATGATGGCCATGCACTTGCGTCATCCAGAGCGGCGACGCCGGCAGCAAAACATCCAGGCGCGCACGGTTGCTTGCGACGGCTTGCGGCAGATCGCCGACATGGGTCCCGAGATTCAGGCCGCCGCCGCCGTTGCCGTCATCGTAAGGACCGGCACTGACGCCACCGCCGCGCAAGGTGGCAAAAGCGCCAATATTGGGCGGCAGCCCAGGCCAGTCTGGAATAATTAGTTCCATGCGCTCAACGCTCCATTTAGCTCACAAGACAAAGCTCTGCTATTCAGGGACACTGAGCGGGGCGCTGATGCCGGCGCGTGCCAGCAACGCAGCGAAATCGTCCGGCAACGGCGCAAACCATTCGCAAGGCTTGCCGCTAGTCGGATGAATCAGGCCCAGCCGCGACGCCTGCAAGGCTTGGCGCGGAAAAGCCGGCATCAGATGTTGCTTGCCGTACAAGGCGTCACCCACCAGCGAAAAGCCGAGCGACTGCATGTGCACCCGGATCTGATGGGTACGCCCGGTTTCCAGACGACAACCCATCAGACTGACCGGACGGCCATCCAGCAAGCCGGTCGCCAGCCGCTGGTAATGAGTGATGGCCGGTTTGGCGATCAGACTGTCCGACACCGCCATCTTGATGCGGTCGCGCGGATGGCGCGCCATGGCGCTGTCCACCGTCCCGTTCAACTGCGGCGAACCCCACACCAGCGCCAGGTACTGGCGCTTGACGGTACGCGCTTGCAACTGGCGCACCAGATCGGTCTGCGCTTCCAGTGTTTTGGCGACCACCATCAAGCCGCTGGTATCCTTGTCCAGGCGATGCACGATGCCGGCGCGCGGCACCCCGACCAATGCCGGCCAGCGGAACAGCAAGCCGTTGAGCAGGGTTCCCGACCAGTTGCCGGCGGCGGGATGCACCACCAGCCCGGCCGGCTTGTTGATGACGATGATGGCCGCATCTTCGTACACCACGTCCAGCGGCATGTCTTCCGCCTTGAACGCCTGTTCGTCGGGCGCCGGCTGCGGCAGTACAATCACGGTTTCGTCGCCGTAGGTTGTCATTTTCGTGGTGCCGGGTTTACCGTCCACGGTGACATGGCCGGCTTCGATCCACTGCTGGATACGGCTGCGCGAATATTGCGGCACCAGACTTGAAACTACTTTATCCAGACGCGTGCCGCACACATCCGGAGTCAATTGCAGTACTATCGGCGCGCTGGCTGTAGCCGCATCGCCGTCGTCGACGCCGTCATCAACATACTCGATATCGGCCTCAAAATCAGCGTCAGGCAGACTTTCAGCCAAATTTGGCTTGGTAAATGACATCACTTGAAGTCCCATCAGCTATAATCAATCGTTGTTCATACACGTAAATACGCGCAATCTTGCAAACCACTATGCAAAAAAGACTCTTAAAACTAGCTGCTGTCGCATTCGCTCTATCCTTATCCGCGTGTGGCTTATTGCCAGACAAAGTCGATGAAACCGCAAACTGGTCCGCCCCCCGATTATACTCGGAGGCCAAGGATGAAATGAACAGCGGCGGCTACGATAAGGCAATTAAGTACTTTGAAAAGCTGGAATCGCGTTATCCGTTCGGCACTTACGCGCAACAGGCGCAAATGGATATCGCCTATGCGCATTACCGGCAAGGCGAACAACCTGAAGCGCTGGCGGCGATCGACCGCTTCATCAAGCTGCATCCAAACCACCCTAACGTAGACTATATGTACTACCTGCGCGGCCTGGTCAACTTCAATGACAAGATCAGCATTTTCGACTTCCTGTCCAGCGAAGACGCCACCGAGCGCGACCCGAAAGCCGCGCGCGATGCATTCGACGCCTTCAAGCAAGTGGTAGTCCGCTTCCCGAACAGCACTTATGCGCCCGATTCCCTGGCGCGCATGAAATACCTGGTGAATGCGCTGGCGCAGTATGACGTCCACGTCGCCAGCTATTACTACCGGCGCGGTGCATATGTTGCGGCAGCCAATCGTGCGCAAAGCGCGATTCAGGAATATCGCGATGCGCCTGCGGTTGAAGATGCGCTGCATATCATGGTGCAGTCTTATGACGCCCTGGGCCTCACGCAACTGCGCGACGACTCCGAGCGCGTACTGAAGAAAACCTACCCGAACAGCAAATATGTCGGCGGCAGCGGCACTACCAGCGACCAGAAGGTTGCAAAAGCCCCTTGGTGGAAATTCTGGAAATAAGCTGGAAACAGGTATTCAGAATGAATAGAGAAAGCCTCGCATTGCGAGGCTTTTTTTACGCTTACAAGCCGGATACCGGCCGCGACCTGCCTGTCAGCAGATTCTTGGGGCGCGCCTTCAAATCATGTATCTGAAACAAATGCTGTTGAAACTGCTGAGTAGCCAGCTCCCAGGAATATTCCAGCGCATGCTGCCGTACTTCGCGCCGGTCCAGAGCAAGAGCCAGCAGGCAGGCTGAGGTCAGGTCCGCATCCAGTATTCCGGAGCGTCCTTGCGCGACGACGTCAAGCGGACCGGCTACCGGATAAGCCGCTACCGGCACGCCGCACGCCATGGCTTCGATCATGACCAGGCCGAAGGTGTCGGTATGGCTGGGAAACACCATCACATCGGCGCAGTTGTAATACGAAGTGAGTTCATGGTGCGGCTTGGCGCCCAGGAACTGCACTTCTGGATAACGCTTCTGCAATTCTTCCCGCAACGGGCCGTCGCCGATCACCCATTTACTGCCCGGCAGATCGACCTGCAAGAAAGATTCGATATTCTTTTCCACCGCGACTCTGCCGACATACAGATACAAAGGACGCGCTATGCAGGCATGATCCTCATCCACCGGCTTGAAGCGTTCGGTGTCGACTCCTCGTCCCCACAGCACCAGATGGCGAAAACCGCGTTGCTCCAGCTCCTTGAGCACATGCGGAGTCGGCACCATCACGGCTTTCGACGGGCCGTGGAACCAGCGCAGCCAGCTGTAAATAACGGCTTTAGGCAAGATCGAGCGTGCGCTCAGGTACTCGGGAAAACGGGTATGGTAGGCGGTCGTGAAGCCTATTCCCTGGCGCAGGCAGAAACGCCGGGCGGCCAGACCCATCGGCCCTTCGGTCGAGATATGAATGCAGTCCGGCGCAAACGCCTTCAGGCTGGCGGCGATCCTGGCGTAAGGTTTATGCGCCAGACGGATTTCGGGATATGTGGGACAGGCAAAGGTTGGAAAGCCGTCTGGACTGAGCAGCAATACTTCATGGCCGTTATGGCGCAAGCAAGCGCTGGTGGCGCGTAAAGTATTGACTACCCCGTTTATTTGCGATTGCCCGGCGTCAGTTACGATGGCAATTCGCATAGTTCACGAGCCTGTTTGCCGGGTACGCTATTCTTTTGCTGCATGATTTCCTGCCAGGTGACCAGGCGCAATTCACCGCTGGCCTCTTCCACCAGCGCCGACAAACTCTCCACCCAGTCGCCATCGTTACAATACGTGATGCCGTTGATATCGCGGATTTCCGGCTTATGGATGTGGCCGCAAATGACGCCGTCCAGGCCTTTCTTTTGCGCTTCCGCCGCCAGTGCATCTTCAAACGAAGAAATATAATTCACCGCGTTTTTCACTTTCAGCTTCAGGTATTGCGATAGCGACCAGTAAGGCAAACCGGCGCGCGCGCGCCAGCCGTTGAACCATTGGTTGAATTTCAGGATCACGGTATACAAGCCGTCGCCAACATACGCCAGCCACTTGGCGCAAGCGATCACGCCATCGAAACGGTCGCCATGCAGCACCAGCATGCGCTTGCCTTGCGCGGTGGTATGCACCAATTCATCGCGAATCCGGATACCGCCGAAGTCCAGATCGATGAATTGGCGCACAGCCTCGTCGTGATTGCCGGGAACAAAAATCACCTCGGTTCCCTTGCGCGCTTTTTTCAGCACCGTCTGCACCACGTTGTTGTGCACCTGATCCCAATACCAGCGCCGCTTCAATTGCCAACCGTCGATGATATCGCCGACCAGATACAAGGTATCCGACTCGGTCGCGCGTAAAAATTCCAACAGGCGAGCAGCCTGGCAGCCTGTGGTTCCCAGGTGAACATCGGAAATCCAGATGGTGCGAAAGCGGATTGGCTCGCGCTTCAAGCCGACGCCGGCGCCAGTGGCAGCGCCAAAAAATGCAGCGTCCAGAAACTGTTCGCCCGGCTTCATGCCGCCCTCGTTTCTTTAAGGTAGTGACGGGCGTAGCGTTGATCCAGCTTGGATAAAGGCAACAGCAGGAAAAAATCGGCGGAGTGAAAATCAGGATCCCAGGCCGGATCGCCGCAAACCCAGGCGCCGCTGCGTAAATAGCCTTTTAACAGCGGCGGCATTTGCGCCACATGACCGGCTTCGCGCTCATATACCGGGAACGGCACATGCGGCGTAACGCGGTATTCGGCCGGTGCAAAATTGGTTTGATCCAGAGCGTGGTACAAGGCTGCGGCATTATGTCCGCCATCGGCCAGGCTGACGCTGGCGCAGCCCATCAGGTAGTCGCAACGCTCACGCCGCATGAAGGCCGCCAGGCCTGCCCACAACAGCATGATGACGCTGCCGCTGCGGTATTCCGGATCGATGCAGGCGCGCCCTGCTTCGGCAATGCTGCTGCGCAGATTATCGAGCCGGCCGAGATCGAATTCCTGCTCTGAATAATATCGGCCCATGCGTCTTGCTGCATGCGGACTCATGACGCGATAAGTGCCAACCACGCGCAGGGTGTTGGTGTCGCGGACGATCAGGTGATCGCAATAAGAATCGAATTCATCGCTATCCAGGCCATCCGCATTGGCCAGCGCCGACAAGCCCATCGTCTCGATAAAAACCTTATAACGCAGGCGTTGTACTTCGCGCACTTCTTCCGGCGTAGTGGCAAGACTAACCGTCAACTTGGAAACACTAGGACTTGCTTCGCCAGGATTCGTTAGTAGTTGCATTCATCGTCCTTTCTGATTGTGACGATGACAAGCCTAACCACCGATTACTTCAAGAAAATGACAGATTTATTTCGGTTCTGTGACATAACAACAGTGTCGAAAATACAATCATCATCTTCAAAATTACGCTGCTTTCAATAAATTGGCGGCAAATAAAAAAGGGCCGAATTTGCACGACAAGTTTCGTCGCCGTACAAATTCGAACCCCACACACTGAAGAATGCCGCAGATCGATCTTATTTCTCTTTCTTAGGGCGCCCTGCTTTCACCGGCGGCAGGCTGGCCACAGCCAGTTTCAGGCTTGCCAGATCCAGCTCACGAATCAAGGCAACGCCGACCCGCAACAGCTCGCTCTTCTTCACTTCCAGGCCGGCCTTCAAGAAGGTCTTTTTGACGTCGCCCAAAACCTGATATTCATCGGCAGGCATGGTGAAGCTATCGCGCACCAGCTTGGCTTTTTTTACTTTGCTCTTTCCATCTGGCAGTGATTTGATGCTTGGCGCCGACTTGCTGACCGGCAGCGTCGATTTAAGGACAATCGGCTTGGTGACGAGCAAGGATTTCGGCAATGGTTTGGTCGCCGCTTTGGCAGCCACTTTTGCTGCCGGCTTTACTGTCGATTTTACTGCGGGGTTGGCTGCTGCTGCGGCGGCCTTGGGACCCGGCTTGACGGCAGAACGCGCTGCAGGTTGGGCTTTGGCAACGGTCTTGGGTACTGCTGCTGGCTTCTTGACGACACGTTTCACACTTGGTCTTGCACTTTTACTGGTAACCATTCATCTCTCCAAAATTAAATCGTATAAATAATATATACAATTATTCCATTGTCAGCAAGAACAGCTTCACAAACACCAAAAATTCATCAAGCCGTAACAATTTACGGCCAGAATCGCGACTCCCCCATCGCCATATTTCAATTTTTCCGATGAACTTAAACTTGAAACGCTTTTTGCGCAAGTATCTGGGCGCAGTCGGCCTCTCCATCGCGCTTTTCCCGTCCTTGCCATTACCGGCAAATGCGGCAGCCGATACCATCGTCGTCGGCCAGGCCATCGATTTGTCCGGCCCGAATGCCGATCTGGGGCGCGATTATGTCGCCGGCATCAAGACTTATTTTGACGTCCTCAACGCAAAAGGCGGGATCAACGGCCGCCGCATCCAATACCTGGTGCGCGACGATCACGGCCAGGCCGAGCTGGCCGTGAAGGCGGTGACGGAGCTGATCAGCCAGGCCCACGTCTCTTATTTATTCGGCGGCGTCGGCGACGAAGTCACCCGCGCGGTGCTGGACTCGGCAGAATTCAAGCGCAGCGGCTTGACCCTGTACGCGCCGCTGGCTGGCGCCGACTATCAAAAGGACGCCAAAGTCCTGTTCTGGCGTCCCAGCTACCAGCAGGAAATCCGGCATATCTTTTCCCACTTCGACAAACTCGGCGTCAAGGATGTGGGCATCGTGTATCAGGAATCGGCTGCCACCGCCGACGCCTATCGCCGCCTCACCGATCAAATGCGGGAAAGCGGCATCAAGCTCAGCGGCACAGTTCATCTGAACAAAGATCAGGCCCAAATGCACAGCGAAACGGTGCAGTTGGCAAGCGCCAAACCAGGTTTTGTGATCATGATTGCGGACACGGTGAACGCCGGCGTATTCCTGAAGGAGTTTCGCAAACTCGCGCCGCAAACCTTTGTCGCCGGGTCCTCCCTCACCAACCTGACCACGCTGCGCCAGCTGGCCGGCGGCAAAGCCGTAGAGTGGACCGTATTTTCGCAAGTAGTGCCCAACCCTGGCATTGGCAGCTCTTCGATACAGCTCGAACATTTGAACATGATGCGGAAATACCGCGATGAGCCGGTCTCGGCACTGACGCTGGAAGGATTCACCGCCGCCAAATCATGGCTGCGCTTGCTGCCAGCCGGTAAGCGGCTCGCCGGCCAGGCGGAATACGTCATCCCCGGCGGCGGCTTTGACATCGGCGGCTATACGGTGGGCGACGTCGCCAACAGCAATCACCTTTCCAACTATGTCGACATGGCGCTATTCAACAAGGCCAGCGGGCTGACCTACTGAGCATGCGCCGTCAATGGCCGCTCAGTGGCCAGCTAGTGGCTGGTATAGCCACCGTCGACCGGCAGGCAGACGCCGCTGATCATTGACGCGGCCGCACTGAGCAGGACATGACCGGCCAGGCCACCTCTTCCGGCCTGGCAAATCTACGCAAAGGAATCGCCTGCAATACCGGCCTCGGGCCACTGCTCGGCCCATAATGGTTTAGGGGTGTCGACCTGATATGCCTAGATTCTTGCAACGCAACATTCGTTTTTGATGGACGAACGTGACGATGGGCAATTCGTGCTGCAACACAGCACGATGCCGTGCGACGTCGTCTTGCATCGAAAAAAATCAGGTTGAGGATAGAGAGCGGAAAGCGACAAGACGCCGGTTCTGTCGAAAGCGGCGTCTTGCATGTATTGAAGAAAGCTTTGAAGAAAAGAAAAAGCTGTCAGGTCCTGCGAATGGCAAAATCGACGCCAATCTCGCGCCACCAGTCCTGCTCCTTGGTCATCCAGTAAGTCGCGGTCGGATGATCTTCAATCAAGTCGCGCTTGATATCGAGCTCGATCTTGCTCTTCATTTTCAGGCGCAATTCATCCAGATCGACCTCAATCCGCGAATGCAGGAACATCACCGCCAGGCGCAAGGCCAGCACCGCCTTGGAGAAATCCGGGTCGAGCAAGGCATCGCTGATTTTCCGCAGATTGCCTTTTTGACCAAGGATCAGCATGCTCATTGCGCGTTGTTCACGGGTGGTAAAACCGGACAGATCGGCATTCTCGATCAGATAGGCGGCATGCTTGTGATAACCGCTTTGCGACACCACCAGCCCGACTTCATGCAGCAAGGCGCTCCAGTGCAGATACTGGCTGAGGCCATCGCTGCTGGGCTTGAGCATCTCGAACAGTGAAGTTGCGGTTTCGGCGACGCGGCTTGCGCGCAATTGATCGACGTGAAACCGCTGGGAGAAATCGTGCACCGACTGATCGCGCCGGTCCAGGCGCGTGCCACGCAACTGCAGATCCCACATCACGCCCATCCGCAAACCGGCTTCGATCGGCTGCAGCACCTCTATGCCGAGTTCCTGCATCAGGCCGATCAATACCGCCAGACCACCGACCATGACCGCCGCCCGCTCCGGCTTCATGCCCAGCAGATCGATGCGGCTGACGTGGCCGAACTCGATGAAGCACGCCCGCAAGGCTTCCAGGCTGGTGTATGACAGACGATGATCGCCCAAGCCGTTCTTGTCGATAGTTTCAGCAATCGCCCGGATCGTGCCGGAAGAACCGTAGGCATGGCTCCAGTTTTGCGGTCGGTACGGCGGTGCCGCATCTTCGAAATGGCTGCGAGCGGAAAGCACCGCTGCATCGTAGGCTGCCGCCGTGATCTGGCCGTCGGCGAAAAATGCCAGGCTTTGATTGACGGTGCCGATGCCGAACGATTCAACCCGTTCGATCTGTTGGCCGCGTCCCAGGATCAATTCCGTGGAGCCGCCGCCGATATCCAGCACCAGCCGCTTTTCATTCGGCAGGCGCAGCATGCTGGAGACGCCCATATAGATCAGCCGGCCTTCTTCTTCGCCCGAGATGATTTCGATCGGGTAGCCGATAACCTGTTCGGCGATCGGCAGAAACTCGGCCGCGTTCTTGGCAACCCGCAACGTATTGGTGGCCACCACCCGCACCGCTTCCAGTTGATAGTCGGCCAGGATATTGCGGAAGCGCGACAGGGAATCCAGCGCAACCTGCATCGCCTGCTCGGTCAGATAACCTTTGCTGTCAAGGCCGGCAGCCAGTCGGATCGGGTCGCGCGCGCTCTTGATGACGCGGATCGCATCACCATTGTATTTGCCTATATGCAAACGAAAACTGTTGGATCCCAAATCCACTGCTGCAAACATTGCTTACCTTTATCCAACCGAACGTACGACAAAAACCGGCTCTAGCCACCCACAATGCAAGCTGTGACAATAGAGGCAGATTATTACAAGTTGATGACAACTCAAGAAGGGATGACGCAGGCCAGTTTAGCCGGTTGCAACTGATCGCGTCAGCATCAATGTACAGCACCGTCCAGCCGCCTACAAGAGTGATAACGCTATCTAGCTGTCGATCGGAGCGCCGCGCCAGAATGCTTTCACGGCATCCAGTTCCCGGGTCCGTTTGAACGGCGGCAAACTCTGCCAGATGCGACGGCCGTAGCCTTTGGAAATCAGACGCGGATCGCAGATCATCAAGACGCCGCGATCGGTTTCGTCGCGGATCAGGCGGCCTGCGCCCTGCTTCAGATTAATGATGGCCGCCGGCAGTTGATGATGCATGAAACCGTTCATGCCCTTGGATTCCAGCGCATCGATGCGTGCCGCCAATACCGGATCGTCCGGCGGCGAGAACGGCAGCTTGTCGATAATCACCAATGACAATGCTTCGCCGCGCACATCGACGCCTTCCCAGAAACTCTGGCTGCCGATCAGCACCGCGTTGCCGGCGGCGCGGAAACGATCCAGCAACTCGGTGCGCCCAGCCTCGCCCTGCACCATCAGAGGAAAATTCAAATTGCGCGCCTCGAATTCGGCGCGCAGCCGCTCGGCGGCGCGATTGACGGCGCGGATTGTCGTGCACAACAGGAAAGCGCGCCCGCCCGAGGCTTCGATCACCGGCAGCGCGGCGTCGATGACGGCGTCGGTATAGTCCGGCGAATTCGGCTGCGGCAGGTTCTGCGGCACGTAGAGCAGGCCTTGCTCGCCATAATCGAAGGGGCTAGGCCAGGACTGGGCCGGCTCGTCCCACAAGCCCATTTGCGAAGCGTAATGCTGGAAATCGTTCTTCACCGCCAGCGTGGCCGAGGTGAAAATCCAGGAACGCGCGACGCCTTCACGCTGCTTGTTGAAAATCGGCGCGATCGATAGCGGCGTCTGGTGCAGTTGCAACGACGACGAAAAAGCTTCCACCCACAGCACGCTGCCCTCTTCGTCCTCAGCCTCGGCGGTCTTGGCTTTCTTGGGACTCTTGCCGCTTGCTGCCGCAGGCGCACTATTCCAGCCATCCAGCTTGTAACCCAGTTCGACCGCGCGGGTCCGGCATTGCTCAATGGTTTCAGCTCGTTCGGCTTGCTTTTCAAGGACCGCGATCATGCCGTGCAACTGCGCGCGCAAGGTGTCCAGCGCCGGGAAAAATACGCTCGACGAGGCTATCTGGTTGACCGCCAGCCGTACCACATCCTGCGGGAAAGCCAGCCGCAGATCGCGCGCTGCTTTTTCAACCGGCAGCACCACTTGCGCCCAGTCGGCGCCGTCACGGGCATGCGACAAGCCTTCTGCCAGCACATCCCGGCACAATTCCAGAATTTGCGAGGTGGAGACGGTATTGCCAAAGAATAAAGTCGCAACCTCGGGCAACTGGTGCGCTTCGTCGAAGATGATGGTGTTGGCCGACGGCAGCAGCTCCGCCACGCCGGTATCCTTCAAAGCCACATCGGCAAAGAACAGATGGTGATTGACCACCACCACATCGGCCTGCTGCGCTTCCTTGCGCGCCTTCATCACGAAACAGTCCTGGTAGTACTGGCACTCCGCGCCCATGCAGGTATCGCGGGTCGAAGTCACCAGATTCCAGATCGGCGCGGTTTCCGGCACCTTGGACAACTCGGCCTTGTCGCCGGACGAAGTGGTTTTCATGAAACGGGAAATTTCGCGCAGGTAGCCGACATCCTCGCGCGAAGTCATGCGGCCGTTCTGCAGCGTGCGCTCCAGATGAAAATGGCAAACGTAGTTGGCGCGCCCCTTCAGCAGCGCCACCGAGACCGGTGCGCTGAGCGCCTTGCGCACAGTAGGAATGTCGCGCAAAAACAATTGGTCTTGCAGGTTCTTGGTGCCGGTCG
The DNA here is from genome assembly GCF_018305005.1 of Collimonas silvisoli. GTDB lineage: Bacteria > Pseudomonadota > Gammaproteobacteria > Burkholderiales > Burkholderiaceae_D > Collimonas > Collimonas silvisoli. The sequence continues at coordinate 27,387 of NZ_JAGQEG010000075.1, forward strand.
AGACAATCACCTTGCCGCCCCATAACAGGGCTGGCACCAGATAGGCGAAGGTCTTGCCGGTGCCGGTGCCGGCTTCGGCGATCAACGTTCTTTGCTGGGCGATGGCGTCGGCAATGGCTTTCGCCATTTCGGTTTGCGCCAGGCGCGGACGAAAGCCGCCGACCGCCTGTCCCAGCGGGCCGGAACTGGCGAACAGGCGATCGATATCGGCATCGTGGGCGCCGGGAGCCACAACAGCAAAAGCGCCTTCGGCAGCAAGGGGAGATGTATCTTCGGTCAAAGTAACTTCTAAAATGGCTGAGTCAGGTATATCGTATCAGCTTGGCGTAGGTTTATCAGGCAGGGATATCGGGAATTAATTGCATTCTTAACAGCGTGATCTGGTCCTTCAGCTGCAATTTCCGCTTTTTCAGGCGGCGCAATTGCAGTTCTTCATGCAGGACCTGACTCGTCATGGTATGAATGGCTGCATCCAGATCGCGATGTTCGACTTCGAGTTCTATGATGCGGCGCAGGATTTCTTCTCGATCGATCATGGTCATATTCTTGCGTTGGAAAATGTTAACATATGGAAACACTTTGAAAATCATTCCTGCGTATAATATTTCCCGTCAACTGCTTACTATATTACTGTGAGTAAGTGGCGATTCCGGAATTACCTAGAACAGGATGCAGTTTAATCTACCCAGACGAATGAGCCAATACAAGATCGAAGCCGGCACCGGCCAACACATCGGCGACCGCCAGGAACAACAGGACCGCGCCGCATTATTTACCGCCCCAAAAGCACCGGGCT
>NZ_JAGQEG010000076.1 GCF_018305005.1 Collimonas silvisoli
AGCTCTGTTTTTTTGGGCCTGCGTCAAAGGCATAGATCTCCGTGTAGAACGCGCGCAGCGACCTTGGTTTGTAATCATAGGCCTGCTTCTAGCCTTTCATTGGTATAGTTTTTTTCTCTCAATTCGCCTGACAAGCGTGGCTGTAGGACTGCTAACATTTTCCTGTTTCCCGCTATTCGTTATTTTACTAGCGCCATTCGTTGACAAGTCAAAGGTGAAATCGCGCGATCTTGGACTGATAACATTACTCTTGTTCGGTTTGAAAATGGTGCTACCGGAATCTACCCTGGATACGAGCAATATCGATGGCCCGCTATGGGGAATTGCATCAGGATTCTCGTTTGCCGTCATCCAGTTGATCAACCATAGACTTGTACAGAACCAAAATCCAGTAAAACTCGGCTCATACTTTTGCAGGGATCCTATTTCTTGGACTAATTTGTACTGCTTTTGCACATACAATCTTTATCTCCGCCATGCGACGGGTAAAGGCACAAACCGCGAGCATGTTTACTTTCCTCGAACCCGTATACGGTATCGCGCTCGCAACATTATTTTTGGGCGAAATACCAAGTATTCGGAGTCTTTTCGGCGGCGCAATCATACTGGCATCAGTCTTCTTTGCGTCTAGCCGCCTTGAAAGCGGCTCTTGAACCATCCCATATATAGGTAACAACGCAAGAGTTCCCGGCGCACCAGAATTACGAATGCCGGTAGACGTCGGACTACGAAGGGAACTTTCAAAATTAGCACATATATACGGCATGCCCGTCGGCATACATTAATTTATCGCGCGACACCAAGCGCTCTGCTCCAACTATCGGCGCGCAATTAAAAATCAATGAGGACTAATAAAAATGCTTTCTAGAATACGGACCGACTTTTCCGCTTCTGCCGCGATCGCCGGTATCATCGCACTGGTTGCCACCTATAGCGGCCCGGTTCTAATCGTCGTGCAGGCGGCACAGGCAGGACACCTTTCACAGAGTTTGCTCTCGACCTGGATCTTCGCGGTTTCGATCGGCGCCGGAACGCTCAGCTTGTGGTTGAGCTTAAGACATAAAATACCTGTCATTGGTGCTTGGTCTACACCCGGCGTCGCGCTACTTATGACCGGACTTGCCCAATATCCGTTCAGCAAAGTGATTGGTTGTTATCTGGTATTGGCAGTCGTCGTTGCCTTGCTAGGCATGTCGGGTTTGTTCACCCGACTGATGTCTCGTCTTCCTGCGCATTTGCTGTCAGCCATGATTGCAGGTGTTCTATTTGAATTTTGCACGAAAATTTTTCAATCTCTCCAGTCGTTTCCGACCGTGGTGCTTCCCGTGATCGTCTCCTATGTTGTCTGTCGGCGTATCGTTCCACGTTACGCCGTTGCTTTAGCACTACTGATAGGGCTAATTTTCGCGCTTCCAGGCTTGAACTTCGCATCGCACAATCTCAACCTCGGCCTCGCTATGCCGGAAATGACACTTCCGAGCTTTTCGACGGAAGCGTTGTTGGGTTTGGGACTTCCATTGTTTTTGCTCGCCCTGACACAGCATGCAACCTCAATCCATATTCTGCGCAATGCTGGTTATGATATCTCACCGAAATCAGTGGTCGGTGTCAGTGGTTTGATTTCCATTCCCCTCGCTCTATTTGGTTCTTCTGGCGCCAATCCAGCGGCTATTGTCGGGGCACTTTGCGCTAGTCCGGAATGCCATGAGGATCCTAGCCGACGCTACATATCTGGTGTTGTATGTGGCCTTGGATATATCTGCATTGGAGTCTTCGGCGCATCAGTGGTCGCCCTTTTTTCCTTGCTGCCCAATGGACTGACGACGACTTTAGCCGGATTGGCATTGTTGGGCACTCTCGTGTCAAGCTTGACGGCTTCTTTATCCAGTGAAATTCACAGAGAATCCTCACTAATCACTTTCGTTGTGACTGTCTCGGGCATGTCTTTCTTTGGCCTCGGCTCTGCGCTCTGGGGCTTGGTTGCGGGGGTTCTTTTTTCCTTCGCCCTATCTTGGAAAGGTTCATTCAAAACGGTGAAACGTGCCGACCAACAAGTAGGGATACGTTGATTGTAAGACGGTTCGAAGAACCGTCTTGCGTATGAGGACCGTCTTCGCTGTACTGTCCTCGATTTGTTTCTGGCTAAAAGGTGCACGTAATCTCTCTCGCCAAATTGGGCTAGGAGACTCTTATGATGCATATACAGGCAAAAAATGAACAAGCGAATTTCCCCGGAACTACAGAGTGATATTGAGTTCAATCCCGCCGTGCTCGATGTGCCATTACTTGTATTCATCGAAATTACGTTAAACCACAGCGGTCCAGATCGAAAAAACGCATTCAAACTAGCACTCGCTAATATTCCAGAAATAATAGAGTGCTACATGGTGACCGGTCGCTTTGATTACTTGGTAAAGGTAAGAGTCAACGACATGTTCGCTTATCGCGATTTTTTTGATAAATTATTGTTAACAGTTAGATGCATTCAGAAAACGCATAGTCGCGTCGTATTGGAAGAAGTAAAAGCCATTTCAAGCGTTGAATTTCCATCTGAAAACTCGAATTTAATCGCATGAATTTGACAACGGGCTTGCGTTGCCAAATTTACTCCACAATATTGGACTGTAATAAAGACCCGAGCACCGTCAAATCCTAGCGCGAAGGTGATGCGGTCAATCTCATCAGGTGAAATCAAGCGATCACGAGCGCTCGGATTGGCGGGCCGGCGTACATTCGTTGTGGGGCTTGCAGCCATCCATTTCCATTCCCGTGTAGCAGTCGAGAAAACGTGAGAAAGTAGGTTCAGATCACGATTAATCGTAGACCCCGCGACCGTCTGTAGTCGCATATCGCGCCACTGGCCCAGAAAGTCTGACGTCAACTCACTCAATTTAATGTCACCGACCCGAGTGCCTTCAACGACCATATCGGCTATTGTTGAAAGTCGTTGCGCCTCCCATGCCTTGCCGCGCTTGGTGGGAGAAACTTCCTTTTCGTAGCGTCGAAACGCATCGTCGCAGGTTTTTCCCACGACCAGCCCGGTGTTTTTTTCTGAGCGTACTTCAGTTTCACACTGCGCCGCCCAAGCCTGCGCTTGCGCTTTAGTTGCGAAAGTCGCGGAGTCGAGCCGTCCTCGAACATATATCTGGACACGCCATACGTTGCCGTCTTTTCTGAGTGAAGCAATTTAGTAAATCTTTAGTAAAAATTTAGTAAATGGTATCAGTTAAAAGCTGGGAAATACGTGTTTTTGTAGATTTTTAGACAAGCCACAAAGAGCCAGAAAGCCTTTAAATACGTAGCTTATGACGATTTACAGGAAATTCGAGAAAAGGGACTTGGTCCCGCCAACAGGAATCAAATCATCAATAAAATCAAATAGATAAAGAATCTATGCGTAAATTATGGGGAATACCATCAGAAATGAGACGAAAGTGAGCAAACTACATAGGCGCGGACCATTCCGAGGGGCGTGCATTCGATCGTGGTAATATTAATCGATTAGAGCGCCTGCGGCGCGATGAACGTTCAAAGTATCGTTCTACAAGGAAATTGCCATGCCTATTACCAGTTCGACCAAGAAGACAGGTGCCAAGTCTTCCGCCAAATCCAAACTGGCTGAATCTGCCCATAAAACTGGCGCCGTTGTACGAAAAACCCATACGGGTAGCGTTTTGATTTCCTCAGGGAAGAACAAGCTCGAGCCCAAGTCTAATGTCCCCCTAAGAGGAGCCGGATATGATGTTCTTCTTCACTCGGCTAAAGTAAGGTCGGGTGAAATCAAAATGGCTCGACTTTCCGATCCTGAAATGAAGGTGTTCGTGACTAGCGCCGTCGAGCGTCTATCTCACTCGTCAACCGACGCTCTCCGCTTCTTGACGGAACTCGGCATGGTGAAACCCAATGGTCGCTTGACCAAGCGATATGGCGGGAAATAAGTGTCAGCGTCTAACTGGGAACTTTACAAGCGACAACCAGGATTCGTTTTAGGTTTTCATGGTTGTGATGAAGCAGTCGGTGAGGCAATCTTATCGGGTAAATCGCCTGGCCTTAAACAGAGCGTAAACGACTATGACTGGTTGGGATCGGGAATCTACTTCTGGGAAGGCAATCCGGCGAGGGCCCTTCAGTTTGCTGATGATGCGGTTGAACGCAACAAAAAAACGACTAAAGGCACAATCAAAAAGCCATTTGTTCTGGGCGCCATAATTGATTTAGGTTATTGCTTCAATCTTCTTGAAACTGATTCTTTGATTGAACTTAAAACTACCTACACCCTTCTTTCGACAGCTTGGGATGCGGCAGGAGTATCAAAGCCAGAAAACAAACACGGACCGGACAAGCTCGGTCGATATTTGGATCAATCGGTTATCGAGTCCATGCATGAGATGCGTACCCGTTCAGCGCTGGCCGCGTACGACACTGTAAGAGCCGCTTTCTCGGAAGGCAGCCCACTGTATGACGGAGCCGTATTGACGGAGAAGGCCCATATTCAAATTGCGGTTCGAAATGTAGACTGCATACGAGGCTATTTTCGTCCCATACCTACAAAAAAAAGTGCGACCTGACTTATTGCCTGCCGCTCAATACGCTTTGTTCGCTAGGTTAAGTGCATGACAACCATCAGCAAGATCGAAGCGGCAGAGCGAAATCTTAAAGAGGCAATTCGACTCTTCTTTGAGGGCCGGGACGCGGTTGCTATACACACACTTGCTTCGGCCGCACAAAGCGTACTGCGAGATATCGCGCAACATCGTGGACTGGAACATACGAGCATACTCCATGACAATCCGTTGATCGCCACTGACTCTGCAACAAAAAAACGGTGGATCAAGGCAATCAATGCTCCGCGAAACTTCTTCAAGCATGCAGACAAGGACCCAACTTCAAATTTTGATTTTAATGATAGCGAAAACGTCCATGTGCTGCTCGACGCCGTGCTGATTTCTGGGGTGGTCTCCCCATTCCCTCTTCATGAAGCGAATGTGTTCCTTGGCTGGTTCACTACAGAAAATCCACGGATGAGGTCCGCCGTCTCAGGAAATGTAATCGGCGAATTTTGCGTTCGAAACAAGATAAGCCCTGCCGACTTCCAGTGGTTCCGTGAGTGTCTTGATTCGAAGCTCTTAATAGAGCCCCTTTAAGCTAGTTCACGGCGTGGAATGAGACTGAAACCCCGCGCCAGTCCTGCCTCTCACAAATTGCTGTAGCAAATTCGTAGCGCTCAATTTCTTCCAGGATTTTTTTCGCTTTGACGCCAGGCCGTAACTAGCCGGGCAATGGATAGAGCGAACATCGGTTGATCTTAAACGCGGGTTCGATTCCCGCCGTCGCCATCAAATAGTATCGGACCATCTTATTGACACGGCGGTAGGCGTCCTACCGAAGCCGAGCCGTATCGGCATCCAAGATTTGACAAGGGCTGACATTCCTATAAAGCAGTTTGCATTACGATAATGCATATTTGACGTATTAGCATTTCCGTCGGCATGCCGCTTTCTTAGGAAGACCCAATGTTCACCACGCCTCGCTGTCTTAGTCTTAAAAAAAATGCCGCCATCCCCGAGATCATGGGCCAGCCTGCGCTGATCCCCGTGAGCCTCACAGGCAGCGAGGCAATCAACGGTTTGTTCGAGTACCGCCTGATCCTTAAAACGCCGGACGCCTTGAATCACTTGGCCGATCAAGCCGCCAATTTCCATCTGGACGATTTCATCGGCCGCGAACTGACGGTCATGATCGAGCTGGAAGGCAACGGCACGTTTATGGCGGGCGCGGTCGGCGGCAGTCTGGGCAATCTCGGCGCCGGTGTCCGCGAAATCTCCGGCCTGATCACCGACGCCCGGATGCTGCGCGAAGAAGCGCGGCATGTGTTCTACGAAGTGACGTTACGGCCCTGGCTGCATCTGGCGACGTTGCGGACCAACTGCAGGATTTTCCAGGATCAGACCGTCGTTGAGGTGCTGGACAGCTTGTTGGCGGACTATGCGTTCCCGGTTGAAAAACGGCTCTACGACGGCTATCCAAAACGGGATTACAAAATCAGTACAACGAGACCGACTACGCATTCCTGTGCCGGCTGACCCAGGAATGGGGCATCTCCTTCCATTTCTCCCACAGCGACGGTGCGCACAGGCTGGTGCTGGCCGACGCCAATAGCGCTTATGCAAAGTTCAGCAGCAGCGCCTATCACGTGCTGCCGTTTTACACCGAAGGCAAGCGCATCGATGAGGAAACCATCTCTGCCTTCACCCCTGCGCGCAAGTTGATTTCCGGCGCCTACACCACGCGGGATTACGATTACACGCGGCCAAGGGCCGATCTCACCTCCAGTCGCAGCGACCCGCGAGATACCGCCCATAATCGCCAGGAAGTCTACGAGTGGCACGCGGAAAACTACACACAGCCGCAAGCCGGGCCGCAACGGGCGGCCAACGATCCGACAGCCGAAGGCGATGCGATTGCCCGCCGGCGCATGGAAGCGCTACGCAGCCACGGCCATCGCGCACATGGCGCCGGCCACGTCCGTGCGATGGTTCCCGGCTGCACGTTCACCTTGGCCAGGCATCCGCAAGACGCTGCCAATATCGACTACATCGTTCTGTCCGCCGCGTTGACCATCGAAGAGGTGGCGCAGGAAACCCAGCGCATCGGCGGTCAACGCAACCAGCAATACCGGGTTGATGTCGACTTTACCGTCCATCCTGCCCGTGGCCAGGAATTCCGCCCTGACCGTACTACGCCGAAGCCGGTCGTCCCCGGCATTGCCACCGCCCTGGTGGTCGGGCCGGCGGATCAAGCTATCTGGACAGACAATCTCGGTCGCATCAAAGTGCAATTCCCATGGGATCGCCTCGGCCAGAACGATCAGAACAGCAGTTGCTGGATACGCGTTTCCAGTCCCTGGGCCGGCAATCAGTTAGGTGGCATGCATCTGCCCCGGATTGGGCAAGAGGTGATCGTCAGTTTCGTTAGTGGCGATCCCGATCTGCCAGTATGCACCGGACGGGTTCACAATCAGGTCAATTTGCCGCCCTGGTCGCTGCCTGGCCAAAGCGCGCTGTCGGGTTTCCGCTCGCGTGAGCTGACCAAAGACGGCGGCAACAGCGCCGGCGGCCGCAGCAATCATTTGATCCTGGACGACACCGAACAGAAGATCCAGGCTCAGCTCAAGAGCGATCACCAGCACAGCCAGCTCAGTCTCGGCAACATCACCCGCATCGACGACAATGCCGGTCGCAAAGATCCGCGTGGCGAAGGCTTCGAGTTGCGCACCGACGGGCATGGTGCTATCCGCGCAAAAGATGGTTTGATCATCACTACCGAAGCGCGTAATAACGCGCAAAGCCATATCAAGGACGTCAGTGAGACGGTGCAGCGGCTGACGCAGGCGCGGGACCAGCATGAAACTCTGGGCGACCTGGCGCAACAGCATCAGGCGCAGGATCACGGCAGCGATCAGAGCGATGTCGCCAAGGTCATCAAGGCGCAGAACGACGCGATCAAGGGCAGCGGCGGCGATGCGAAAGCAGGAAATTTCCCGGAACTGGCCGAACCGCACCTGATCCTTGCCAGCCCCGCCGGCATCGAAACCACCACACCGCAATCGACCCACATTGCCAGTGGCGAGCATATCGCGCTGACCAGCGGTCAGCATCTCAGTCTTTCGGTAGGTCAACGGCTATTGGCAAGCGTAAAAAATGGCATACGTATCTTCACGCATAAAGCCGGAATGAAACTGATGGCCGCAGGCGGCGACATTGACTTGCAGGCGCTGCAAAATAATATCAACCTGCTTGCCAAGCTCAACGTCACCCAGACTGCGAACCGGATCACCATCACCGCCAAGGAAGAGGTCGTTTTCAACGGCGGCGGCAGCTATACCCAATGGAAAGCAGGCGGGATTGAGACTGGAACAAGCGGTAGCTGGGTGGTGCATTCAGCAAGTAAAAATTTGACCGGCCCAAAGAATCTGCCCGTTGTGATGCCGGCTTCTCCAAAAAAAACCAGGAACTGGTTGGATTTAAAACGCCTTGATGAAAATTATCAGCCCGTCCCGCATCTAGGTTACAAAATAACTTTTGCTGACGGTAGCGTTAAGAACGGCAAGCTTGACGAAAACGGCTTTGCCCATCTGGAAGATGTGCCTGAAGGCAGTGCAAAGGTTGCCTACGATTACGGAAAAATGGATAACCAGCCAGGCAAGGTTATCAGCAGTGCTGTTTCCAGCATCGATCAACTTCTAGGAAAAAAATAAAATGGTATGGGGAAATGATTTATTCGCGGCCATTTATTCTGACCTCGATAGTGCTTACAACAACGGCGAAAATTTCATCAAAGAAAAAGCCAATGCTGTGGCAGATGCCGCTGTCAAATCGGTACAGTGGATTTGGGAAGCATTGCAAGGGGATTTTAACAATGACCTCACCGTGGGACAGATCACGGGCAATGCGGTATTGGGGATAGTACCGATTGTCGGTCAGATTCTTGCGCTGCGTGATTTAATTGCCAATTGCCGTAAGATTTATAACGATCTGCACAATGTCACGGCGTGGATTGTCCTGTGCCTGACCTTAGTGGCGTTTTTTCCAGCGTTGGGGGCGCCGGTAAAAGGAGTGTTCAGAATTCTGTTTTACTTTGTGCGTAAAGCCGGCGGCAATACGGCGAAGGCGCTGGAACCTGCGATCAAGCCCATCATCGGTTTTTTGTGCGATCCGAAAGTACAAAGGATTTTGCATATTTCTGAGCTGGATGTGGCACTCAAAAGCATTGCCGGCAAGATCCGTGAAGCGAAAAACCTGGTCAGCGTCAACGCACTGAAAACCCAGTTTTCCGAAGCGCTGACGACGCTAGAAAGCATCATCGGGAAAATCCGGCTATTAGCGCCAACCAGGGTGGCCAACTGGCTGGACGAATCGCTGACGATCGTCCGCACAGTGCGTCAGGAAGGCGATCTGATGATTGCGCAAGCGCTGGCCCCGCTACAAAAAATCCTGGACGATTTTGCCATTTACCTGGAAAAGGAAGCTGCCGAACACGCTCCGGGCTATGCAGCACAGACCGTCACTAAGAATGTCCACGCGCTGCCGGAGGGGATTGCGGAAGTTGATCCGAGAATTCTCAGCAACGCAAAAAAGGGACTATACGGCGAAATTATCAGCGACCACTACATGGTCGGCAAGGGACATCAAAACCTGCTCCCCGAAAACCGGATCAAGCGCAGTTTGGAAGATATGCCGACTGGACGCGGACTTGACGGCGTCTACAAAAACGCCAGTCCACCGCCGCCCTACATCATTACGGAAACCAAGTACCGCACCGCAACGGGTCAGTATATCGGCAGCGACGGCACCGCCAGCACGGACTTGCTGTCGACAACGAAGGGAAGTCAGGGTTATCCTGCGGCGACGCAGATGAGTGATGATTGGATTGAGCCGCGATTGGTGGATGCTGTCGGAAAGGCGGAGGCGGAAAAAATTGCTAAAGCTAAAGATAGTTACGACCGCTGGTTAATATTGGTGGGACCGGATGGCAAGGTTGAGCAGATCACCCGTCTTGATGGCGCGGCCAACGCTATCGACACGATCAAACCTTAAGGAACGAAGATGAAATCATTTGAAGAAACCAAGCGCGATTCGTTTTTAACGGAAGCGGTTTATCAAGAGCAAATAGATTATTGGCCCCGGTCAAATTTTTTTGATCAGGAAGTGCATGCGATGATTGCCAATCCAAATCATGACCGCGACCACCGGCGTAGATTAAGTTGGGGGCGCTGTTACAACAGCTTAGAGCACCTGATCCTGCGCTATTCGGCAGGCGAAACCATAGAAACGCTGCAAGAACCTGCGCATGTGATGTTCGCCGAGTTCGCCCGGCACTACAGTGCATTTCCTGAAAAAAAGATGTTTCTTAGGGAGCAGGATGCTTACCAGTTCATTCTCTGGTTGCTGGGCTTGGCAGTGCTGTTCGGCCAAACTGAACGTGTGCAGCAAATCTCCACTTGGTTTAGCTACAAGCCAGAGGATGGCTGCGATCCGCTGATTGCGGCGCTGTTCGTCCGCATGGGAGTAGCGGACGTGCCGCGAGGCGACGGCTTGATCCATCCGAAGCCATACAGCTATCTCTATGATGCTGTGCGCGGCGATCCTGTCAATCCCGATGGTAGTGACCGAGTCGGGGCTATCCAGTTATATCTGAAGAACTGGTACAAAGGCATGAAAAACTGTTACTGGTACAACCGACATAAAGGGCAGTTTGCCACTCATTTCGGCTACTGGTCGTTTGAATCGGGGCTGGCAACGATTTTGTATGGACTGGATGACAGCAGTTATCGCGAGATGACTTTTTACCCGAAGGATCTAGTAGCATATGCACGCGAAAAAGGGCGAGCGACTGGTCTAGTCGGTGTCCCAGGGTCTATTCTCAAAGCTTTTCCGGGCGACATCTGCCCGCAAGCAGGAATGTGGTATGCACCGCATCTGCAAGGCCAAACAGTATGGGTATCGCAAGGCGATGCTATGCCCGGTTCTAAAACCAATGCCAGCGGCAATGCAGTCATCTGGTACTTAAAGACATAGGACGACATGTCACCCAACCAATTCGAGGCAGAACACGCACTACAGGCGGCTTGAATCTTTTATTTCCCCTGGTCCAGTCGCAAGGGTTCACACCAAAAGTGCGTCATTTTGCGTCAAACCGTTGCAGCCAATTTCCCCGCGAACCCCGCGTGGCCTGGAGACTTGGCGTTTTTGCGAACTGCGTTAAAAGCAGTGCATTTAACGAAGCCGGCAGGCGTGGGGGGGACTGCGATTTGAAGGCCGCTACCGGCCGCTTTTTCTTCACAAAGCAGCAATATCAGGGCGTAAAAATAGCCGCACGAAGCGGCCTTAATCGATGCAGGCGCTGCCGTCACAACATGGCAGCGGGTCAGATATACCGTCAGCGTCCGGCGCGCCTCAACGCCTCCTGCTCCTTCTGGTAGTCGTCCCGGCAATCGGTATTGCAAAACAGCGCCCCGTGGGCGACATGCTCATCACAGTAGTGGCAATGTCCATCGGCTTCCAGTTGCGGCGTCTTGCGCGCATGCGCCATCGCTGTTTCGATGTCCTTGGCGATGCGCCACTCGGTGCGGTCAGCTACATCACTCATGCTTGTTTCCCTTCCATATTCTCTAATGTGTAGTCGTTAAATTTCACTACCTCTTCCCCTAGCCATTCGTTGATCATTAAAAAATGCGTTTGCAGCGGCACCAGCTCGTTACGGGCGAACACCTTGGCCGCCGGCTCGACGGCGCCGAAGCCGCCGGCATTGCTCGGCATGATCCCCATCAGTTGCGGCGGCACGCGGTGTGCGGCAAGCAGGTCGTCTCTGGTCACGCCCTTGATGTTAAAAAATTCGTCCTTGGCCGCAACCTCCGACACCGGCAGGATCTGGATGCCGTCCTTCTTACCGCCTGGTGCGTACATGAAGACGTTGCGGAAGTTGCCCGGTCCCTTGCTGTCCTTCAGCGCATTGCGCAGCTTGTCCACGTCCTTGATGTCCTGAGCCGCATCGGTCATGTAGAGGATGAAACCGGCGTGCGAGCCGTTCTTGTAATATTTACGCCGGAACAGCGTGGCCGATTCGTTGAGCCAGGCCGACTGCAAGGCAGACAGGTATTGCGGCAAGCCGTAGACCTCCTGGTTCACATCGGGGTCCATCAGGTGGAATACCGCGCCCTTGGCAAACTCATGCTCTTGCTGCCAGCCGGACACAAAGTAATAGGTGTCGAGATCCTTCCCCCGCCGCACGTACTTCGCCAGGGAGTGCTTTAGCTGGAGGATCTGACCGGCGCGGCTGCTGCGCTTCTCCAAGTAGGCATTGCCGAAGGTCAGGAAATCCAGCGTGAACCGTTTAAACGCATCCCGCGACAGGCATTTGTGCGGCACAAAGGTCGACGTCAGGATGTTGGCCTTGAAATGGATGGCGCTGCTGTGGTGGACGCTGGAATTAAACGACTTCGCCAGGCCTTGCCAGCTAACCGGAGGCTCGTACCAGCGGCCATTGAGCCAGCACTCCAGGCTTTCCATGATGTCGGCGTGGTCCAGCACCGGCGTCGGGTCGCCGAAGGCGAACGCCTCCACGGACGATGCCGGCGCTACCTGGTCGGGCGGCGCCGTCGCGGCTTGCTGGTTGCGTTTGAAACGTTGTTTCTTCACGATGTAAAAATCTCCATAAATGAGGTGGTGGCTTTGGATACGCCTTCGATTGGCTCGTGATCGAGCGCATGCATACAGGCCCAGGCCAGGTCGGCGTGGCCGGTTTCATCGGTGCGGCCCGCGTCATACGTGACCTGGCGCCCGCTGGCGGTGATGGTTTTGCGAATCGCCATGAAGGCTTGCGCCAGGTCGGTGGCGCCTGCGTCGAATTCAAAGCGCCCTTTGCTGATGACATCCTTGGCTTTCAAGACCATGCGGGTCTTGACTTCGGGCGAATAGTTGATCGCGGTCGCGTTCGGGAAGAACTGCTTCACAATCGGAAACACGCCGATACCCATGCCGGTGGTGTCGATGCCGATGTAGTCGACCTGGTAGCGCAAGGTCATTTGCCGGATGGCTTCGGCTTGCGCTGCGAAATCCATGCCGCGCCATTGGTGGCGCTCCAAGACGCGGAACTTGCCGCCAGCGACCAACGGCGGCGCCAGCACCACGCAGCCGGCACTGTCGCCCGTCAGCGAGGGGTCGTAACCGATCCAGACCGAGCGATAGCCGAACGGGCGCGCCGCAAACGGCTTGACGTCCTCCCAGGCTTCCCAGGAATCGACCATGCAGCGCTGCAGTTCGGCCAGTGGAAATATCGATGCGGTGTCATCGATAAAGTTACACATGAGCAGGTTTTCAAACTGATCCGGGCTGTACTCGAAATTGCGCAGGCGGTCGATGTTGAACAGATTGCAGCCGCCGCGCTCGGCGTCCAGAATGGTGACGATCTGGCGCCAGATCTGGTCCTGGCCCGTAAAGCCATTCATCAGCTTGGCGTGGCTGACATCGATCTTGAACTGGTCGGCTTTCGACCTGCCCTTATTGAACAACTCACCGGTCCAGAACGGATACGCCTGATGCGTGGTCGAGGATGGCGTCGAAAAATAGGTCTTGCGCCATTTCTCATGCAGCGCCATGCCGGACGCCACCTTGTTCAGTTCCTGGAAGTTGTGGGTCCAGAAGAATTCGTCAAAGTAGAAATTGCCGTGATAGCCCTGGGCGGTGCGCGAATTGGTTCCCAGGAAATACAGATGGGCGCCGTTCGGCAAGATGATCGGGTCGCCGGACAGGCTGATGCCGGCAGCGTCCTGAGCGAACTGGACGATGTATTGTTTAAAAACGTGCGCCTGCGCCTTGGACGCCGACAGGAAGATCTGATTGCGCCCGGTTGCCATGGCGTCGGCCAGCGCCTCGCGGGCGAAATACCAGGTCGCGCCAATCTGGCGCGATTTCAGGATCATGCGCGTGCGCTCATGGCCGTTGCGATACCAGACCTTCTGGTAGTCGAACAGCGAATCGTGGAACGCCTCCAGCAGCTTGTCCTTCTGGTCGTCGCTGAAGTCATTGCGCGTCGGCTTCTTCTTCGGGCCGGCGTTGCGCTTGTCCAGGTTCGGATTGAGATCGGCTTCATTGCCGCCGCCGTCATAGCGGCGCTTGCGCGACATCTGCACCAGGGAACGTGTGAGCAGGTCGATTTCCTTGAAGTCGCTGCCGGTCTTCACTTCCTTGTCGACCAACTGCACCATGCGCGCCTCGATCCTGCCTTCGATACGATCGATCGCCGTCGACAAGTGCCACTTGTCGCGCTCTTTCCAGCTGGCGACGGTGCTGCGCTTGAGCTTTAGGTGCTTGGCAATCGAGGAAATACGCCAACCCTTCCAATACAGGCTGCGGGCGGCATCGCGCATGGCGGCGGGATCATTGGCAAGGGGCGTGAGCTTTGCCAGGACACCTGGCGCTGGCGTGGCGCTGCGTTTGGCTGGTTTGAATGGGACAGGTTTGCTTAACATGCCGCCAGCGTAGAGGGCAACGCCTGTAAAAGCCCCTGGCAAGAAGTCAGTAAATAGGTTATCAACCCGCTGCCGATTGTTGAGCGGCGCAACAACCTTGACCATGGCGGTATTCGAACTTCCCAATACCGACACCATGGCAAAGCCGACCAGCACTGCACCAACAAAATCGAAATTCTTCCGCGTCGCTGTCGAAGGCGCCACCACCGATGGCCGCGTGATCGACCGCGCCTTCATTGAGCAGATGGCCGCCAACTTCGACCCGCAGGTCTATGGCGCACGCATCTGGATGGAACACCTGCGCAGCACCTGGTCGGCTGGCGAATTCAAAGCCTATGGCGATGTCACCGCCGTCAAGGCCAAGGAAATCACCCTGGGCGGCGCCAAGAAATTGGCATTGTTTGCGCAGATCTCGCCCACGCCGGAGCTGGTCGCCATGAACAAGGCACGCCAAAAAATCTACACCAGCATCGAAATTAATCCGAAGTTTGCCGACACCGGCGAAGCCTACCTGGTCGGCCTGGCTGTCACCGACAGTCCCGCCAGTCTTGGCACCGAGGTCTTATCGTTTGCCGCCCAACACCCTGAATCGAATCCGTTTGCGGCCCGCAAGCAATCCCCCGACAACCTGTTTACGGCGGCTGAGGAAACGGCGCTGGAATTCGAGGATGCCCCACAACCTGAACCCGAAGGAATCAAATTGTCCGACACCGTTAAGAACCTGTTGAAACGTTTTTCTACCAAGACCACCGGCGACGATGCGCGCTTCACCGAGTTGAACGACGCCGTCGAAACCTTGGCGACCTATGCCAACTCCAGCGCCGATCAATTCGCGGCAGAAAAGACCCGCGTCGATACGCTGGAAGCCGCCTTGAAGAAGACGACCGAAGACTTCGCGGCATTCAAGCGGCAGGTCGAATCCACCGATGCGAACCACTCGCACCGGCCTGCCGCCACCGGCGGCGACGGCGTGGCCGAGACGGACTTCTAAGCACCAGCCAGCGCCGACACGATCACCACCCTATACATTCAGGAGTCACCCGCATGAAAAAAATCACCCGCGTCGCCTTCGACAAATACACCGCCCGCCTGGCGCAGTTGAACGACACTGGCAGCGTCGCCCAGACCTTCGGCGTCGATCCCAGCGTCCAGCAACGGTTGGAAACGAAGATTCAGGAGTCGAGCGAATTCCTCGGCAAAATCAACATCATTGGCGTCACCGAACTGGAAGGCGACAAGCTGGGTCTCGGCATGTCCGGTCCGATTGCCAGCCGCACCAATACCGACAAGGCCGACCGCAAGACCCGCGATCTGTCGACACTGGATAGCCAACGCTACCGCTGCGAAAAGACCAACTTCGATACGCACATCAAATACCAGACGCTGGACGCCTGGGCGAAATTCCCCGACTTCCAGCAACGCATCGCCAACACGGTCCTGCAGCGCCAGGCGCTGGACCGCATGGTGATCGGCTTCCATGGCACCAGCGTCGCCGCCGATACGGATATTGAAAAAAATCCCATGCTGGAAGATGTCAATATCGGCTGGCTGGAGCACTACCGCAAGCAGGCGCCGCAGCGCGTCATGCATGAAGGGAAAGAGACCGGCAAGGTCGTCATCGGCGCCGGCGGCGACTACGCCAATCTGGACGCGACCGTCTACGATGCGCTCACCCTGCTCGATCCCTGGTATCAGAAAGACAACGGACTAGTCGCCATCGTGGGCCGGGCGCTGCTGCACGACAAATATTTCCCCCTGGTGAACACCAAGCAGGCGCCGACCGAGACGCTGGCCGCCGACATCGTCATCAGTCAGAAGCGCATCGGCGGCCTGCAGGCGGTGACGGTCCCGTATTTCCCGGACAACACCATTTTGATCACCCGTTTCGATAATCTGTCGATCTACTGGCAAGAGGGTGGCCGCCGCCGTCGCGTGGTGGATGAAGCCAAGCGCGACCGTATCGAGAACTACGAATCGTCTAACGACGCCTATGTGGTGGAAGAGTTTGGCCTGGGCGCCATGATCGAAAACATCCGATTGGTGGCCTGAGATGCGTGAACTCTCTCCCGCCCAACGCCACAAGGCCCGCGTCCTGGCCGAGCGCGCTGCCGCCGACGCCGCCCCCAGTGGCAGAACCAGCGGCAGCGCCTACGAAATGATGCTCTACAAGCTGGCGAACGACCGCCGCAGCCTGGGCAGTATCCAGTCGGTGGCGCGCAAGATCGAGGTCAAGGCCACCTTGCTGCCGGAGTATCAGGACTGGATTGACGCGGTGCTGGCAAAAGGGCAAGGCGGCCAGGACGATGTCTTTACGGCGCTCCTGGTGTGGCATATCGACTGCGGCGCGTATGCGCGGGCGGTCGAGATGGCACGCTATGCGGTTGTCCACAAGCTGACGTTGCCGGACCAGTTCAACCGCGATATTCCAACGATGCTGATGGATGAATTCTCTATGGCGTATTCGCACGGCAAGCTGGCCGAGGATCCGGCGCTGGCCGTCGAGATCTTAGCGCAGGTCCAGCAGCTGACGGAACACTGCGACGCACCCGACCAGGCGCGGGCCAAATTGTTCAAGGCCGCCGCCTACGCGATGCTTGCCGTCCTCGATCAGGTAGGCAATGAGCTGCTGACAGCATCGCAACTGCCGCAAGCGGAAGCAGCCCACCAGTTGATGGAGCGCGCCCTGGCCTTGTTCCCCGGCGTAGGCGTCAAGCAGGTCATGGACCGCCTGCGCACCCGCATATTAAAAGTCGTCCCCGACTAAACGAGCACCCCTGGCGCACGGCGGCGCGGGTCGATGATTGAATCATTGCGATGTCATTCTGACGCCCGCCCACCGCCGATTTAATGAGAAATCAGCATGAGCTTTATTGCGTTCGAACCTTCGCCCCCTTCCAATCCGCCAACACCGGCTGCCGCCATTGTCGAAAACGACGGCTGGTATGTGGATATTCAGCTGTCGCAGATGCGCGACGCGGAACGTCTGGACGGCACTGTCACCGAAATACGGCTGCGGCAAGCAGTCATCGCTGCCATTCTCCACGTCAACAATGAGTTGCGCGACTGGAAGCTGGCGCAAATTGCCGCCGGCCATGTCTCGCTGGCGGCAGTGCCGGCGGACCGTATTGACCGGGAAAGCGTCCTCATTGCCCGCTATCGGCGTGCCGTCTATTGCTGGGCCAAGGCGGATCTGACCGAACGCTACCGCGATTTCGACAGCACCGCCTCATCGCTGAACGACAAGAAGACTATGGAAGCCCTGGACGTCCTGCCTTCCGACCAGCGCCGTAATGCGCATTGGGCCATTGCCGACATCATTGGCCGATCCCACATGACCGTCGATCTGATCTGACGACTATGCCAATGATCGTGCGCGCCCAACAACATGACACGCTGGACCTGCTCTGCTGGCGTCACCTGGGCGCGACCGCCAACGTGGTCGAGGCAGCGCTTGAACTGAATCCCGGCCTGGCCGACTACGGGCCGGTCCTGCCGCACGGCCTCCTAGTAACCCTGCCAGAACCTACCGCAACCCCTACTAAAACCGCCCAGGTCGTGAACCTATGGGACTAATCGGAGAATCACCTATGGCAGAACCCAGCACCACCACTCTGGTCGTCACCACGGCCGCCGGCATCGGCTTGTCGACGCTGTTTCCCAGCATTGACGGTAACGCCCTGATTGGCGCCTTCGCCGGCGCCACGCTGGTGGCGATCTCCAGCAAGAATTTACGCGTCCTGCATCGCCTGGCCTACATGGCCATTTCCCTGGCGGTGGGCTACCTGGCCGCGCCGGAGGTCATCAGCAATACGCCCTTAAAACAATCCGGCGTGGCCGCCTTCTTCGCGTCGGCGGCGGCCATCGCGTTGACCCTGCACGGCATTGAGCTGATTCAAACCATTGAACTGCCGGCCTGGTTGCGCAAGGGAGGTGGTCATGACTAATTATCTGACCATGCTGGCGTTGCTGTCCTACACCGGCACCTGCCTGCGCCTCTTGTGCTATCGGCGCGGCCTGGCGAATCATCGCCTGCCTATCTCCCTGGTGGCCTGGTTGCTGATTGTCGCCACCGGCACCAGCGCCCTGGAGATCCTGCTCGACCATGGTCGCGCCTCTTTCGGGGAAACCGCCATCGCATTGACCTTGTATGTCCTGGTGCACCGCGCACAGGGCAACGTCGCCAACATCATTAGAGGAATCGAATGACCACCACCACACCATTGACCGCGCATTTCACGCTGGAAGAATTTACGCGCAGTGACAAGGCGCGTTCTCTATCCATCGACAACACGCCGGCGCCGGCCATCATTGCCAACCTGCGGCGCTTAGCAAAATTTAACGAACGGGTGCGCCTGGAGCTGGGCGGCGCGGCCATGGTGATTTCCAGCGGCTACCGTTGCCAGTCGCTGAATCGGGCAGTCGGCGGCGCTGCCAACAGCGCGCACCTGGATGGCCTGGCCTGCGACTTCACGGCGCCGGCGTTCGGCACGCCGATGGAGATCTGCCAGGCACTAGTCAAATCCTATCTGCAATTCGACCAGCTGATTGTTGAGCGTGTCGGCGGCGCAGTGTGGGTACATCTGGGCATTGCAGTCGAGGGCAAGATGCCGCGCCGCCAAGTGCTGACGATCGACAGCCGCGGCACACGAGTCGGCCTATGGAATTGATCGTCAAAAGCCTGATATCAGCCCTGTTTGTCGGTGCGCTGGGTCTGGTGATCACTGTCCAGCACAACGGCCTGAAAACGGCGAAAGAGCGGGTCGAGCGCGCCGAACAGACCACCCGCGACCGGGACAGCACCATCAAGACGCTGACAGAGGTGGCGACCAGGAACAAGAGGGCCGCCGCCAAGCTGCAAGCCGCCCGCGACAATATCGCGGCCACCCTCACCGAACGGGAAAATCACATCGAAAGCCTTCAACATGACAACGCCATTATTCGCAGCTGGGCCGATACTCCTTTGCCTGACGCTATTGCCCGGTTGCGGGAGCGTCCCGCCGCAACCGGCGCCGACGCTTACGCTCAACGCCTGCCCAGTGGTAATGCGCTGCCAGCTGCCGGCAGCAGCGCCCAAGACTAACGGTGCGATGAATCTCGCCCTGGAGCGTGCAGAGGCGGCCTGGGCCATCTGTGCCGCCCAGGTGGACGTTATTTATTTTTGTCAGCAGGAAGCCGATGTACAAGCCCAAAAGCCTTAGAGCGCACCTGACAGCCGCCAGCTCTGAATTGCAGCAGAACCCGGATAAGCTGCTGATCTTTGCGGAGGGTGGCAACACCGTGGCGACCGGCACCGCTTCCCTGTCGTTTGAATATCGGTATAAGCTGAACATCATCATCACCGATTACGCTGGCTGCGAGGATGCCATCATGGTCCCGTTGTTGGCTTGGGTGCAGATGCACCAGCGCGACCTGCTAGACAATGCCGAGCTGCGCAAGACCGGTATCGGCTTTGATGTGGACTACAACAACCACACATCGATAGACCTGGCGATCACACTGGCGCTGACCGAGCGCGTGATAGTGAAGCCAGCCGGCGCTGGCCGGCTGGAAGTATTGCACGTGGCCGAGCCACAACCGACGCCGGCATATACCGACGAATTCTGGCAAGCCTATACAGACGGCATGCTGCTGGCAGAATGGCAGACACCGGCCAATCCCGAATGAGCGACGATCTGCACGCCCTGGAAGCCTGGGCCGGCGCGCTGCTGGCCCAGCTCCAACCGGGTCAGCGCCGGGTTGTCACACGCCGCATTGCCCAGGACTTGCGCCGCAGCCAGGCGCAACGCATCGCCAGCCAGCAGGCGCCGGACGGCGCGCCCTACGCGAAGCGTAAGCAGCGCAAGAATCTACGGGGCAAGAAAGGGAGGATCAAGCGGCAGAAAGCCGCGATGTTTGAAAAGATCCGCCTGCAAAAAAATCTCAAGATTGAACAGGACGAAAACCAGCTATCGGTTGGTTTTTTTGGACGTGTGGCGCGGATCGCCCGCGTGCATCAGGAGGGATTGGCAGATAAGGTGGCAAAAAAAGGGCCGGAGTATCACTATCCGGCCCGGCCCTTACTTGGATTCAGTGCTACAGATCAAGCGTTGATTCGTGATTCACTGTTGCGTCATATAGGACTATCTTGAATGGCCAACCCTTCGGCGAATTGCTTAGTAACTCGACCAATTATTGACGCACTATTGCTGATTTGCGGCATAAATAGCAAAGCTAATAAAATCAGTCAGGAAATGCACAATCATGTTGCATATCAAATCTTTCTTCCAAAGATACAGTAGCGCTAAGAACACGCCGCCAAATGCGACAGGAATCAAATGCGCCCATCCCCAACTCGCCAAATGAGCCATGGTAAAGGCCACTACGGATATCAATGCGGCCCATGGGTAACTCCCAGTGATTTCTTTTACTCGCTCTATCGCATAGCCTCGGAAGATAATTTCTTCCACAATGCCAGCTCTGGCAAAAATCAACGTCTGAACCCAAAGTGGATCACTGACGATTTTCCCGGCCACCTTTTCATTGGTATTGAGTCCAAGCAGAGGGAAAACAACTGCAAAAATAACGAGCGTGCCAACGGTCATGAGAACAGCGCCGCCCATACCGAGCCATAAAGTGCTCCATTTCGGCGAATGTATTCCGATAGACGATAGTGGCCTTTTTTCCACTACAAGCACGTAAGCAATCATGGCCGCACCCATACCCCAGAAGACGAGCTCCCATAATAAAGTTCCATGAATGGGCAACATCGGCAAGCCATAACTGAAAACGATAAGCCCAAAAAACAACCCAATCGACGGCAATATCCAAGCGCTTGCAGCTGTAATCAATTTTGTCATTGAAGATTCTCCGATCACAAAAGTTAATTGCGTTAAATTAACATAGTTTCCAGCAGGAAATATTGAATCGTTATTTCCTTTCTTAGCTAGAGCTAGAAAAGCTGCGTCACCACGTCCGTATCTCAGTTGGTTATGACCAGCTCTTTGCAGGCACCTGGCGGACCGTACACGTCGCAAAAAAAAAGCCGGAGTATCACTACCCGGCTCGGCCTTTACTCGGCTTTAGCGCTACCGATCAAGCGTTGATTCGTGACTCACTGCCGCAGCGTGTGCTGGTTTCAGCGCCTGCAATCTGGCATTAGCCACGTCCCGATAGTGCGGCGATAGTTCGCAGCCGATCCATTGATAGCCGTCCATTTCTGCCGCCACCAGAGTCGACCCAGATCCGGCGAACGGGTCGAGAATAATCCCCGACGGCACGCAAATCCGATTGACCTGCCGCATGACCTCCACGGGCTTGCCGGTGATGTGATGCTTGTCCGCCGTCTTGACGACCTGTCGAATGGCACCCGGCAGGACACCGACCCCACGGTCCAGCGGCATATTGCCCTTGCTGCCCCAAACGATATATTCGCACTGCGCCCGGAATCGTCCGACCACTGGCCGTGTGCCTTCGGTTTTATCCCAGACAGCAATGCCACGCCAAGAGAACCCAGCAGCTTGCAGCGCGTCGGTGGTGGTCGGCAATTGCCGCCAGTCGCTAAACAGGCACACCGGCGCGCCCGGTTTTAATATGCGCCAGCACTCCGACAGCCACATCATGGACCAGCGTAAATGCGAACGCTGATCGCGGTGATCGCCCGCGAAGTCATGGAAACCCCGTTTTGTGCTGGTCTGCATGTACTTGCTAGTGGTGCTGGCTTGCCGCGCGCCGATATGCAAACCGCCGCTGGCATACGGCGGATCGGTAATCAATGCGTCGACGCTTTCACTCGGCAACGATTCCAGAAAGGGTAAACAATCGCCCTGGTACAGCTTATTAACTTCCACTTTGACTAACTCCAGCGTGTGGCGCTCGCAGGCGCTCTGGATCGGGGCGCTTGGCCCTCAAATGATTCAATGTCCCGCAGCGCGGGCATTTGATGGACAGGGTGATGTATTCACCTTGTCCGAGTTTTCGGGAACAACTCCCACAACGGATGTCCTGCATTTGGGTATACCTGCGCGAATATGGTAGCCTTCGCCTCACCTGTACAGGTGGCGCGGCCTTGGCTTTGCTCGCAGCTGTATTCTGCTGGCACGGTGGCGTGATCAGTGTTCCCCGCACTGATTGCGTCGCCGCGTTCTTTTTCCAGACCGGCACTGTATTACGCCCTCTCGTCATAAAACATCCCCCAGCAGTTGGTATGCCACATATCAACCCGTTACCAGGTGCAGCGATTGCCGCAACCCGGCAACATGCATCGCATGACTGCTGACCAATCCGACTTGCTGCGTTTAATCCTGAATCTGATCCGATTCGGCACCATTGCCGACATCAATCACGACACCCAGCGCGTGCGTGTTCGCGTGGGTAACAACACCACCACATGGCGCCCCTGGATCACCTTGCGTGCCGGCGATGCCCAGACCTGGTTCCCGCCTTCCGTGGGCGAACAGGTCATTGTGCTGTCGCCCGAGGGGGATTTCGCCAATGCCGCAATCCTGCCGGCGATCTATTCCGACAAATACACATCGCCGTCTACCAACCCGGCCCATCACACCATCCGCTACGCCGATGGCGCCGTGATCCAATACAACCGCGACAGCCACACCTTGAGCGCAACGCTGCCGGACGGCACCAGCGTCACCGCTGCGCCTGGCAAAGTCACCTCGAACGCCGAAGATACGGAATGCACCGGCAACCTGCTGGTGCAAAAAAATCTGGTCGTCAACCAGAACCTGACCGTCAACGGCATGTCGGCCTTGAATGCCGGCATGAATGTCCAAGCCGGCAAGGAAGGCGGCCCGGCGGCGATGATTCAGGGAATCATGCGCGCTACGGTCGACGTGATCGCTGCCGGCATCAGCTTAGTAAAGCATCCGCACGTCGGCGTGAAGAAGGGTGACGATGAATCGGGTGCGCCGAAATGATGAACGCCCATACTGGTCGCGCCATGTCCCGCCTTGCTCACATCCGTCAATCGCTGGCGGATATTCTGACCACGCCTATTGGCAGCCGCGTCATGCGCCGCGACTATGGTTCCGAAGTTCCGGAACTGATCGATCAGCCCTTGAACGGCGCTACCGTGCTGCGCATCTATGCCGCCACCGCCTACGCTGTCTTGCGCTGGGAGCGCCGCATTGCCTTGACCGGCGTGCAGTTGCAACGCGGCGCTGATGGACAGGCGACGCTGATCCTGGACGGCGTCACCAACGAGCAGAGCGTCCAATTGGATGTGCCTGTTGGTTCTGGAGCCGCTTTATGAGCGCCGCTATCGACCTGTCGCAACTGCCGGCGCCGAATGTCATCGAGCCGCTGGACTACGAGACCATCCTGGCCGCGCACCTGGTCGACCTGGAAGCGCAAGGCGTCGATCTGGATCAGCTGACGGAATCGGATCCCGCCATCAAGGTGGTGCAACTGAGCGCCTACCGCGAGCTGAAACTGCGCCAGCACATCAATGAAGCGGCCCGCGCCCTGATGCTGGCCTATGCCATGGACACCGACCTGGATCACATCGGCGCCAACATGGACGTGCCACGCCTGCAGATCTGGCCGGCGGATCCCGACAAGGGGATCGCTGCCGTCATGGAGGTGGATGACGATTACCGCCGCCGTATCCAGCTGGCGCCGCAAGGCATGTCCGTCGCCGGCCCGGAAGGCGCCTATATTTTCCACGCTCTGAGCGCGGACGGACGCGTGCGCAATGCGACCGCGACCAGTCCGGCGCCTGGGTATGTGGTGGTCACCATCCTGTCGCATGAAGGCGACGGCACGCCCTCGCAAGAGCTGCTGGACATCGTTGCGGCCCGCTTGCTGGAAGATGGCGTGCGCCCGCTGACCGATTACGTACAGGTGCGCGCTGCGCACATCGTCCGCTACCAGGTACACGCCAAGCTCTACAGCTTTACGGGGCCGGATCCGACCGTCGTTCTGGGTGAAGCAAACAAGCGCATGCAGAAATACATCAAAGACGCGCACCAGTTGGGGCGTGTGCCGACCCATTCCGGCATTGACGCAGCGGTACACGTCGCGGGTGTGGAACGCGTCATCCTGTTGACGCCGACCGAGGATCCGGAGATCTCGAAGCTGGTGGCGTATTACTGCGATGACGTACACATCGACTATGCCGGCATCTGGGGTAACGCGTGAGCAAGAAGATGAAATCCCTCTTGCCACCGAATTCCACGCCCATGGAACGGGCGCTGGAAACGGTCACGGCCCGGATTTCCGATGTGCCGGTCCCGCTACGCACACTGCATAACCCCGACACCATCGACATCGATCTGCTGCCCTGGCTTGCGTGGCATTGGTCGGTCGACAGCTGGAAACCTTACTGGACGGAAGAGGTACGGCGCGCCCGCGTGCGCAACGCCATGAAGATCCACCGCCAGAAGGGCACCGCCAAGGCGGTCAAGGACGTGGTGGCCGCCTTTGGTGGCGCCATTCTGCTGCGCGAGTGGTGGCAAATAACGCCGATGGGCGAGCCGTACACCTTCGAGTTGGTGCTGACCTTATCCGGCGCCGGCGGCCAGTCCGCGACCGCGGCATTTGTCGATGATGTGATCGCCGAGGTGCACCGTACGAAATCGATCCGTAGCCACTTTACGTTTACCCAGGGTATCGAGACGCAAGCCGCCATTGCCGTCGTGACCGCCGTGCGTCCTGTGATCTATGCCCGTTTGAATCTGACAGAAGCAAATTAAAAATATGCCTGGACTCCAAATCATTATCACCAAGGCCGGTCGCGCCGCCCTGGTCAATGCCGAACACAATGGCACCGCGCCGCTCAAGATTGCCGAGATCGGCGTTACTGCGGCCGTCTTTATCGCCAATGAGGATGCAACCACCTTACCCGGCGAGATCAAGCGGTTATCAACTATTTCCGGCGAAGTGGTTGCTCCGGATACGATCCACGTCACCATCCGCGACGACGGCACAGATACCTATACCGTGCGCGGCATCGGCTACTGGCTGAGCAACGGCGTGCTGCTGGGTGTCTACAGCCAGCCGGATCCCATCCTGCAAAAATCGACACAATCGATGATGCTGCTGGCCGCCGACACCGTGTTCACCACGCTTGCCGCCACGTCGCTGACGTTCGGCGACACCAATTTCACGAATCCACCGGCTACCGTGGATCGCCAGGGCGTGGTCGAGTTGGCCACTGTCGAGGAAACCAAAGCCGGGAAAGACGCTACGCGGGCGGTCACGCCGGCCGGTTTGAAACCGGCCATGGTGCAGGTGATTGCCGATCACAAGGCCGAAGCGGATCCGCACCGGGAATACTTGACGATTGAACGCGGCAACGCCCTGTTAAAGAATTATCTTCCCCTCACCGGCGGCAGTGTCTCAGGCCAATTGCAAGTCTCCGGCTCGATTGGCGCCATTGGCAGCGATGGCCCAGGCAGACCGACCATCGAAGTGATGAGTAAGGATAAAGCCGACCATGCCTACATGACGTTCCACCGCCCTGGCGCGTTCGCCGTGCATTTCGGATTGGATGCCAATAACGACCTTTCCGTCGGCGGCTATTCGATGGGAGCGAATGCGTACAAATTGTGGCATGCGGGAAATTTCAATCCCGCCGCCAAGCAAGACGCACTCGGCTACACACCGGTGCAGCAAGGCACAGGCGTCGGGCAATTGCCCAATGTCGTCAAAATCGGTTGGAGCAATGGCAGCGGGGTGAAGGTCACGGTCGATGCCACGGATATGGGGACGGTCGTTTTTGGGCGACAGCGCATCAACTTAAATTGGAATGGTATCGGCGGCCAACCCGTATGGATGTTGGGCGGAAATACACCGGATGACGTCAATGTCTACAACCCGGCCAACTTCAGCGTCAACTACGCCAACAGCGCCAATTATGCGAGCAATGCCGGCACTGCCACGTACGCCACGCAATTGACCGGCCAGGGACTACAGAACCACTGCATCGGCGGCTACATCTTGAACAAGAATCACACCTCTCCCGAGGCTGCCGGCGCATGGGAGTTACGCGGTTATGCCTATGACTACGGGTCGGGTGGTGATGGGGGTACTTGGACACGAACAGCGTTATGGCAAAGGGTAGCGTAATGGCAAAGATCATAAAAACAGAAATCACCGAACAAGAGCTGCCGGCGATCATCGATCCGTTTGCGTATGCCGACATCAAAGATATCGTCCGTGTGGCGGTCGGCTTCGAATGCGCAGTCAAATTCCTGCACCGGGACGGTTATATCGCCTTCCTGGCCTGCCCCGATGATGTGGAAGCACATGGCCGGGCTATCCATGCCGAATGCGCGGCCCGCGCAGCGGATGGCGTGCCGGATTATTTTCCTACCGATGCCGAATTCCTGGCAGCGGCACAGGAGCGCATGTCCAACGAGCTGCGCCGTGCAAATGGCGAGGTAACCAAATACCAGGACCGTGTCGACGTGGACGACGCCAGCGACGCCGATGTCGCCTTGTTGCTGGCCTGGAAAAAATACCGCGTTGCCTTGAACCGCCTCCCGGACCAGGCCGGCTATCCGCACGCCATCACCTGGCCGGTCGCGCCCGACGCAGCAGCTCTTTAATTATTCACCCAATCAACAGGAGACCACATTGGCAACTGATTACCACCATGGCGTGCGCGTCATTGAAATTAACGAGGGCACCCGCCCGATCCGTACCGTCAGCACCGCCGTCATCGGCCTGATCGCCACCGCCGAGGATGCCAACCCGGCCGCATTCCCGCTTGACACGCCGGTCCTGCTGACCAACGTGATTGCGGAGCTTGGCAGGGCCGGCACCAAGGGGACGCTACGGCGCTCTCTGGAGTCCATCGGCGCCCAGACTAAGCCGTTCACGATTGTGGTGCGCGTGGCCGAAGGCAAGGACGAAGCCGAAACCACGTCCAACGTCATAGGCACCACCACCGCCTCTGGCAAATACACCGGGATCAAAGCGCTGCTGGCGGCCCAGGCCCGGCTCGGTGTGAAACCGAGGATTCTGGGCGCCCCTGGCCTGGACACCAAGCCGGTGACGAACGCTCTGGTGAGCGTCGCACAGCAGATGCGCAGCTTTGTGTACGCGTCCGCGCATGGCTGTTTGACCAAGGAAGAAGCGGTCGCCTACCGCAAGGATTTCGGACAGCGTGAGCTGATGCTGCTCTGGCCGGACTTTGTGAACTGGGATACGGCCACCAATGCCGAGACTACGATGGCGGCGTCTGCCTATGCGCTGGGTCTGCGCGCCAAGCTCGATGAAGAAGTCGGCTGGCATAAAACCCTGTCGAATATGGTGGTCAACGGTCCGACCGGCATCTCGGCGGACGTGTTCTGGGATCTGCAAGATCCCGCCACCGATGCCAGCTACCTGAACAGCCAGGGAGTCACCACGCTGGTCAACAGCAACGGCTTCCGCTTCTGGGGTTCGCGCACCTGCGAGGCCGGCGGCTATTTCTATTTCGAGAACTACACGCGCACCGCCCAGATCGTGGCCGACACCATGGCCGAAGCACACATGGCTTATAACGATGTCCCCATGCATCCGTCGCTGGTCAAGGACATGATCGAGAGCATCAACGCCAAGTTCCGCGACCTGATCCGGGGCGGCTATTTGCTGGGCGGCAGCGCCTGGTTCGATCCTGAGTACAACAGCAAAGAAAATCTGAAGTACGGCAAGCTGGCCATCGATTACGACTATACGCCAGTGCCGCCCCTGGAAAACCTCGTTTTCCAACAACGCATCACCGACCGCTACCTGGCCGAGTTCGCCGCCGCCGTCATCGCCTAACCTTTTACAGAGAAAGAACAGACCACACCATGGGTATGCCTAAAAAGTTAAAAGATTTTATTTTGTTCGATAGCGGTAATTCCTACCGGGGGGAAGTGGACGAAATCACCCTGCCCAAACTCTCCCGCAA
>NZ_JAGQEG010000077.1 GCF_018305005.1 Collimonas silvisoli
CCCGATTGCGGTTTGGACAAATTCCAGACTTCAGTGAACGGCTCTGCCGATGCTTCCGGCATTTCCTTGATCAGGCCGGTGAATTTGACGCTGGCCAGATAGTCGCTGCCGACGGTTTCGATGCCCATCAACTCGCCATCCAGCTGCACCACATCGGTATTATTGGGCGATGCGCCGCGCTCTTGCAGTTGCAAACGCAGTTCGCCGAACATTTCCGGCGTGGTGAATTCGCGGATATCGTTGATATCGGCCTTATCCCAAGCCGCTTGCAGGCGGATGAAATAGGTTTTGGCGCTGCGCACGAAACCCGGCACATCGAAATCGGCTGGAATGCCCCAAGGCGCGCTGTGCGCGGCCGCAGCCGGATCTGCCTGCGATGCCGACGGCTGGAACGACGGGCCGCTGCTGATGCGCGAGCCGATTTCCGGCGTAAAACCGGAAGGGCTGTTGTCAAAACTGGCGGCAGGAGAATTAGCGCCGGAATAAGCGGCAGGCGTCGGCGCACTGCTGTTCTTACGCATCAGCAAGCGCACCACAAAAATCACCGCCACCGCCAGCAAGGCCATCAGCAGGAAAGAACCGAAGGCGCCGCCCATGCCGAAGTGCGACATCAAGGCGCCCAGGCCCAGGCCTAACAAAGCGCCGCCCAGGATGCCCTTCCAGGGGCTGGCCGGTTTGGGTGGAATCGCCTGCGGCGCAGCGGCAGGTGCTGCCGGCTTGGCCTGGTTGGCATTGCCGAAATTCTGTGTCGGCTGGCTTGGCGCCTGGCGCGAAATTCCGGACGACTGCTTGCCGAACGAACCGCCGCCGCCCAGGCGACGCGCATCGGCATTCGATAGTGTCAACGACAAGGTGCTTGCGACCATCAGCAACACCAGCAAAAATTTCTTCATGCGAGCTCCTACAGTTTTATGCCGGTATGCAAGGCCGCCACACCGGCAGTTAAATTGAAATACTCAACCCGCTCCAGACCGGCGTCCGTCATCATCTGCTTCAGGGTGTCCTGATCGGGATGCATGCGGATCGACTCAGCCAGGTAACGGTAGCTTTCAGAATCATTGGCAATTTTCTTGCCCAGCCACGGCAATACGGAAAACGAGTAAACGTCGTAGGGCTTTTTCAGCGGCTCCCAGACTTTCGAAAACTCCAGCACCAGCAACTTGCCGCCCGGCTTCAACACGCGCCGCATTTCCGCCAGCGCTGCGTCTTTGTGCGTCATGTTGCGCAAACCGAACGCCACCGATACCCGGTCGAAATAATTGTCCGGAAACGGCAATTTCTCCGCATCGCATAGTAAGGTGGGGATGGACAGGCCATTATTCAAGAGACGGTCGCGGCCAACCCGCAGCATCGACTCATTGATATCGGTCAACCAGACTTCGCCGCTAGGCCCGGCGCGCTTGGCAAACGCCTTGGCCAGGTCGCCGGTGCCGCCGGCGATATCCAATACCTTGAAGCCAGGGCGGATCGCTGCCTGGGCGATGGTGAAAATTTTCCAGACCCGATGCAAACCGGCCGACATCAAATCGTTCATGACATCGTATTTGGGGGCGACCGAGTGGAAAACTTCGGCAACTTTGTGGACTTTATCGTCCTCGGAGACGGTTTTGTAACCGAAATGCGTGGTGTTAGTCATGGTGGCAAGCTTGTTTGCCGAGGCTTGTTTGGCTTGCCAAATAATCTATTCGATGTTTGCCACCGGCCTCAACCGGCGTTACATGCCGTTCGAACAACTAAGCCTTATCAGCCTTGCCCGCCGCATTCGCCAGTTTGCTCAACATCTGGTCCAGCAACCAAGGCTTGCGATCCTGGTCTTCCGCCAGTTCCTTGCGCCGGATCGCATCGCGCACCACCAGCGAGCCGATATAACGCAGCGGCTCCGGCGGGAACTGGCCGCGCGGGCCGGCTGCCAGCGGGCTGCGGCTCCATGCATTATCGAGACCCAGCACCAGCGATGACAACAATTGCCCGCCCATGTAGCTGGGGCCGACGCCGTTGCCGGAATAACCAAAGCCGTAAAACACGTTCGGCATGTCATCGAGCCGCCCGAAGAACGGTAAGCCGGTCACCGAGCGATCGGATGGGCCGTTCCAGCTGGCGGTGATCGGCACACCGGACAGCGCCGGGAAAAATTCGTGCAGGCTGCGCTTGAGCTGCTGCTCATAGGGTGAACGCTGGTCGAATACCGGCAGGATGCGGCCGCGCCAGGCGAAAGTATTGCCGCCCTTGCCCAGCATCAGGCGGCCGTCTTCGGTAGTCCGGTAATAGAACACGAAAGTGCGCGAATCCAGTACCGATACGCCATCGCTCAAACCAATCTGCTGCAGCAGTTCAGGGCATTTTTCCGTGATCACCATATCGCTGGAGACCACCGCCAAGGTCCGTTCGAATTGCGGGAAACGGCTTGCCATCCAGGCGTTGATCGCCAGCACCATCTTGCCGACTTGCAGACTGCCGGCAGGTGTTTGCAGCGTCACCGTGGATCCGGGTGTGAACGACAACATCGGCGTTCTTTCATAAATCCGTATGCCCATTTCTAGCGCCACGCGGCGCAGACCGCGCACCAGCTTGCCGGGATGCACGGTCGCTGCCATCGGCGAAAACACACCGGCGAGATTACGCGCCGAACCGGAGCGCTGTTGCACTTCGGCGTCCGGCAACGGCTGGTAGGAACTGATGCCCTGCCGCTGCAGCTCTTCCAGCACCGGATCCAGCACACCCAGTTGCGCCTTAGTAGTGGCCGTATACAGAGTGCCGTGCTGGCGGAATTCGGCGGCTACCTTATGCTCGCGGCAAAAATTGCCGATGTGATCGACTACCGCCTCCGAGGCTTTGACCAGGCGCACGGCTTCAGTTTCGCCGAATAGGCGGCGCAAGGTGAAGAATTTGGTGGACCAGGTCAGCAGGCAGCCACCATTGCGGCCGCTGGCGCCAGCGCCGCACAAATCGCTTTCGATGACGGCAATGTCCAGCGCCGGATTTTGCTGCTTGAGTTGGATCGCGGTCCACAAACCGGTAAAGCCGCCGCCGACAATGCCGACGTCAGCCTTGTGCCGGCCTTGCAGCGCGGGGGCCAGCTCACCGTCGGCGAATAATGCATCTTCCAGCCAGAATGGGCGCATGGGCTATCGATCCTAGACGAGCAATGACTGAACAATAATTACGCAGTGACTAAGGCGCAAGCAGACATCAGCGTGGAAAAATGCAGCAAATCGGGAGTCGCCATTCCTGCCACCTTGGCCTGGTCATCCCACTGGCGCAAGCTGACCGCATCGGCGGCATAAGGACGGGCGATGAACTGCGCGGCGTCGGCGGTGGAAAACACCCCGCCCTGCAATTCCAGGCTGCGTTTGGAATCCTCCGACAAACGCCCCCAATAAGCAGCATCCGTAGCGCACAAGTAGCGCTTGGCGTCGACGTGCAGACGAATCGGCTCCAGCACCGCGGGGCTAAACAGGCCGCGCAGATACGGTATCGCAAAATATTGGTGGGTATCGTCGACGCCGCGTGCCGATGGCGTCTCGCCCTGCGGATTCAGCAAATGCCCGAGATCGTGCAGTAAAGCGGCGCAGATCAGTTCCGGCTGCACTCCGGCCTGCTCTGCCAGGGTGGCCGATTGCAGCGCATGTTCGAGCTGGTTGACCGGCTCGCCGCTGTACATCTGATGGCCGCCGCGTTCGAACAGTTCGCAGATTTGCGGGATAGTCAGCATAGATTCAGCTCCAACTCAGTTCCAAGGCAGAGAATAAGTTTTGGTATTGCAGAAGCTCTTCATCGCCTCTTGCACGCCTTCCTTGTAACCCAGGCCGGAATCCTTGATGCCGCCGAACGGCGTCAGCTCCAGCCGATAACCGGGGACTTCGCGCACATTGATGCTGCCGACCTGCAGTTCGCGCACGAAGCGGGTGATGTAGTCGAGACGGTTGGTGCATACCGACGACGATAAGCCGTAGGGCGTCGAATTCGAGATGCGGATGGCGTCGGCAATGTCGGTGCAGCGGATCACCGGCGATACCGGGCCGAAGGTTTCCTCGGCGACCAGTTGGCAATCGGCCGGCACATGATCGAGCACGGTTGGCGAATACAGCGCGCCGTCGCGCAGATTGCCGAACAGGAGCTTGGCGCCGTGCTGCTGGGCATCGTTGACTTTCGCTTCGAAGGCGGCGGCAGAACGCGCATCGATCACGGTACCCATGTCGTTATGCGGATCCATCGGATCGCCATATTTGATGGCCTTGGTTTTGCTCACCAGAAGTTCGACAAATTCATCAGCCACGGCTTGATGCACGATCATGCGCTTGATCGCGGTACAGCGTTGGCCGGAATTTTTATACGACCCGGAAACCGCCAGCGTTGCCGCTTCTTCCAGATCGGCGTCTTCCATCACGATGATCGGATCGTTGCCGCCCAGTTCGAGAATCTGGCGTTTATATACCGCTTTACCAGCGATGTATTTACCGATCGGCACGCCGCCGGTAAACGTCACCAGATCGACATCGGGATTGGTCAGCATCTCGTCGGCGATTTCGCCAGGATCGCCGGTGACGACCGAGAACATTTCCGGCGGCAAACCGGCTTCGTACAAAATGTCTGCCAGCAGCAGAGCCGACAGCGGTGTCTTTTCAGTTGGCTTGAGCACCATCCGGTTATTGGTGGCGATGGAAGGCGCGACTTTGTGGGCGACTTGATTGAGCGGGTGATTGAACGGGGTGATCGCCGAGATTGCGCCCAGCAACGGTTCTTTCAAGGTGTAGACCTTGCGCTGTTTGCCATGCGGCGTCAGGTCGCAGGAAAACACCTGGCCGTCATCCACCAGCGCCTGGTTGGCGGCAAACACGAATACATCGCAGGCGCGGCCGACTTCATACAGGCTGTCTTTCTTGCACAAGCCGGCTTCAGCCGTGATCAAATCGGAAATCGCATCGGTGTTGGTGCGCAACAGCTCCGAGGTGCGCAGCATGATGCGTGATCGTTCGTAGCGTGTCAGCGGCGAACGGAACGCACACGCAACCTGGAAGGCATGGCGGATATCTTCGACCGTGGCTTTCGGCACCGAACCGACCAGCGCGCCATTGAAGGGATTGCGAATTTCTATGCGGCGCGGGTTGCCAACCAGCTTGCCCGCTATCCGCATGTCTTGATGCAAGGGTTCGCCCTGCTTGAGCTTGCTCAGTTCGGTCAGCATCATATCCTCGGGTCTGATTTGCGGAACTTGGAAATCTATTGCGTGTAGTTATCGGGTGTGATTCATCGCCAGATAAAAAACGTCGAAATTACGCAGCCTGTGACCGGCCGGGATGGCGCTCAATTTACGGTTGAACATCAACGGTACTCTCTGCTCGGAAATACCGCCGTGCGAACGCAACGGCACTTTCAGTTCGGACAGATCGTGACGGCTGGCAGAAGTGCCGATCACCGTCAGGCGTTCGCTGACCACCACCAGATCGCCGATGCGATCCGGCGGCAATTCGAAACGTTGCGCCGCCTGCGCGCGTGTCAGCACCAGTTCGATGCCGGGAATGGCGCGGATCTTGTCAGCGACATCGGCAACATCGGCGGCAGCGCCCAGATAGACGGTAGCGTAAGAACCGAGCGCGCCATGATGCACTACGTAGGGATCGGTAATCGGCAAGATGACACGGGTTTTCTCGACGCCGATTTTGGCGTCCAGCACATCCTGCAGATAGATTACGTTGGCGTTGCCGGCGCTGTCGGTCTTGGCGTTCATGCCGTGATCGGCGGTCAGGCCGATCACGGCGCCCAAGGCATCGAGCTGGGTCAGGTAATGATCCATCATCGCGTAGAAGGCGTTGGCGCCGGGCGTGCCGGGCGCATATTTGTGCTGGATATAGTCAGTGGTCGACAGATACATCAGGTCCGGCCGTTCGCTGGCCAGCAATTTGACCCCGGCGGCGAACACGAATTCGGACAGCTCGGCGCTATACACCGATGGCAGCGGCATGCCGACCAGTTCCAATAAATTATCTATGCCGTTGTGTTCCAGCGTGGCCTGATCGGCTTTCTCTGCCGAGAAGCAGATGCCGCGCATCTTGTGGCCGAGCAGGCCGCGCAGCTTGTCCTTGGCGGTCACTACCGCAACCTTGGCGCCTGCATCGGCGAAGCTCGCCAGGATGGTGGCGGCGCGCAGATATTTGGCGTCGTTCATCATGACTTCCTGCCTGGTTTCCAGGTCATAGAAATAATTGCCGCAGATGCCATGCACAGCCGGCGGCACGCCAGTCACGATCGACAGATTATTCGGATTGGTAAAACTCGGCACCACGCAATCCGCGCTCAGCACCGTGCCCTGCTCCACCATTTTCTTCAGGAATGGCGCGACGCCGGCTTGTATCGCCTGATTGATGTATTCCTGTTCACAGCCATCAACGCATACCACCACCAGCGGCTGTTGCATCGATTGATAGCTACGACCATTGACGTTAAGGGTTTTGGCATTGGGCATGGCTTACTTTCGCTGTGCGTCGATCAGTTAGTTGGCTGCGGCGGCAGCAGCCTTGGCTTGCGCCTTATGCATGCGGTTACGTCCGGCCACTGCGTGCTCGCGCATGACGTCGCCGGCAGCTTGCGAGTCACCACTGGCGATGGCGTCGACGATCTTGTGATGTTCGCTGGTCGAAATGGGCAAGCTGCCTTTTTGCGCCAGCGCCGAGCGGCGGAACAGATTGAGTTCGTTAACCAGGCGGCGATAGGTGTGCAACAGTTTTTTGTTAGCGGTGAATTGCACCAGCAAATCGTGGAAATTCAAATTCAATTTCAAGTAGCCATCAACATCGCCCAAGGTCACCATGCCATCCATCTTGTCCAGCAAAGTGCGCAGCTCCTGCACCTG
This sequence comes from Collimonas silvisoli, assembly GCF_018305005.1. Classification (GTDB taxonomy): domain Bacteria; phylum Pseudomonadota; class Gammaproteobacteria; order Burkholderiales; family Burkholderiaceae_D; genus Collimonas; species Collimonas silvisoli. The sequence continues at coordinate 6,851 of NZ_JAGQEG010000077.1, forward strand.
GGCCGGCTTGATGGTGGCGGCCAGCTTGCGGCCGATCAGCTCATCCAGCGCCGCCCGCACCTCGTAAATTTCATCGGCCTCCTCAACCGAAATCTGGCGCACGAAAACACCGCAGTTTTTCTCCTGCTGCACCAGCCCCGCCTCTTCCAGCGCACGAAACGCCTCGCGCACCGGGCCGCGTGAAACACCCAGCATCTCGGCCAGCGACACTTCATTGAGTTTGTCGCCGGCGACCAGGTCGCCGGTGAGGATCATGCGTTCCAGCTCTTTCTGCACTAGCGAAGGCAGCGAGTTTTTCTGGACCAGGGCGATGGCGTTCATGGTGCGATTGGTAGTCATGGCGGATCTTTTTTTCGAGTTGGTGATTGCACTTTAATTTAACAGAGTGTAGATTGTCAACAAAATACATAAAACATGATGCAATAAAAAGCAGCAGAAAACAGATCCCCGCAACAGATTGACCGGATTTCAATATTGGCGGCATCACGGCAGGACGACTTGCCCAACATCTGAGGAGACGACAATGAAACAGCAATTTGCACACATCCTGCGCGCAAAGGAAATACCATGAGCCTGCAAAATCGCGGCCCGATTCTTCTGACACCCGGACCACTCACCACCTCGCTCGCTACCAAGAGCGCCATGCTGCAGGATTGGGGTTCATGGGATGCGTCATTCAACGCCATCACCGGCAAGGTGCGCAAACAATTGCTGGATATCGCCAACGCCCACGAGAGCCATGCGTGCGTGCCGATGCAAGGCAGCGGCACATTTTCGATAGAAGCGGCGATCAACACGCTGTTGCCGCGCAACGGCCACATGCTGGTGCTCATCAACGGCGCCTACGGCAAGCGCATGGCGAAGATCGTCGAGATGATGGGGCGCCAAGTCTCTGTTTTTGAAACCGCCGAGGACGTGCCAACTACGGCTGCCGATGTCGAGCGCATGCTGAGCAGCGACCGCAGCATCACCCATGTCGGCGTGATCCATTGCGAAACCAGCACCGGCATCCTGAACCCGTTGCAAGAAATCGCCGAGGTGGTGGCGCAGCACAAGAAGAGCCTGATCATCGATGCCATGAGCTCCTTTGGCGCATTGGAAATCGACGCCGCCAAGATCAGTTTCGATGCCCTGATCGCGGCCAGCGGAAAATGCATCGAAGGGCCGCCAGGCATGGGTTTTGTGATTGCCCGCAAGAGCGTATTGGAGAAATGCGCCGGCAATTCAAGATCGCTGTCGCTAGATCTGCACGATCAATGGATGTATATGGAAAAAACCACGCAATGGCGCTTCACGCCGCCGACGCATATCGTGGTTGCCTTCCACCAGGCCTTGAACCAATTTTTTGCAGAAGGCGGCCAACCGGCAAGACTGGCGCGCTACAGCAAGAACTACGACACCCTGATGGCGGGCATGCGCGAATTGGGGCTGATTCAGTTTTTACCGGCAAAAATCCAGGCCCCGATCATCGTCACCATGCATGCGCCGAACAGCGCTAATTATGAGTTCAAGGATTTTTACAACCGGGTGCGTAATAAAGGTTTCATTCTCTACCCGGGCAAGCTGACCCAGGCTGAGACTTTTCGTGTGGGTTGCATCGGAGCGATTGGCGCGGAAGAAATGCGACAGGCGGTGCATGCGATTGGGGATGCGTTGCGGGAGATGGGGATTAAAGCAAGGAACGCGACTAACTCTTTCTGAGTTTTCCGACCGATTACTGAGTCGCCACCAAGTGGCGATTCAACGTATCCAGGCAGACCATCCGAAAGCGACTACCGCTAAAGTAATGCAGATGCACAGTATTGTTGACGCGATCCGTGCCGCAAGAAAGGTTTTTGACTGTTACGCTCGCTTCGGGCAAGTGCCCATTGGGCACTTGCGGTAAGATGTGAAGACTTACCACCGACCAGGCGTAACATGGAAACCGTCAAATTATCCAGCAAAGGCCAAATTGTTATCCCAAAAGCGATGAGGGATGATCTTCATTTGCCACCAGGGACTGAATTTGTAATCAGCATGACTGCAACCGGGTTGACTCTGACGCCGAAAACGTTGTTCCCAAAGGCAACCGCGAGGGAAGTGCGAGGTTTTTTAGCCAAGCGGGGGCGCAAATTGCCCGATGATAATGATATCAAGGCCAGCATCAAAGCGCGGCTGAAGGCCCAAGATGAAGCAAGCAAGTAAGGCCGCGCCCCAATGATCGCGCTCGACACTAATATTCTCGCCCGTTACCTGCTGAATGATTCGCCAGCTCAGGCGGACAGTGCCGAAAAATTGCTACATGGTTCAGAACCGTGCACGGCCCCGATTACAGTTTTTTTGGAACTCGTCTGGGTGCTGGAGTCTTGTGATTGCGAGCCAGTTGAGATCGTCAAATCGATTCGCCTGCTTTGTGGGTTGGAGAACTTCAGGCCGCAAAACCTTGACGTGCTCGCTTATGCATTGCACTGGTATGAGGGCGGCATGGATTTTGGCGACGCGTTGCACTTAGCTATGAGCGCGAAAGAAAACGGATTCAAGACGTTTGATAAGGCGTTTTTGAAAAAGGCAAAAGAGCTTGGGGCATACCCAATTGTGACAGCGCCTTAAATCAACCATATCCTTTTGCACTTTGGCTTGATCGAAGACTTTACCGACGCCGCTTTCCTTGTCACCGGTGTGGACATCGCTGTTGCCGGCAATGCCGCAGATGCCGCTTTGGCCGGTGATGCTGCCGCCGGCAATGATGGTGCTCTTGTCGTTGGTGACCGTGCCGGACAGAACCATGTTGCCGCCCGAGGTGATCTTGCCGGGGTCGCTGGTCTTGACTACGCTTTGCTGGACAATCTGGGTGTAATCCCGTTTGTGAAACCGCTCGTTGCGCCAGTTGCCGGGCAGGATCAGCACAATCCCGCCGTCGCCGCTATCGCCCCAGGTGACTTGATCCGCTGCGAACCAGACACCGGGCGCGCTCACGGGGCTGTATTCGATGACGCGCTTGGTTTTAGTCGCATCTATCTGCAACTCGGTGCTGAAATGATCGTTGCGGTTTGTCAATGCGGCGGTGTGCAGCGTCAGCGCGCCGCCGGCGTCGATGGTGGCGGAGGCGTTGAGGATACTGACAGCGTTGCCGATGACATTGTTATCGGCGTCCAGCGCACCGCCCATGGCCATGTCGTTGAGGCTTTGCAGTCATCGGCTGGAAAGTTCGTTCATGTCAAAAACCACACGTTGAACTTGAGGCACTAGCGCCAGCAACCCGTTGTCCAGCGCATCTGCCGCCTGCTTGGCGTCGTCTAAAAGACCGCTGTAGGTGATATAGGTTGGCTTACTAAGTATGTTCGACAGGCGGCTCTCAATTAACGGCTGCTGAGGGCCGCTCATAAGAGCGAACTCCACAATGACGACCGGCCGATAACTACTGGTAGCGCTTTCTGCCACATAGCTCTTTGAAGTACGCAATACAAGTGCCGTATAACCAGGCGTAAACATCATATCCCTAGCCTTGCTCTTGGATAACACTGCATCACCCGTCGGACGCTCAATCTTGGTCAGCTTAACTTCCCGCCCGGTTAAGCGAAGTTGCTCCGCCAGGTTTTGAGCGAATTGTTCTGTAAAGTCATGCGTACCGGAAGCGTCATGCACGGCCTTCGTGAAATCAGCGCTACGGCTGCGGGCGCGATCAACCATCGTAGTCTTGCTGGCAGCGTGCGCTCCCAATCCCGCAATCATGCCAATGGGCCCCAGCAAGCCCGACAGGCCGGCATAGCTCGATCCCCCGGCGTCGAGCACGGGATAATCCTGATCGGGATGATAGAAAATTTCGATGCGCTGAGTTGCTTCAATTGCGGACCGATTGGCTTGCTTTTGTGCGAGATGGGGCGGTGCAGTGGCGCAGCCGAGGAGAAACAGGGATAGAAACATTGGGAACAAAAAGGATTTTATTTTCTTCATTGGGGATTACTCTTTTCTTTAGGTGAAATTGCGATTCGGGTAACTCAATGTGGAAGACGAAAAACTGTTCCGCATTATTTTTGATCCATGTCTCATCTGGATGCATTTGCTGATTGTTTGCATGAACGCCGAATATTTAGGAGCCTAGCCAAAACATCTTCCATTCCCATCTCATTTTTTTCCTGATTTAATTGCTGCATCTGCGACGAATTTTTCATTGCTTCGGCAGCCTCATTAATAGCTGGGCTCCAAAGAGGAAATCTTTCCGACTTAAGTAATTTTTTTAGATCGTCGTACTTTCTCAAGAAAAAATCAAAAAGAAAAATACTCCCACTACAACAACGCAATATGCAATCCGACCAATCTGATTGGCGCCTTGGTTATAAGCGAAAGGGGCCGGTAAATTCCAATTTTTAAATACCGCATTTGCAATCCATATGACCCAAGCGACTCCACAACATAAAAATAGCAATTGGTCATATTGCTGATGCATAAAAAAATGTGTTCCCTTAACTACGAAAGCAACTCCTACTAGGACGAGCAACAATCGCATTGCATGAAGACGGCTCATTTCTCACTCCTAAACATATCTTTGGCTTGCTGCTGCGTCCGATCGACAAACGCTTGCCATCCGCCACCTAAATCAACAAGCGAAACAACACGACTGGCAACCGCTTCACCCATACCGTAGACATTTTGCAAGTATTGTTGTGCTGCTTTTTGCATCGCCTCTTTTGCTACGACATTCCCGGTTTTTCCATCCACATAGCCGGATCCAACACTAGCGATAGTTCCCAAAATACCCGCCATTAAACCTATAGCCCCTACTGGATTAGCAATACCCGCATACGTAGCCCCTTTATTAATATCATCAAATATCTTCTTATCCAGCGCCTTCATATATGCGGCCGTCTGTGGATCAGACATATCCATATTCTGCCCACCGCAACCCGCCGACGCCCGGGGGCATGGGAAATATTTTGCTGAATAGGTTTTGCCATCGATGACATATTGCTGGCTATAACGTCCTTCATCATCCAATGGCAGGCTGGTTGCCGGGTCGCGCTTGATAGTGTTGATGCCAGTGGTTTCCGCTTGCTTGATCGGCGCTTTAACAATCACACCGGCAATTTCTTTGTCCACGCCACTGCTGTTAAGCCACGGCTGATTCTTTTGCTCATTGGTGGCGTAAAACAAATACTGTCCATTCCCGATGGATAGATTAGGTGACTGTGCCGCATATTCCGATTGCAGCACGTGCAGGAAATCCTCTGCCTGCTTGAAATAAGGCACATCATAACCAAAGTTGTAATCCACCAGATTTTGCGCTGTGTTGGCCAGCATTGCTGTAGCAGCGGTAATTTGGTCTTGCGTTGGATTGTCAGTGCTGTATATTTTTTTCGCAAAACGAGCCGCATTGTCTTTAATCATCTGCGTTTCTGTCGGATGAAGCCGTCTATTATTCGAGTCGACCGCCAATCCCATCCCCGCGCCAGCAGCACTGCCACCGCTCGCCAATGCGCCCATGCCCGCCGCCGTTCCCATCGCAATCGCTTGCGATGTCAAATTTGCGGTAGCCGGATCGACCCCGGCGTTGATCAAACCGTCGCGGATATTATTTTGCAGGTCTGTCAGCAGTGTTGCAGCGCTGGCGGTTGCGCCTGCACCCAATGCGCCGGCAACACCGCCGCTCAAGGCTCCGGCGGCGCTATGCAAGGCGATACGCCATTTACCGTTTTCTCCCCAGTCCTTGGCGTCGGCCAGAAGCGCGGCTTGCTTGTCGGGATCGGATTCTGTTCTGGCTTGCTCTTTTAACGCATTGGCCCGGCTATCTGCGAATGTGCCGATAGCCTTCGGTGCTTGCTGACTGAACGCCAGCGTGATTTGTGTTTGCGCATCAATATCCCGTTGCACTTTGTTGGCGTCGAAGATCGGCGCGATGCCGCTTTCCTTGTCGCCGGTGCGGACATCGCTGTTGCCGGCAATGCCGCTGATGCCGCTTTGGCTGGTGCTGCTGGCGTCGCCGCTGTCGTGACCGAAGCCGATACCGGTGCCTTGATTACCGGCCGGCTGGGTGCCAACGCCGCCGGTGACGCTGACGGAATTGGCGCTGTAACTGGCGCTGTTCTGGATATCGCTTTGGGTGAGTGAGCCGGTGACGAAACTGTTCTTGGCGTCCTGCACGGCCTTATCGGTGCTGGCAATCACCGCCCCCTTGAGATCGGTATTGCCTTGCACATTGATCGCAAAGCCGCCGTCGCCCGCCTTGATGCCGGATTGCTCGGTAACGCTTTGAAAGTTGCTGTCGATCTTGCTCTTGCCGCCGCTGACGTTGATGCCGCCTGCCCCCGCACCGATCGGGATGGTGACGCCGACGCCGACATTCTTTTGCGTTGAATTGTAGGTGCTGCTGTCTTGCAGGCTTTCGATATTCAGACTGCCGCCGACTCCGGCGATGACCTGCTGGCCGCTGGCGGTTGCACCCTTCATATTGGTGTCGCCGCCGGAGGCAATGACGAGTTGATTGCCGGCGGTGACATGGGTATTGCTGTAACTGACATCCGAGCCGTCCGCCTTGCCTCTGCCCTGGCTGGCGCTGGCGTTGACGCTAAAGCCGGTAGTCGTGCCGAAGCCGACGCCAACCGAAGCGCTGCTGGAACTGTTGCTGCTGTGCTGCTCATACGTGCTCTTGGCCGCTTGCAGATTGATATCGTTGTCCGCAATCAGCTTGGCGTTATTGCCGGCGCTGATGTTGGAGCCGATGACATTGATGTTACTGTCCTTGCCGCCGCCTGTTGCCACGATATTGAGATTGCCACCCGCCGCGACATTACTGCCTTTGGCGCTTGTACTGCTTTGCTCGCTATGGCTTTGGCTCTTGCTGGAGCCAAGACTGACGCTGACGTTGACGCCGCCTGCTGTGCTTTGATTTTTGGACACAGCGTCAACGGCGTTGTAGGTGGACAGGGCAGTAACCGCCCCGGCCAGCACCTGCATCCGGCCATCGCTGGTCTGGCTCGCCGCCCGTCCCATCTGCTGCCCGGTCTGCACCGCCGAGATCACTGGATTGGTCACTGCCACCGTCACGCCGCTTTGCTTGAACTTACTGTCCTGCGTCGCGCTCATGGTTTCGGTGGCGGCGGTGATATCAACGGATTTGGCGGCGATGCCGATATCGCCCTTGGGCGCAATCACGTCGCTGCCGGTCTGGGTATAGGCGTTGCCGGCGCTGACGCGGATATTGCCGTCGGTGCTGCCGATGGTGCTGCCGGTCTGCGTGGTCTGCTGGCTGGTCTGGGCGGTTTGTTGATTCTTCGATCCGATGGTCACGCCCACGCCGCCGCTGCTGAACATGCCGGAAGTCTTTTCTTCGAGACGATACCTGCTGTCGCTGGTGTTTTGCGCGCTGCTGATGGTGACGTTGTTCTTGGCGTGCAGATCGACATCGTTGGTCGCAACGATATTGCTGCCGGTGACGCCAATATCCCGCCCGGCCTGAATGATCAAGCTGTCGCCCGACAAGGTGCTGCCGACAGCGGTGCTGGTGCTGACGTTGGTTTGCGAACGGTCGCTCGATGACGACAGCATGCCTTTGGAGGTGAAGTAAGTCGCTTGATCGACGCTGCCGGTTTGCTGGGCCGTGCCGATATGGACATCGCGCCCGGCGGCGGCCACCAACTGGCCGCTGGCATTGATATACCTAGCCAAAACATCTTCCATTCCAATCTCATTTTTTTCGCGAAATCAGAAGAGATTTTTTTGTTAGCTCCCAGAATTCCTTCTGCTTTTTCTCTTTAAAAATTGAATGAATAGTTAGTAATGTGAACATCCCTACAAAAAATCCGTTAATCACGCATAAAAAAATAAGGTAACTATTCTTCCATTCTTTATTTTGATAAAAAATCTTATAAATCGTTGTACCAACCCAAAGAACGTCGAACATCATTAAAGGGCCAATAATTCTCCCTGGATAATTTCCATTTCCCCAAGTCTTCGAGGTATACAATTTCAGCAAAAACATTTTCCATTCCCCTCTCATTTTTTCTCTCCTGACGCATTGGCAGGAATGGACGGAACAACGGCTGAAGTGCCGGGTAACCACGTATTCCCCATATTTCTAAAAATCCAAGGAAGATTGCTCTGATTGGCAGTAGGAACGAAAGCGCCTCCTGGCCGTTGCAAAAGAGCAGCAACTTTAGGATCGAGTTTTTGTGTGTAATTCATAGCCCCATTTAAATAATGACCACCCGTATCACCGACGATTTTGCCGCCAGCAGAGAATACCGCTCCTGTTAACGCACTCCATGCAATGGAGTCATTACTGCCGGTTTGGCTATTGTTATAAGCAGTTATTGCAGCATTGGTGGCGCCGCCAAGTGCAGCGACCGAGCCTAAGCTATTTAATGCGCTGCCGATACCGGCTGATCCCCAAGAAATAAGCCCAGCATTCATCATGCGCTCGTAGTTAAATGTCCCATCTCCATAAAGATACTGATTAGCTCCTTCAGATGCTACAGCAACAGAAGTTGTTCCTGCCCCGACATACGGCGCAGAAAGACCCATCCGAAGCAATACCACCGCAGTCACAGGATCCATCGTCGGTGTCGTCGCCCCACTTCCAGCCCCTGGTAATTTTTCCAATGCCTCCGCCACCTCCCGTGCACTTGGCAGGTACATCCCGTGACAGCTATATGCACCATCGGAGCAAGACTGTATTTCTTCTTTAGCTAACTCCATTCTTGTCGAGAGAACCTGCTTGGCCTGCGCGCACGCGTCGGCAGCACCTTTGCTGCAAGCATCTACCAGTTGATCCAACTGCTTTTTCGTGCTGACGTCAAATTTGTTTAAATCGTCGACGTAACCGCATGCTTTTTGATTTCCGTTATCACAGTCACGTTTCGCGATGGCTTTTGTTATCTGCAATTTTGGCGACAGCCAATTATTATCCACAGCCACCGTTGCAGCATTGGTCGCCGTCGCTCCGTTCGCTCCCGTCATCGTCGCCAGTCCGGCCACCAGGCTGTTCACCAAATTACCCTTGGCCTCTTTTTGCGCATTGGTTTCGTTTGGATTGTTATCGGCAAACAGATTGGTCAATAGACTTGAGGTTGCCGCGCCCATCGCTCCCGCGCCACAACTTTGGCTACTCGCCGCCGCGCCTGCGCAGGCGACAATCGCATGTAGCGCGGCATGTTCCGGCGAACCTTCTTTCAGCGCGCCATCGGCAACCAGCTTACCAATATAGCCGGCGCCTTGCTGCTGCACATAATTGACCACTCCGGCTTGGACGAACTGCGCTCCGCCGCCGGTGACATTGCCGCTGGCCGCTGCAGTCAACGCGGTAGCAATCTGCCGATACGTGCCATTCGCGCCCCAATCTTTTTCTATGGCTTGCGCATCGCTCAGCAGTTGTTTGCGTTGATCCGGCGTTAAATTACTGTTGGGATCATTGGCGGCTTTCTTCTTGGCGTCAGCTTCCTGCATCTTGTTGTTGATAAAAGTACCCACTTCATTACCAAGCGCTTTGGTGATCTCGAACCCTGCTTGAATCTCTTGCAAATTAAAGATCGGCTTGATTGTATTGCTGCCGTCCTTGTCGCTGGCGACGTCTGTATTGATGCCGGCGATGGTCGAGGCAGCGTCCTTGCCGGTCAACTCCTGTTGTTTGGCGTCATCGGTAATTTTGACGGTAGCGCCACTGACGCCACTGGCAGTGGTGCTGCTGGCGCTGCCGCTCGCGCTCATGGCAATCGGCACGTTCATGGAAACGCCGCCTTCGCTTGGCAAGGTCGTGCCCGGTACTTGCGCAGGGCCTGATTGCGCATCGCCTTTCTGATCCTTGCCGACGCCGCTGTCGCCGCCACCAAAGCTGTAGCCGCCGCCGACAGCCATGCTTTCGCCCTTGTACTCGGCTTTGTTCTGGATATCGCTTTGGGTCAGGGTGCCTGTCGTCAAACTATTCTTGGCGTCTTGCACGGCCTTGTCGGTGCTGGCAATCACTGCTCCCTTGAGATCGGTATTGCCTTTGACTGTGATATCAAAGCCGCCGTCGCCCGCCTTGATGCCGGATTGCTCAGTGACGCTTTGATAATTGCTGTCGATCTTGCTCTTGCTGATGTTGCCGCTCACACTGCCGATGCCTGGGCCGATCGGGATACTGACGCCGACGCCAGCGTTATTTTGTTTGGAATTATAGGTGCTGGTGTCTTGCAGACTCTCGATGTTGAGGTTGCCGCCGACATCGGCCATCACTTGTTTGCCGCTGGCGACCGCCCCGATCAGATTGGTATCGCCACCGGAGGCCACAAGAAGTTGATTTCCGGCGCTGACGTGGGTATTGCTGTAACTGACGTCCGAGCCATCGGCATTGCCGCGCCCTTTGCTGGCGCTGGCGTTGACGCTAAAGCCGGTGCTCGTGCCGAAGCCGACGCCAACCGAAGCGCTGCTGGAACTGTTGCTGCTGTGCTGCTCATACGTGCTCTTGGCCGCTTGCAGATTGATATCATTGTCCGCAATCAGCTTGGCGTTATTGCCGGCGCTGATGTTGGAGCCGATGACATTGATGTTACTGTCCTTGCCGCCGCCTGTTGCCACGATATTGAGGTTGCCACCCGCCGCGACATTGCTGCCCTTGGCGTTTGTGCTGCTTTGCTCGCTATGGCTTTGGCTCTTGCTGGAGCCGAGACTGACGCTGACATTGACGCCGCCTGCTGTGCTTTGATTTTTGGACACAGCGTCGACGGCGTTGTAGGTGGACAAGGCAGTAACAGCACCGGCCAGCACCTGCATCCGGCCATCGCCGGTCTGGCTCGCCGCCCGGCCCATCTGCTGCCCGGTCTGCACCGCCGAGATCACTGGATTGGTCACCGCCACCGTCACGCCGCTTTGCTTGAACTTGCTGTCCTGCGTGGCGTGCATGGTCTCGGTGGCGGCGTTGATGTCCACTTTCTGCGCGAGGATGTCGATATCGCCCTTGGGCGCAATCACATCGCTGCCGGTCTGGGTATAGGCGTTGCCGGCGCTGATGCGGATATTGCCGTCAGTGCTGCCGATGATGCTGCCGGTCTGCGTGGTCTGCTGGCTGGTTTGCGTATTCTGTTGTTCCTTTTTACCGGCAGTGAAACCGACGCCGCCGCTGCTGAACACACCGGAGGTCTTTTCTTCGAAACGATAGCTGCTGTCGCTGGTGTTTTGCGCGCTGCTGATGGTGACGTTATTTTTGGCATGCAGGTCAACATCATTGGTCGCAACGATATTGCTGCCGGTGACACCAATATCGCGCCCGGCCTGGACGATCACGGAGTCGCCCGACAAGGTGCTGCCGATGGCAGCGCTGGTATTGGCATTGGTTTGCGAACGGTCGCTCGATGACGACAGCATGCCTTTGGAGGTGAAGTAAGTCGCTTGATCGACGCTGCCGGTTTGCTGGGCCGTGCCGATATGGACATCGCGCCCGGCGGCGGCCACCAACTGGCCGCCGGCATTGGCGTAGGCTGCTGCGGCGTTGATATCCTGGCCGGCGATCAGGGCCAGCTTGCCGCGGGCGTTGATGGCGCTGCCGTTGACTTGCGTCTGTGTTTGATACAGGTGATTGTCGTTGTCATAGGTGGCGTTGTAGCTGCTTTGAGTGTTGACTGCCGTCAAATTGAGGTCACGGCCCGCTGCCAATGCCGCATCGCCAGTCGTGTTGATGGCGGTTGCGGCCAGATTGAGGTCGCGCCCGGCTTGCACCGATAACTGATCGGCGGTGACGCTGGCAACCCGTCCCAATGTCGTATTCGTGCCGTGGACACCAGTGACAGAGCTGGCGGCGGTACTCATCGCCACATCGCGCCCGGCCAGGATGCCGACACGGTGGCCGGAGATACTGCCGCCATTGTTAAGGATGTCGTTTTGCGCGACAAGAATAGTGCTGCCATCCTTGCCGGTGCTGCGGATATCGCCGCTGTTGGCGATATCGTTGGCTTGCACAATCAGCTTGTTCGATGCCTGCAGCGTGCCGCCGTTGTGCAGGTTGCCGTTGATGGTCAGATCGATATCCTTGCCAGAGATCAGCGCGCCGGTGGGGGCGATGTCTTCTGTGCTGGCGCGGCTCAGATAGACTACCGGCGCCAGCACTTTCGTGCGGCTGCCGTCGGGCAGCGTCACCTCTTGTTCGACCAGCCAGACGATATCGGATGTCAGCGCCGCCATCTGCGCTGCGCTCAAGGCAATCCCGGGGGTGAGCTGGAATTGCGCCGCACTGGCAACGCCGGCTTCCATCAATGCCTTGTACTGGGCTTCGTTGCTGGCGTAGCCGTCCAGGAAGCGTTTGCCGGTCAGCTGGGCGATCTGATCGTTGATCAGCTTCTGTTCATAGAACCCATCGCCCAGGCGCTTTTGCACTTTCTGCGGATCGAGCGAAAGGCGGCCTAATAAATAATCGCTGGAAATGAAGGTTTTGTAGTTGGTGAATTTGGGGTCGGTTTCGATCAGGTAGGGTTGGTCCGGTTGTGACTGCACCGTAAACAACTGGCTGTTCGGCAGCACCAGATTCGGCATAAGTTTTGCCATTGATGACATATCGGGATCGGTTTTTGTTCTGGCTTGCTCTTTCAACGCACTGGCCCGGCTATTTGCAAATTTCGCAGGTCTGCGCCAATGAAAATTTGTACTCAAGAAAAAAATACAGCTAAAAAGAAAGCTGTGATAACTGCTATTGTAAAGATACTTCGTGCTTCCTGATTCTTCCCATCACCATAGTTAAAAGGACCTACACCAGGTAAATTTTTATTAAAACGAAAAGAAAAAATTAACCATACGACCCACGCTGTTCCAATAATCCAGAATAATAATTCTGTATATGCTCGGGAAAGAAATAGCATCAGAAATTTAATGCAAGCAGCAAGGGGAACTATGTAAGAAATAAATGCCAAAATTTTTTGAGATCTCATTTTTTGTCTCCAAATAAATCATCCGCTTGTTCTTTTAAACGATCTATAAATGCTTGCCAAACTCCACGAGGCTTCAAGAGAAATTCAAGTCTTTGAATACCAATAAGAAATATATTCCCCAAGTTAAAATAGTAATGATTGTTCTGCCAATCTGATTCTCGCCATTATTCCAGCCATATGGTCCATACATATCTTTGTCATACAGAAAGGCATATGTAATCCAAATTGGCAATATGAAACATATTCCGATCCATAATGAATTCTTCCAATCTTTCGTAAAATATATATAAAAAATTCGAAAAATTGCGCCAAGAATAAGTAGTGAAAATAGAAGTCGTTTGTTTTTAGAACTAAAAATTTTCATTTTCCTTTCTCCACAAATTCCGCATTGGCTCGGCCAACGAACGCAGCCCAGCCACCAGCTAAATCGATAATTGCAGTGATACGTACTGCCGCAGCTGCTGGTAACCCAAAAACAGCTTCAAGGTATTTTTGAGCGCCGGCTTGCCCGAGTTCTTTAATTGTGGCTTGGCCAACGCTATCATTCACCATGCCAGATGCAATAGATGACGCTTGACCCATAAAGCCAGCTGCAGCCCCCAACGCCCCGAGCGGATTAGCTATGGCAACTAACGTTGCTCCCTTCCCAATGTCATCAAACACTTTCTTGTCCAATGCCTTGATATAAGCCGCCGTCTGTGGATCAGACATATCCATATTCTGCCCACCGCAACCCGCCGACGCTCGGGGGCACGGGAAATATTTTGCTGAATAGGTTTTGCCATCGATGACATATTGCTGGCTATAACGTCCTTCATCATCCAATGGCAGGCTGGTCGCCGGGTCGCGCTTGATAGCGTTGATACCTGTGGTTTCCGCTTGCTTGATCGGCGCTTTAACAATCACACCGGCAATTTCTTTGTCCACGCCACTGCTGTTAAGCCACGGCTGATTCTTTTGCTCATTGGTGGCGTAAAACAAATACTGTCCATTCCCGATGGATAGATTAGACGACTGTGCCGCATATTCCGATTGCAGCACATGCAGGAAATCTTCTGCCTGTTTGAAATAAGGCACATCATAACCAAAGTTGTAATCCACCAGATTTTGTGCTGTGTTGGCCAGCATCGCTGTGGCAGCGGTAATTTGGTCTTGCGTTGGATTGTCAGTGCCGTATATTTTTTTCGCAAAACGAGCCGCATTGTCTTTGATCATCTGCGTTTCTGTCGGATGAAGCCGTCTATTATTCGAGTCGACCGCCAACCCCATCCCCGCGCCAGCAGCACTGCCACCGCTCGCCAATGCGCCCATGCCGGCTGCCGTTCCCATCGCAATCGCTTGCGATGTCAAATTTGCGGTAGCCGGATCGACCCCGGCGTTGATCAAACCGTCGCGGATATTATTTTGCAGGTCTGTCAGTAGTGTTGCAGCGCTGGCGGTTGCACCCGCACCCAATGCGCCGGCAACACCGCCGCTCAAGGCTCCGGCGGCGCTATGCAAGGCGATACGCCATTTACCGTTTTCTTCCCATTCCTTGGCGTCAGCCAGGAGCGCGGCTTGCTTGTCGGGATCGGGTTCTGTTCTGGCTTGCTCTTTTAACGCATTGGCCCGGCTATCTGCGAATGTGCCGATGGCCTTCGGTGCTTGCTGACTGAACGCCAGCGTGATCTGCGTTTGTGCATCGATATCCTTTTGCACTTTGGCTTGATCGAAGATTTTACCGACGCCGCTTTCCTTGTCGCCGGTGCGGACATCGCTATTACCGGCAATGCCGCTGATGCCGCTTTGGCTGGTGCTGCTGGCGTTGCCGCTGTCGTGACCGAAGCCGATGCCGGTGCCTTGATTACCTGCCGGCTGGGTGCCAACACCGCCAGTGACGCTGACGGAGTTGGCGCTGTAACTGGCGCTGTTCTGGATATCGCTTTGGGTTAATGAATCTGTGACGAAGCTGTTCTTGGCGTCCTGCACAGCCTTATCGGTGCTGGCAATCACTGCCCCCTTGAGATCGGTATTGCCTTTGACTGTGATATCGAAACCGCCGTCGCCCACCTTGATGCCGGATTGCTCGGTCACGCTTTGGAAGTTGCTGTCGATCTTGCTCTTTCCGCCGCTGACGTTGATGCCGCCTGCACCGGGGCCGATTGGGATGGTGACGCCGACGCCGACGTTTTGCTGTTTGGAGTCGTAGGTGCTGGTGTCTTGCAAACTCTCGATATTCAGGTTGCCGCCGACTGCGGCGATGACTTGCTGGCTGCTGGCGGTGGCGCCTTTGAGGTTGGTGTCGCCGCCGGAGGCAATGACCAGTTGGTTGCCGGCGTTGACATGGGTGTTTGTGTAACTGACGTCCGATCCATCGGCACGGCCTTTACCCTGGCTGGCGCTGGCATTGACGGTGAAACCGGTGGTCGTGCCGTAGCCGACGCCAACCGAGGCGCTGCTGGAACTGTTGCTGCTGTGTTGCTCATAGGTGTTCTGCGCGGCCTGCAAGTTGATGTCGCCATCGGCTCTGAGAGCGGCGTTGTTACCTGCGCTGATGTTGGAGCCGATGACATTGATGTTGCTATCCTTGCCTGCGCCTGTTGCCACGATATTGAGGTTGCCGCCAGCGGCAACATTACTGCCCTTGGCGCTTGTACTGCTTTGCTCGCTATGGCTTTGGCTCTTGCTGCTGCCCAGGCTGACGCTGACATTGACGCCGCCGGCGGCTCCGGGATTTTTGGACACGGCGTCGACGGCGTTGTAGGTGGACAGCGCAGTAACCGCCCCAGCCAGCACCTGCATCCGGCCATCGCTGGTCTGGCTCGCCGCCCGATTCATCTGCTGCGCGGTCTGCACCGCCGAGATCACTGGATTGGTCACCGCCACGGTGACGCCGCTTTGCTTGAACTTGCTGTCTTGCGTCGCGTGCATGGTTTCGGTGGCGGCGGTGATATCAACGGATTTGGCGGCGATGCCGATATCGCCCTTGGGCGCAATCACATCGCTGCCGGTCTGGGTATAGGCGTTGCCGGCGCTGACGCGGATATTGCCGTCGGTGCTGCCGATGGTGCTGCCGGTCTGCGTGGTCTGCTGGCTGGTCTGGGCGGTTTGTTGATTCTTCGATCCGATGGTCACGCCCACGCCGCCGCTGCTGAACATGCCGGAGGTCTTTTCTTCGAGACGATAGCTGCTGTCGCTGGTGTTTTGCGCAGTGCTGATGGTGACGTTGTTCTTGGCGTACAGATCGACATCGTTGGTGGCAACGATATTGCTGCCGGTGACGCCAATATCCCGCCCGGCCTGAATGATCATGCTGTCGCCCGACAAGGTGCTGCCGACGGCGGTCCTGGTGTTGACGTTGGTTTGCGAACGGTCGCTCGATGACGACAGCATGCCTTTGGAGGTGAAGTAAGTCGCCTGATCGACGCTGCCGGTTTGCTGGGCCGTGCCGATATGGACATCGCGCCCGGCGGCGGCCACCAACTGGCCGCCGGCATTGGCGTAGGCTGCGGCGGCGTTGATATCCTGGCCGGCGATCAGGGCCAGCTTGCCGCGGGCGTTGATGGCGCTGCCGTTGACTTGCGTCTGTGTTTGATACAGGTGATTGTCGTTGTCATAGGTGGCGTTGTAGCTGCTTTGAGTGTTGACTGCCGTCAAATTGAGGTCACGGCCCGCTGCCAATGCCGCATCGCCAGTCGTGTTGATGGCGGTCGCGGCCAGATTGAGGTCGCGCCCGGCTTGCACCGATAACTGATCGGCGGTGACGCTGGCAACCCGTCCCAATGTCGTATTCGTGCCGTGGACACCAGTGACAGAGCTGGCGGCGGTACTCATCGCCACATCGCGCCCGGCCAGGATGCCGACACGGTGGCCGGCGATACTGCCGCCATTGTTAAGGATGTCGTTTTGCGCGACAAGAATAGTGCTGCCATCCTTGCCGGTGCTGCGGATATCGCCGGTGTTGGCGATATCGTTGGCTTGCACAATCAGCTTGTTGGAGGCTTGCAGCGTGCCGCCGTTGTGCAGGTTGCCGTTGATGGTCAGATCGATATCCTTGCCGGAGATCAGCGCGCCGGTGGGGGCGATGTCTTCTGCGCTGGCGCGGCTCAGATAGACTACCGGCGCCAGCACTTTCGTGCGGCTGCCATCGGGCAGCGTCACCTCTTGTTCGACCAGCCAGACGATATCGGATGTCAGCGCCGCCATCTGCGCTGCGCTCAAGGCAATCCCGGGCGTGAGCTGGAACTGCGCCGCGCTGGCAACGCCGGCTTCCATCAAGGCCTTGTACTGGGCTTCGTTGCTGGCGTAGCCGTCCAGGAAACGTTTGCCGGTGAGTTCAGCGATCTGGTCGTTGATCAGCTTCTGTTCATAGAACCCATCGCCCAGGCGCTTTTGCACTTTCTGCGGATCGAGCGAGAGGCGGCCTAATAAATAATCGCTGGAAATGAAGGTTTTGTAGTGGGTGAATTTGGGGTCGGTTTCGATCAGGTAGGGTTGGTCCGGTTGTGGCTGCACCAGATTCGGGATCGGTGCGCCGGGCACGCTCACCGTTTGCGTATTGCCGCTGATAGTGGTGATAGTATGGCCCGCTTGATTGGCCGATCGGGCGCTTCCGCTGACGTAGTCAAAACATTCTTTAAGCTGTGTACTGATTGTCATCGTGTCCGATAGCGTTTATAGTCGCCTCCGTCCCTGAAAAAAGAAGGGGCCAGGTTTGACAGCCTGATTTCCATCAAGAGTACAAGCCGCGCAATGCGGTTTGTGCTAACACCGTTGCGCGCGCTCTATGGGGGGCAATGGTGGGGAGCCTTCGGGCTGCCGGTAGCTTGGTGGGCCGGTCTGTCAACCCTGCTTTTGCCTCCCTCCCGTTTGACAGTGAGAGGGAGGACTCAACTGCCACCAGGAAGGAATTCCCAATGACGAGTATCCGCAAACCTAAATCATCTCCTTTACCTAAACAATTCACAGAAGATAGTTCTACCGTCCCCATAACAGAACGGCTCACTGTGCCAGCACACGCAGCAGAATCGCTCGTGACCCATCGCGAACGCTTGATTCTCGTCGAGAAATTGCCAGAATTTCTCGGTACGAAATCAAGGATACGTTTGCAAGGCGCATGGCTCACCGCAGCAGGGTTCTTGCCACGTACTCGCGCTAGGGTCAGAGTCATGGCCGGGTGCTTGGTGATCACGGCAGAATAACGCCGACATTCGCACGTTCTTTTTTAGCGGCTAAAAGATCCCCAACAACATCCAGCTGCGGCTGGGTGAGGATGGGACTTTACGTTTGTAAACAACAAATACTATGGATTATTTTTATCGTCTTCGCTTGGCTTCTTGGGAGTGTTCAATGAACCTACAAATGCTACGAAGACAGCGAGCAAACCTATACCTACAGTAGCTAAAATACTCTCAACGGTAAAAATATTTGTCAACATCGCTTGAGTCGCAAATTGAACGCCTTTTTCATAAGACCCTAATATAAAGAATCCAATATGCATACCCACAGTCGCTACTAAAAAAATCACCCAATACTTAAACCGACTCAACCATTGCGCAATCGCAGGGCCGAATAGTCCGCCAAATATTCCATGCCAAAGACCATCAATCATAGCGACCTCCGATTATTGATTAGGGGATGATTTGACAGCGCCCTGAGCTGCGCCACCTGCAGCCTTGCCGATTACTCCGCTATTAACGCGGATGATAAATCCCGGCAATGTCGCCCAGTTTTTGAAGGTGTTTGGCACACCAGCCCAACCAAACATTGCCGTGCTGTACATACTCGTTAAACCACCTGCCGTCATGGCTACACCTAGTCCGAGATAAGAGAAGCGTTGGTCAAAGCCAGCACCAATAGGCTGCCCCGTTCCGTAGAATCTATCAAAGACCGCACTACCTAGCGCCCCACCAGTATAAGAGGCTCCTCCAACCGCCATCCCCGTCCCCAAAGCCGCCCCCGGCGAATACGCCGCCGCCGCAGCCTTGTAAGCCGCATAGGCATCCATCGCTCCGGCACTCAACGGTCCCGCACCAGCAAGTGCGCCCGCAGCCCCGGCAGCGGCAAGAGTCGCATCACTCGCGCCTTGTCGAATTGCCTGATCACGACTGATTGCCGCCGCAAGATCCGCCGCCGATGGCGTATTCGTCCCCCCGAACCCAGCATACATATTCGGATTAGCCTTCTGATCCGGCGTCGCATAGAACATATATCCCGGCCCGCTATTGCCTTCGGCGGCCAGCATGCCATGCGCCTGACTTAAAAATGCACTGGCGTTTTGATCCCAAGCACCGGGCGAACCATTCTGCACTTGACGATCTCCCTGCGCAGTCAACTCTTGTACTGCCTGAGCGTAAGAAATGCCCTTTTGGGACGCATAACGCTGCGCATTATTCTTGATCCATGTTTTCTCATCCGGATGAAGTTGCCGATTGTTAGCGTCAACCGCCAATCCCATCCCCGTACCAGCAACACTACCACCACTCGCCAGCGCCCCCATCCCCGCCGCCGTCCCTAACGCAATGGCTTGTGATGTCAGGTTGGCTGTGGCCGGATCAACCCCGGCGTTGATCAAACCATCGCGGACATTGTTTTGCAAATCGGTCAATAGCGGAGCGGCGCTGGCAGTCGCACCGGCTCCCAATGCC
This sequence comes from Collimonas silvisoli, assembly GCF_018305005.1. GTDB lineage: Bacteria > Pseudomonadota > Gammaproteobacteria > Burkholderiales > Burkholderiaceae_D > Collimonas > Collimonas silvisoli. The sequence goes on from NZ_JAGQEG010000077.1 coordinate 26,343, forward strand.
CCGGCGACACCACCACTCAACGCTCCAGTGGCCGTATGCAAGGCGATACGATACACGCCGCCTTCATCCCATTTGCTGGCGTCGGCCATCAGTGCGGCGCGTTTGTCGAGATCGGGTTCTTGCTCAGCTTGCTTGCGCAGGTCTGCGGCCTGTCCACCCGCAAAGGTGGCGACTGCTTTCGGCGCCTGCTGACTGAACGCCAGCGTGATCTGCGTCTGTGCATCGATATCCTTTTGCACTTTGGCTTGATCGAAGATTTTACCGATGCCGCTTTCCTTGTCGCCGGTGCGGACATCGCTGTTGCCGGCTATGCCGCTGATGCCGCTTTGACTGGTGCTGCTGGCGTCGCCGCTGTCGTGACCGAAGCCGACGCCGGTGCCTTGATTACCTGCTGGCTGGGTGCCGACGCCGCCGGTGACACTGACGGAGTTGGCGCTGTAACTGGCGCTGTTCTGGATATCGCTTTGGGTGAGTGAGCCGGTGACGAAACTGTTCTTGGCGTCCTGCACGGCCTTGTCGGTGCCGGCAATCACGCCGCCCTTGAGATCGGTATTGCCTTGCACATTGATCGCAAAGCCGCCGTCGCCCGCCTTGATGCCGGATTGTTCAGTGACGCTTTGGAAGTTGCTGTCGATCTTGCTCTTGCCGCCGCTGACGTTGACGCCGCCTGCTCCTGGGCCAATCGGGATGGTGACGCCGACGCCGACATTCTTTTGCGTTGAATTGTAGGTGCTGCTCTCTTGCAGGCTTTCGATATTCAGATTGCCGCCGACTCCGGCGATGACCTGCTGGCCGCTGGCGGTTGCACCTTTCATATTGGTGTCGCCGCCGGAGGCAATGACGAGTTGGTTGCCGGCGGTGACGTGGGTATTGCTGTAACTGACGTCCGATCCATCGGCATTGCCGCGCCCTTTGCTGGCACTAGCGCTGACCGTGAATCCGTTGGTGCCGACGCCGACGCCGATACTGCCGCTGCTGGAGCTATTCGTGCTGTGCTGCTCATACGTGCTCTTGGCCGCTTGCAGGTTGATATCGTTGTCCGCAATCAGCTTGGCGTTATTGCCCGCAGTGATATTGGAACCAATGACATTGATGTTGCTATCCTTGCCTGCGCCTGTTGCCACGATATTGAGGTTGCCGCCAGCGGCAACATTACTGCCCTTGGCGCTTGTACTGCTTTGCTCGCTATGGCTTTGGCTCTTGCTGCTGC
>NZ_JAGQEG010000078.1 GCF_018305005.1 Collimonas silvisoli
CAAACAGCGCCTGCTACGGCGGTGACAGCGTCACAGTCTCCGGCGGCCTGGGCGACGCATTCTCATCCTTTTTAGGAACTGCGTCGAACACCAGCATCGGCATGCCCGAAACGCCGAACAGCGGCAAGCCATCTGCCCGGAATGGCATTTTCTCAAAGGCATTTTTCCGCGAATATAAAATTGCGGCCAATCAGCCGCTGACCTTGAAACTGGATTTTCAAAGCAACCCTGGCGTCAGATACGGCTATTGCAAAACGATCGCCGGCACCTTTGTACCCGAAGTGGGGAAAGATTACGAGATATCGTTGGATATTAAAGACGGGATGTGCGTGCCGGTTCTGAATGAGCTGCAAAGCACGGCGGATGGCGTGATTTTACAGCCGGTAGCGGCATCTAAGGCTGAACGTTGTAGTTGACTTTAGCTGGCTCTGCGTCCAGCCACCCAATAGTTTAAAAACTGAATATCTTTATTGATGAGATGCCTATGAACTGGTCCCCAGTTGTCGAAACAAGGCGGCAATCCGGTCAAGATTACCGGCGGCTGTGTTCCTGAAAGCAAAGACGAAATTGAAGTGGCAAGGCTTTGCAATTTCTATTGGGAAAACTGCATGTCGTCGACAATGTGCGCTTTGAATTCAAATAGCTGACTACTCACGAAGAACCGCGTAGCGGTTTATGGGCCGGATCAACGAATGCTCACTACGGGCATTCTTGAGCCCGAAGGTCCGAAGAATGTCTCCTTATTTTTCTTCTAAATCAATCTGTTATAGATACCTCTTAAGATGTTGGTTTGGCATCGGCAGAGATTCTCCAGAGACTCTCTTTTGCAAGCGGCCTTGTAATTAATTAATCCATTGATTAATGTCACTACATGAGCCGACCAACGCCAACCCGCGGACGTCCGGTAGCATCAGACCAGGATTCGCGCGAGAAACTACTCGATACCGCCACCTTATTGTTCTCGTCGCAAGGCATCGCGGCGACCACCGTGGCCGCGGTTGCGCGCCAGGCCGGGGTGACTTCGGCCATGGTCCATTACTATTTCAAAAACCGAGACCAGCTGATCGAGGCTGTGGTCGACGAGCGGGTATGCCTGTTCGTCAACCGTATCTGGGATCCGATCAGCGGCAGCGAATCTCCTGAACAGATGATCATGGGTATCGTCGAGCGCATGATCGCCACCACGGAAAGCATGCCGTGGATGCCGGCCCTATGGGTGCGCGAGGTCTTGAGCGACGGCGGCCAGTTGCGCGAGCGCATGGTCCAGCGGGTGCCGCTGGCTAAACTGGCCTTGTTCGCGCAAAACATCGGGCGCAGCCAGCAAGCGGGAACCATCAATCCGGGGCTGGAGCCAAGCCTGATCTTTGTCTCGATACTCGGTTTGACCATGTTGCCGCTGGCGATGGCGCGCACCTTGAAAAACAAGCCTCTATTGCCAGCTCTGAACAAGGCCGCGCTGCTGGACAAGGAGCTTCTGCAACGGCACATCAAAGCGTTGCTGCTGCATGGGCTGGCGCTGCCGGCCACCATGCGTAGCGCCGAATAACAAAGGGAAACTCCCATGTCACGCCGCCTTGCCAAGCGCTTGCAGCATTCCTCAGCCCTGGCGATCGTATCTCTATGCGCATTTCTATACTTCCTGGCGCTGGCAGGATGCACCACGAGCAACGACAACGATTGGCAGGGTTATGTGGAAGGCGAGTACGTGTATGTCGCTTCCTCGCAGGCGGGCCGCCTCGATCGTCTGTCGGTCCAGCGCGGCCAGCTGGTGGTGTCGGGCGCGCCATTGTTCATGCTGGAATCGGGCGATGAAACCGCAGCCCAGCGCCAGGCGCAACGCCAGTTGAACGCCGCTCAGGCGCAGCTGGCCGATATCCAGAGCGGCAGGCGGCCGCAAGAACAGGAGATCACACGGGCGCAACTGGCCCAGGCCAAGGCTGCCGCCACTAAAGCTGCGCTCCAGCTCAGCCGCGATCAGATCCAGTTCCAGAGCGGCGGCATCGCTAAACAGCAACTCGACGATTCACGCGCCGCAGCCGAAACCGCCGCTGCCCAAGTCAGGCAATGGCAAAGCCAACTGACGGTGGACCGGCTGCCCAACCGCGAGGCGCAGATCCGGGCGCAACAGGCGCAGGTTGCGGCGGCGCAGGCGGTGCTGGAGCAGGCCGACTGGAAACTGGCGCAAAAGACCGTGACCGCAAGCCGCAGCGGCCTGGTGTTCGACACCATGTACCGCGAAGGCGAATGGGTGGCGGCCGGCAATCCGGTATTGCGCATGCTGCCGCCGGAGAATGTCAAAATCCGCTTCTTCGTGCCGGAAGCCATCCTCGGCCGGCTCAAGCTGAACCAGGCCGTGACGCTCAGTTGCGACGGCTGCCAGGCTAACGTTGCGGCGCATATTTCTTACATCTCGACCGAATCCGAATATAACCCGCCGATCATCTACAGCAATCAGTCGCGCGCCAAGCTGGTCTACATGATCGAGGTGCGTCCGGAGCCGGCCGATGCGCTCAAGCTGCACCCAGGGCAACCGGTCGAAGTGAGGTCGCCATGACCGCCGCAACTGACAACCACACCCGCAACATCGACAAACCCGGCGGCGATCTGGTGGTGGATGTCGACCGCATCAACAAGCACTTCGGCGACAAGCATGTGGTGAGAGACCTGTCGTTGCAGGTGCGGCGCGGCGAGATTTTCGGTTTCCTCGGCCCTAACGGCAGCGGCAAGACTACCTCGATCCGCATGATGTGCGGTTTGCTGACGCCCGATTCCGGCCACGGCACCTGCATGGGTTTCGACATCATCAAACAGAGCGGCGAGATCAAGCGCCGGGTCGGCTATATGACGCAGAAATTCTCTTACTGGGACGATCTCAGCATCCGCGAGAACCTGGATTTCGTCGCCCGCATCTATGAAATGAAAAACCGCAAGGAGGTGGTCGAGCAGAGCCTGGAAAAGCTCGGCCTGACCAGCCGCGCCAAGCAACTGGCCGGCACTCTCTCCGGCGGCTGGAAACAAAGGCTGGCGCTGGCGGCCAGCATGCTGCACAAGCCCGAGCTGTTGCTGCTGGACGAACCGACCGCCGGCGTCGATCCGGCGGCGCGCCGCGATTTCTGGGAAGAGCTGCACCGGCTGGCGGCCGATGGCATCAGTGTCTTGGTCAGCACCCATTACATGGACGAGGCCGAACGCTGCCACAAGCTGGCGTATCTGTCCTACGGTCAGTTGCTGGTGCAAGGTACGGCAGCCGAAGTGGCGGCCGGGCAGGGCTTGACCACCTGGGCCGTCTACAGCAGCCGTATTTACAATAACCGTATTTACAACCTTAACGGCGATGTCCACGATAACCAGCTGGTAAGCCTGTCCCAGCAATTGCACCAGCAGCCAGGAGTAGATCAACTGGTGGTGTTCGGCACTTCCCTGCATGTGTGCGGCAAGGATGCCGCGCTGCTGGAGAAAACCCTGCGCCGGATGACGCAGGGACAAGATCTGCGGATGGAGTTGATAGACACCAGCCTGGAAGACGTCTTCATCTACATCATGAACCGCTCAACGGACAATTTCGGAGACCAGCCATGAGCCGCTTCTCGGGATTTTCTGGCTTATCTTTCTCGCGCTGGTGGAGCATCGTTCTCAAGGAATTCCTGCAATTGATGCGAGACCGCGTCACGGTGCGCATGATCACGGTGATTCCCGTCATGCAGATGGTGCTGTTCGGTTTTGCCATCAACAGCGATCCGAAACACATGCCCACCGCCGTCATCAGCGCCGATCACAGCGAATTCACGCGCACCTTCATCGCCGCCATGCAGGCCTCCGACTATTTCAACATCGTCGCCGAACTGCCGAACGAAGCGGCCGGCCGCACCGCGCTGGCGCAGGGAAAGGTATTGTTTGTATTGAATATTCCAGCCGGCTTTAGCCGCAACCTGTTGCGCGGCGAGCGGCCGGCGCTGCTGGTCGAGGCCGACGCCACCGATCCTACCGCCACCGGCATGGCGCTGGCGGCCTTGCCGCAGCTGGTGCAATCGGTGGCGAACAAGGATCTGCGCGGTGCGCTGGCCAGATTCGGCGGCGGCAAGCCCGCTTTCGATGTGCAGGTCCAACGTCTGTACAACCCGGAAGGCGTCACCCAGTACAACGTCGTGCCCGGCTTGATGGGTGTCATCCTGTCGATGACGATGGTGATGATGACCGGCTTGTCGATGACGCGCGAACGCGAGCGCGGCACCATGGAAAACCTGCTGGCGACGCCAGTCTCGCCGGTTGAAGTCATGACCGGCAAGATCATGCCGTATATTGCCATCGGCCTGCTCCAGGCCAGCATCATCCTGCTCGGCGCGCGTTTCATGTTCCACGTGCCGTTCGCCGGCAGCGTGATGGCGATCTATCTGGCCGCGCTGCTGTTCATCGCCGCCAGCCTGACTGTCGGCATCACCCTGTCGTCGATCGCGCAAAACCAGCTGCAGGCAATGCAACTGACGATGTTCTATTTCCTGCCCAACATCCTGCTGTCGGGTTTCATGTTCCCGTTTCAAGGCATGCCGAAGTGGGCGCAGTTCATCGGCAACCTGCTGCCGCTGACCTATTTCAACCGGCTGATACGCGGCATTCTGCTCAAAGGCAACGGCTGGATCGACCTCTGGCCCAATGTCTGGCCGCTGATGCTGTTCACGTTGATCGTGATGGGAATTGCATTGCGCTTTTATCGCCGCACGCTGGATTGAGGACATCCGTGATGAAGCCAGCGTTGCCTTATTCGCACAGCAGATCTGCCTTGTACCTGAGCATCGCCGGCTTGCTGAGCGCCTGCGCCGCAGGGCCGGATTTCCAGGCGCCGCAAGCGCCGGCCGTGCAGCAATACACGGCTGGCGTGCAACCGTCGGCAACCGTTTCCACCACGGGTGCGGGTGGTGCAGCCCAGCGCTTCGATGCGGAGATGGATATTCCAGCGCAATGGTGGACGCTGTTCCATTCGCAGCAACTGGATGCGCTGGTGCGTGAAGCACTGGCCAACAGCCCGTTGCTGGCACAAGCCAAAGCTACCTTGCGCCAGGCCAGCGAAAATTTGAGCGGCCAGACCGGCGCCAGCCGCTATCCGCAAGCCGATTTGCGATTGAGCGGCGCACGCCAGCGGATCGATACTGCCGCGCTCGGCATTCCCAATGTGCCGCAAGCCGGGCCGTTTACACTATACAACGCCGCCCTCGACGTTTCCTACACCATCGACGCCTTCGGCGCCAACAGCCGCATGCTGGAAGGCTTGCAGGCACAGGTGGATAATCAAGCCGCCGAGTTGCAGGCGGCGCGGCTGACGCTCGCCGCCAATGTCGTGACGGCGGCGATCCGGCAAGCCGCGCTGCAGGCCCAGATTGTCAGCACCGGGCAGATGCTGCAACTGCAGCGCGAGCAACTCGCCGTCATGGAGCAGCGCCTGGCCGCAGGCGGCATCGCCGAGCGCGATCTCAAGAACCAGCGCACGCTGGTGGCGCAAAGTGCGGCAGCCCTGCCGTCCCTGCAGCAGCAACAGGCGCAGCTAACTCATCAGCTCGCCGTCTATCTCGGCAGAGCGCCGGCCCAGGCCGAGATGCAGCCGCTGGATCTGGATAGCCTGACCCTGCCGGACAGATTGCCGCTCAGCCTGCCGTCGTCACTGGCGCGCCAGCGTCCCGATATCCGGGCGGCGGAAGCAACACTGCACCAGGCCAGCGCTCAGGTCGGGGCAGCCAGCGCCAATCTTTATCCGCAACTTACCTTGTCCGGCAGCGTCGGCGCCGAGCAGGGGCGGATCGCCGATTTGGCCAACAGCCTCAACGTCTGGAGTATCGGCCTCAAGCTGATGCAGCCCTTGTTTCATGGCGGCCAACTGCGCGCAAAAAAGCGCTCGGCGATAGCCGCCTACGATGCAGCCGCGGCGGCTTATCAGCAGACTGTGCTGCAAGCATTGCAACAAGTGGCGGACACCTTGCGCGCACTCGAGAACGATGCCGAAGTCTTGCAGGCAAGGACCCAGGCGGCCGAGAACGCAGAGCGCAGCCTGGAGATCACCCTGCGTCAGTATCAGGCCGGCGGCGTCAGCCATCTCAGCTTGCTGGACGCCCAGCGCCAGCGCATGCAGACCGATCTGGACCGCACCCTGGCGCAGGCCGCGCGTTACTCCGACACCGCTGCGCTATTGCAAGCCTTGGGCGGCGGCTGGTGGAATGCGCCGGCTGCCGTGCCGGCGCCGCGTTGAGCGTCAATCGGAATAGTTGTTTTGCGAGTGAGTTTTTATCAGCGCAATGACAAAATTGCCATGATGCATCGTAAGATGCTGCAAGGAAGCTGCATATGGATCAACAAAGGGACAAATATGGAAATCACAGAGCCGGAACTTGAGTACGTGGGATTTTGGCTGCGCGTAGTGGCCAGCCTGGTCGACACCGTGCTCGTACTGCTGTTCACGATTCCGCTGATGCTGGCGTTTTACGGATCGTCGTATTGGTCGGATACCCGGCTGATCAAAGGACCGGGAGGCTTTCTGGTGGAGTGGATCTTGCCGGCGGTTCTGGTGATGGTTTTTTGGCTGACCAAGCAAAGCAGCCCTGGGAAAATGCTGATCGGCGCACGGATTGTCGATGAGAAAACCGGCGGCATCCCGACTACAGGCCAATTTATCTGGCGTTATGCCGGTTATTACCTGTCGATCCTGGGCTTGTTCCTGGGCTATCTGTGGGTGGCGTTCGATAAGAAGAAGCAGGGCTGGCACGACAAGCTTGCCGGCACGGTGGTCGTCCGCAACAAGAAGCACGGTAAAAAAGCGGCAGTCAGTTTCCAACGGCCAGGTGAACGGGGTGTCACAGAAAACTGACAAAATCGTAAGCTAAGCTTTCCCGTCAAGGCGTAGCGACGCTTCCCGCGTTACCGTCCCAAACGCTCACGTAGAAACTCGATGAATCGCTGCGTCTTTGCCGGCAGCAGACGGGTTTCGGTGATGGCATAGACCGGCACCGGCACGCCGTGCCATTCGGGCATGATGCGACGCAGCTTCCCGCTGGCCAGTTCATCGGCGACGACTTCCTCTGGCATCAGGATGATGCCCATGCCGAGCGTCGCCAGGCGGCGGATCATGCCGACGTTGTTGAGCGTGAAGCGCCCGCCCACCGACACCGTGCCGCTTAGATTTCCGTCATGCAATGTCCACGAACCTGCTTTCAGGATGCTCAGGCACTCGTGCCGCTCCAGGTCGGCCGGCTTGCCTGGTTCGCCCGATCGTTCAAGGTAGCCCGGCGAAGCGTAGAGGTAGGGCGTGAACGAGGCCAAGGTGCGCGCGATCAGTTGCGAGCTCTCGGGCTCCCCCATGCGGATCGCCACGTCGAAAGGTTCGCTGACCAGATCGACCCGGCGCGGGGTCAGGTCGAAATCGAAGGTGAGGCCAGGGTAGAGGCCGGCAAACTCGGCAATCAGGGGCGCCAGGTAGGTCACGGCAAAATCCACCGGGAACGAGGCTCGCAGCACGCCGCTGGGCTGTGCGAGCATTTCGCCGAGCTGCTCGTGCGCCAGCCGGGCTTCATCGACGATGCGCTTGCATCGCTCGAAGTAAATCTGGCCCGCTTCGGTCAGTTCAATCTTGCGTGTCGTGCGGTGCAGCAGGCGCAGCCCGATCGCCTTCTCCAATGCGCTGATCCGCCGCGACAGCGTCGAGTTCGGTATCCCGATCGCCTCTCCGGCACTGCGAAAGCCCTTGGCTTTGACGACCTCGACAAACAAGGCCATGTCGTTCAGTAGTTCCATTTCTGTAGCTCCACATCGATTGCTTCATTAATGGATCAATGTTATCCAGATTAGCATATTTATCCCAAATGAGAAGCAGGCCATAATTTGCCCATCAAAGTTATGGCTCCGTTCGAGGCGTTGGTGGCTCGGACTGGCATCCAGGGCACGGTTTCGTAAAAAGCGGCATCAGCCCTTTCTTCCATCCACCATATTCGAGGATTCCATCATGAGCAAACTGTTCAATCCCGTCCACGTTGGACGTAACACTCTGCAAAACCGCCTGGTAATGGCACCGATGACGCGCAGCCGTGCCCAGTTCGACGGCACGCCGGGAGAACTGGCCGCCGAGTATTACAGCCAGCGCGCCAGCGCCGGCCTGATCGTCACGGAAGGCACCCAGCCCTCGGACGACGGACAGGGCTACCTGACCACGCCGGGCATCTACACCGACGCCCATGTCGCCGGCTGGAAGAAAACCGTCGATGCCGTGCATGCCAAGGGCGGCCACATCTTCATCCAGCTCATGCACGCCGGGCGCATGTCCCACCCTGACAACACGCCGCATCACCGCCAGGGCGTCGCGCCTTCGGCCGTCGCGCCGGGCACCGGGATGTTCACGGCCAAGGGCGTGCAGGAGATTCCCATGCCGCGTGTGCTGACCAACGAGGAAGTGCATCAGACCGTCCAGGATTTCCGCTATGCGGCCCGCCGCGCAGTCGAGGCCGGCGCCGATGGCGTCGAAATCCACGGCGCAAACGCCTACCTGATCCAGCAGTTCCTTGCACCGAGCGCCAATACGCGCACCGACGAATACGGCGGTTCGATCGAGAACCGCGCCCGCTTCGCCATTGAGGTGGCCACCGCGATTGCCGAGGAAATCGGCGCGGACAGGACGGCGATCCGTCTGTCGCCCGGCACCACGATGTGGGGCATCGACGAAGGCGCCGAAGGGCCGGATCTGTACCGCTACCTGGTTGCCGAACTCGGCAAGCTGGGGCTGGCCTACCTGCATATCATGCACCAGGGCAACGAACCGCTGCTGACCGCCATTCGCAAGCTCTGGAAGGGCACGCTGATCCTGAACCGGCCGGGCAGCCCGCGAGACCAGATCGGGGCCGACGTGGCTTCGGGGCTGGCCGATCTGGAAGCCTACGGCCAGATGGTGCTTGCGAACCCGGATTTCGTCGAGCGCCTGAAGACCAATGCGCCGATGAACGACGCTAACCGCAACGCTTTCTTCGGCGGCACGGCGCAGGGCTACACCGATTACCCGACCTTGAGCGAAGCCCAAGGCGCCTGAGGCCTCCATCATGTCCGTCATTGCGACACTACAACGCGTCGCGGCGGGCCACTGCGCCTTCGTCATGCCGATTTTCGGCACGGTGATGGCGGACGGCCAAAACTTCAAGCACAACGATCTCAAGCTCCCCGTTTTTCCGGCGCGGGACAGGCCTTATGCGATCACGCTTCAAGCCCTTCACGGCAGCGCCAAGGTCATGTTTTTTGCCGGCCCGCCGCTACACACCACTGCAACCTGACCACAAAGGAGTCTCATCATGGCTTACGAACGATTCACTGGCGATAACGCCGCGCTTCTGTTGATCGACCACCAGGTCGGCACCATGAGCTGGGTACATTCCATCCCCTTCGATGAGATGAAACGCAATGCGCTGATGCTGGCCAAGACCGCCCGCATCCTGAAGATGCCGGTCGTGCTGACCTCCAGCATGGAGGAATACGCACAGGGGGCGCTGCTGAGCGAGCTGGAAACCATCCTGCCGGCCGAATTCGCCGTCCGCGTCAAGCGTGTCGGCATCGTCAACGCGATGGACGACGAGAACTTCGCTGCGGCCGTCAAGGCTACAGGGCGCAATAAGCTCATCATCGCAGGCGTCACCAACGATGTGTGCACGGTGTTTCCTGCCCTGAGCCTGGTGAGCGACGGTTATGAAGTGCAGGTCATCGCCGATGCCGGCGGTTCACCAAGCACAATGGGCGACGACATGGCCTTGCGTCGCATGGAAAAGGGTGGTGTCACTCTATCCAGTACGAATCAGGTTATTGCAGAACTGGCTGGCAGTTGGAGCACGCCCGAAGGGATGGAGATTGTGCAACATGTGGTAATGCCGGCATTACAGGGATAGGTATTCCGCCTGGGCGCCAGACGGAAGGGGCTTCGCAGCGTTTTACCGGGATTCCGCTTCAAAGCAGTTTGCAAGCCTCGTCGAAATCGAGGCGCGGGCTGCGCGGGAAAAGCGCATCAGGATCGCCGTAGCCCAGATTGCAAAGGAAGTTGGTTTTGATGTGGCTATCGGGAAAGTATTCGCACTCGAAGTTCAGCGGCTTGGTTTCCGGGAAAAACTCATGGTCGACTTTCGCCTGGTCGAATCCGGACATCGGCCCGCAGTCCAGACCAAGGGCGCGCGCCGCCAGCATGAAGTAGGCTCCCTGCAGGGAGCCGTTGCGCCTGGCAGTGACTCCGGCCAGCTCGGGAGTGTCGGCGAACCAGGCGCGGGCGTCGGCATGGGGAAACAGTTTTGGCAATTTCTCAAAGAATTTTCCATCGTAGCCGATGACGGCCGTGACCGGCGCCGCCATGGTCTTGTCGACATTTCCCGGCGCCAGCGCCGGCCTCAACCGCTCCTTGGCTTCCGGCGTGCGCAAGAACAGGATGCGCACCGGCGAGCAATTGGCGCTGGTCGGCCCCCATTTCATCACGTCATAGAGGCGGCGCAAGAGATCGTCGCTGACCGGCTTGTCGAGCCAGGCATTGTGGGTGCGCGCATTGAAAAATAAAAGATCGAGGCCTTCCTGATTCAATTCCTTACTCATAGTCATCACCTGAAGGTAAGTTGGTCAAAGTTAGCGGCGTCGCTACTGAACAAGTATAGGCGGCGGGATAGAAAAGGAAATGGCGTTCTATGCCAATCGTCTGGTCGCAAGCACTGTAATCAGGGCGGGGTATGGTGTGCGGCCGCTGAAGGCACTGTCGTTGCTGCACAATGAACGATTTGCCCCGTCGCCTAGCGCAGCGCCCTGGATACTCTCTGCGGCAGCGCTATCAGCTGGGTTTGAATACCATCAATCCATAAATCACCAGCATCGCTATAAATGCAGGGTATCCGAGCCATTCCCAATAACGCGCATATTGCCAATAATGTGCGGGAAGTTGCACATTGTTCCGGGCAGAAGCGCTAGCTATTTTTGACATTTGTATTTGCAGCCAGACTACCGGCAGCCAGCAAGCTCCTGCCAATGCGTACAAGAAAAATGTCCAAAGTACCCAGTTCTGAGTGATCGGATAGCCAGATAAGGAAAGCATGGCGTAGCCCGTCAGCGGCTGAATGAAGATTGCAGGTGTGGTGAACCAGAAATCTGCGCGTACAACTAAACGAACAACTTCTGCTATCGCTCCGGGGTTACGAGTGCGATGAATGAAATAGAGGTAGAACGCGCTGCCAAAGCCTGTTCCTACCAGCAGGACACTGGACATGATATGCGTCCACTTCAGCATCAAATAAATATTCATGGCGTTTGATTTGCATTCTTATGTAGTAGCCATAACATCAACAGTATCGGCAGATTTTTGAGTATCGGGCCAAACGGATGCGATAGATATTCAGGGAGCCAGACAGAAATAATGACCGTGTAAGCGATGATTAGGCAAGCCTGAATTACCCATAGCAGCTTGCCGTGCCAAATCAAGGTAAACAGGCCAAGTAAAATATCTAATACTGCGGCCAGGTAGAGAGCTGCAAGAGCGGCAAATCCATACAAACCAATCCGACTGAGCAGGTTTAAGCTATCTTGCTTTGTGCAAAGACTGAGCACTCCCGTCACTAACCAGATGGTCGCGAGCACCATACGCATCAAGCGCAGCTCAGACGGTTTCATGTCGCGGCCATTGAAACAAGATTGCCGCGCTCCGCAGTGGCATCGGTATTCATGCCCCATTTCGAAAATTCGGGTTCAAAGTCTGATAACTTCAAACATCCCATGCTGGTATAGGCGCCCACCTCCGATATTTCTTTTCGCGCTAAGCGTCGCGCCAGAAGAATTGCAGCCATGCAGGGAATTTCCGGTCCGAGATCATTGTCCGCAGCAATGTGCCACGCACGGCGGACTTGTACACCATCGGCATCTATTCCTTGAACACGGACAACCATGCCGCCGAGCGACGTTCCCATAAAATCCAGACCCTTTGCCGTTACATTGAGCAACTTCGCAAAACGTTCGGGATGCCTGATAAGCCCAGTCTTGCGTAACCAGGCCAGCACTGAAAGCGCGCGCTGACTGAGGCCGATTTCCAGCGCGGCGCGGAACATGACGGAACGTACATTTTTGTAATGGGCGGGGAAAAGTTCAAGATCCGGAATGTCGCACAAAGCGCCAATGCGTGGACGAAGACGTGCAAATTCTATGTGTGCCGGATTGCTCCAGCCGTAGCGAGTCACCCAATTCCCATCCCGCCAGACCTGAATCGGCGCACCACAATAATTCAATACCCCCGCCAGAGTAGCTGTGCCCCGCGGAGCCGTCTGGGCGGGGGCTATGCAGATATCGATAGATTCCATGTTTTCCCAGCCTTGGGAAAGGTGGTTGACGACAGCAGATGAAAGAGCCGGTACGGTGCTGGCGCCAGTGATAGCTATTCGCCCGCTACGACGGAAAGCTGCATCCAAGGCTTGCGGGAAGTCGCATACGAATCTTCTGCCATCTGCCAGATCGATATAGTGTGCGTCGGCTGCAGCAACGGCGAATGGAACGTCATAACCCTGTTCTTGAAACGGCCCCGCTGTATGGATGACAAGTTCGGCGCCAACGCTGCGTAAGGTCTGTGCCAAATTGCTCTCAGCCAAATCGAGACGCATGGAATTTGCACGATTTCCCAATTTGGCCGCAAGAGTAGCTGCCCGGCCGGCATTTCGACCGGCAACTATTAAATCAATATCGGGAGAATCAGCCAGCGCACGGCAAATACGTGTTCCAAAATTTCCATAACCGCCTAACACCACTGTTTTCAATCGAACTCCCTCAAACTTCAATCTTGATTGGGCGATTATAAAGTCACCTTGACGGGAAAGGCGGATGTCATTGTTTATGCTCAAGCAAGCCAGGCAATTCCGCCTTCAGAAAATCCACAAAAGCCCGTACCGCCGGCGCCATGCCGCGTCGCGATGGAAACAGCACCACCAGGTGTCCGGCTTTCGGGCGGCATTCCGGCAATACTACTTTTAATGTGCCCGCCGCCAGTTCGGCCGTGCAGGCATATAGCGGCAGCCCGGACACGCCCATGCCGGCCAGGGCCGCTTGCTTGAGCAGGGATAGATTATCAGTTTGCAATCTGAGTTTGCTGATCGCTATGTTGTGACGCCCATCGTCCTGCCCCAGCAGGCGCCAGACGGCCTCGGTTTCGCTGATCGGCCCGTAGAGCAGGGTGTCGACGTCGGCGAGTTTTTCCAGGCTGTCGATCGGGCCGCTCTGGGCATTCGGACAACTGGAACTGCCTGCTGCAGGTGGAGCTTAAACAGGAGATTAACGCTGAATGAAGTTGAATAAAGCTGAACTTGCCGCGTTAACCAGAATTGCAAAGAAAGCCAGATCCGAAACCGCGTTCATTATTGAATTTAAAGAATTAATAGAGTTAATCTCGATGAATTATAAATCTCGAAGTCAGTTATACAATCGCTCCATCAACAGCAGAGCAGGAGAGCGGCAAATGTTTTCTGGATTCGAACATGGCATGGCCGAGGTCAACGGCACCCGGATCAACTACCTTCGCGGCGGCAGCGGCCCGGCGTTGCTGTTGCTGCACGGTCATCCGCAAACCCATGTGATCTGGCACAAGGTCGCCGAGCGCCTGGCCAGCCGCTTCACCGTCATCGCGGCCGACCTGCGCGGCTACGGCGATAGCGGCAAACCAGCCGGATTAGCGGATCACAGCAATTACTCCAAGCGCACCATGGGGCAGGATAAGATCGACCTGATGGCGCAACTGGGCTATCCGCAATTCCTGTTGATGGGGCATGACCGCGGCGGCCGGGTCGCCTATCGCATGGCGCTCGATCATCCGCGCGCCGTCAGCAAACTGGTGTTGCTGGATATCGCGCCGACCCTGGCCATGTATGAGCAGACCAGCATGGCGTTCGCCACTGCCTATTACCATTGGTTCTTCCTGATCCGGCCGGCGCCTTTTCCGGAGCTGCTGATCGGCAGCCATCCCGAGGAATACCTGCGGCACACCATAGGCGGCCGCAGCGCCGGCCTGGCGCCGTTTACCCCGCAAGCGTACGCCGAGTACCTGCGCTGCCTTAGCGATCCGGCCACCATCCACGGCATCTGCGAGGACTATCGCGCCAGCGCCAGCATCGATCTGGCGCATGAGCGCCACGATCTGGCGCGGGGCCACAAGATACAGTGCGAAACGCTAGTCTTGTGGGGCGCGCAGGGCGTCGTCGAGAAATGCTTCCAGCCTTTGCAAGAATGGCGGCATCTGGCCGGCAAGCTGAGCGGCAAGGCCCTGGCCTGCGGCCACTACATTCCTGAAGAAGCCCCCGATGCCTTGCTGGCTGAAGTTCTGCCATTTTTTACAGCCTGAGCGGCCGAGGTCAGCCCATGTCAGCGTCGCCCAGCGCGTGATCATCGATCCGCCATCGGCGCTGCAAGCCAGCAACCTGAAGCGCAACTGCCGCGATTTCGGCATCAAATTGTTCAATACCGATCACGAACAACAAGGACAGGCCCTATGGATTTTTCAGTAAGGCGGGCTGTCTATATGAGTGCCGCAAAATGGAAACCTACACGGATTTACCATAAATATTCGGTTTTCTACGCGCACCTAATCCAAAAAGATGTGTATTACTCAAGGAGAATGTCATGGCCTATGTAGATGGTTTCGTGCTGCCGCTCCCCAAAGCAAATCTGGAGTCCTACCGCGAGATGGCGGCCAAATGTGGTGCAATCTGGCGCGAGCATGGAGCGCTGGAATTCCGCGAGTGCATTGCCGAGGATGTAAAACCTGGCAAACTTACCTCGTTTCCCCAAAGCGTGAATCTTGAAGCCGATGAGACAGTTGTGTTCGCGTGGGTCGTATACGAATCGCGCGCCCACCGCGACGAAGTCAACCAGAAGGTGATGAAGGATCCACGGATGGCCGATATGATGAAGCCAGAATCCATGCCGTTTGATGGAAAGCGGATGATATATGGCGGGTTTGAGATGATTATTGATCTCTAAGCAGGCGTGATGCTAAAAGGAGGGAAACGTGAGCGTGCAGCTGAACCATACTATCGTCTGGTGCCGCGACAAGCGGGAATCGGCAACATTCTTCACGGAAGTTCTGGGCCTGCAATCCGCCACACGATTCGGGCCAATGCTGGTAGTCCATCTCAACAACGGCGTTTCACTCGACTTCTACGAGAACGATGGCAAGATTTCCTCCCAGCATTATGCCTTCTTGATAGGCGAAGACGACTTCGATCAAATCTTTGCCCGCATCCGCGATCGAGGGCTGCAGTATTGGGCGGACCCTGGCAAGCACCGCACTGGAGAAATCAACCGGAACGACGGTGGCCGCGGGGTGTATTTCGAGGACCCCGACGGTCATCTCCTTGAGGTCATTACTCGACCTTATGGGAGCGGTGGATAGGTGGAGCGCAAGGTAAGGTGGAGTGGAATGGGCTGTTGCGAGTGCTCGGAATGGGGGCCGCCCGTTTCGGTGGGCGGCACCACAAACTTCCTGTTCGATATGCGTTTATTTGTGCGAGAAATACTGGTTCAAGTTGTAGAGGAGGTCCGCAAACGGCATGCTCAATGCTCCATACACAGCGCTTGCTTCAGGGGCCGTGTTGTCGCCCAGGATTTCGACAGCCACGTTTGAATATCCGACCGGAATGACGCCGGCTTGCACCATCCGCATCACGCCGAGGTCCGACTGCTCCTTGGTGAAACTGCCGGAAGCGTCGACCACTGCGTAGGTGCTGTAGCCGTCGGCCAGCGCGGAAATTGCGGGAAACGCCAAGCAGACATCGGTCGAGATGCCGGTAATGATCAATTTCTTGCGCCCTGTTGCCTTCACCGCGGCAACCACGCGCGGGTCGTTCCAGGCGTTGACGGTCGTCCGCTCGATATGTTGGGTGCCGGGCAGGGCGTCGCGCAGTTCCGGAATCATCGGTCCCCACATTCCTTCGGTAGTGGTGGTCACGACGACCGGAATCTTGAGAGCTTGGGCGGCCTTCGCGAGGCCGACGATATTGTGCTTGAGTTGCATCGTGTCGATGTCACGAACCCCTGTGTACAGCCCCACCTGATGGTCGACAATGAGAAGTACGGCGTTGTCCCGCGTAAGGGGCTCATATTCCGTGAATTTCATGATTCGTTCTCCTATAGAGTGGTTAAGAATGGCGGTTCCGCCATGTAGGTAATATAGGAGGCTTGAGCGTTCCGAACAATCGGGGGCAGCGCAACGAATCGTTCCAGACAATTCTTAAAAATGCAGGGTTGCCCTGTGGCGTAGAACGGCAGCGTTGCGTACACTAGCCGCGCTATCATTTTATTTCTTCTGAACCATGACCATCGCCATCACCATCAACGAAGATCTTCGTGCCTACATCGACCCGTTGACCGAAGAGGAATTCGCTGCGCTGGAACGCAGCCTGCTGTCCGAAGGGTGCCGCGACGCGCTGGTGTTGTGGGGCGATCTTCTGGTGGACGGACACAACCGCTACGGTATCTGCCAGAAGCACAAGATCCCTTTCAACACCATGCGGAATCAGACCTTCCAATCCATGGACGATGTGCACCTGTGGATGATCGATAATCACCTTGGGCGGCGTAGCGTATCGGATTTTCAACGCGGCGTGCTGGCGCTACGCAAGAAAGAGATCGTGGCGGCACGGGTGGCGCAGACGCAAGCCGAGCGCTCGTCCGCAGAGCCGGCGGGAGCTGATGTCTCCGTCCCGTCCGAGGGCGATCCGCCGTGGACCAGGCAGGCCGTTGCGCGTGCCGCGAGGGTGAGCAGCGCGACCTTAGGGCAAATCGAGAAAATCCAGAAGACGGCTGCGCCTGAACTGGTCGGCGCCGTAAAGTCGGGCGTCATTTCTATCAATGCTGCGGCAGCGGTTGCTTCCTTGCCTAGCGAGCAGCAGATAGCCGCTGTCGCCGGCGGCAGGAAGGAACTGCGCCAGGCGGCAAGGCAGGTGCGTGAGGCCCGGCTGCCGCCCAAGCCCGAACTGGATCCGCCGCCAAGCGACGCCACGCCCGATCAGATAGAAATTCACCGTTTGACGCAATTAGTCGCTGAACTCACCGAAGAGCGCGATCAATTGAAAAAGAAGGTGCAGCACTTGACCATTGCCCTTACGGAGGCGCGTAGGGAACAATCGTGATTGAAGTAAGCAATATTCAAAGCATAACCGGCGTCACGGATAGCAGAAATATCTCCTCGATTCAATTGCTTGAACGAGTCGGGATGAAATTGAAGTCAACGGATAGAACAGTGTTTCGAGGTCGGGATTGCGACGAGCATACTTACATTGTCGGGCGGCCGCTTTGAATGGGCGCAGCGCCTGAGTAGCTATGACGGATGAGCAAACGGCCGTAACGTGCTGCACGAATTTAATCAGGAAGACGTAATATGTAATCTCCGACAGGCTAAAAGAGTGGCAGATATGAAGCCGATACTTTGGCGCGTTATAGCCGTCGCCTTGGTAGTTGCTGCGGCAGTGAGTTCTTATGTTGAGTATCAATGCGGGGCAGTCCGTAACGATGACACTTCTGCTCATTGGAACAGACCGGATTGATGGGGCGACCTGGCAAAGCCTGCGAGGATTCGGTGGAATACCTCGCCGGCGCCATGCTCGGAGCGGTCTTCGACGGGCTCCAGAGGAGAAGTATGATGGGCACAATCAATCTGACGTGCACTGTAGTTACAGATCCCGACTCTTTCGTGGCGTTCCAGTATTACGTAAAAGCTGGAGAGGTATTTGACGCCAAGGCTTACGCGAACGCCTATAAACTGAATCGCAACGACCTCGATGCCGACGACGTGCGCGCCACGCAAGATGCCGCTGCAAAGCTTGGCGCCGGAGAATGCCTGATGGTTTCGCATTCGATTGCCGCTTAGCGATGAAACCGAAGCCCAGTCACTTTCGGCAGCGCACGCATTGCTAGTGGCGTTTAAGAGGCGCAGTATAGATGCTGCAAGATTCAATTTGCTTTGGTGCTGTGTCGAATTCAACGAATCCTTCTTTACCACGAGGCGCTCCGTATGAAGAGCGCGATTTGAGAAAGGAGTAGTGCAATGAAACATGCCATCACTTACGCTGCAATCGGTGCTCTGTCGCTCATCGTAGCAACTGGAACCGCCGCGGCGGGCGGCCTCGGCAGGGCAGCTCCGCACCCGGCCACAACATCGACTGCGACTGCGACGACGACCACAGTAAAGCCGGCTGCCACCGTAACCAAACAGACGGGGCAACCTAACCAATCTTGCGGCAGTGCGACAGCCCCCAATACACCGGGCAACGCGGCGACGGCGCCAGGATCTGCGTTCAATCCAGACGGCCAGGCCGGATCGGTTTACGCTGGGCAACAGCCACAGAATTCACGGAATCCCACAAGCGTCGCCCAGTACGACGTCGCGTGCTCTAAACAACCTTCCAGATAAGCGCAATGCCGAGTCGGAAAGAGCCTGCGACTGGCGTAGGCTCTTTCGTGGATTGTGTGCCGGCAATTCCAGGATCTATTTCACGTACTCGTATAAAGGCTTGTCTTTATCGACGACATGAACGGTGAACAGCTTGAGCGACTTGTTTCCGACAACCTTGAAGCCGGCATGCGGGACGTCCCGCAGATTCAAAATAGGTGTTCCGGTTTCCAGCATCGCAGCTTCCTTGCCAGGGACTTGAATCATTGTTCCCTGAAGCACGTAGCCCGATTCGACGCCATGATGCAAATGTTTCGGAGCTTCTTCTCCGGGCTTGATTTCGATGATGGAGCTGATGACTTCCATGCCGGGCGCTCCAGTCAAATCCGCGCGCTTCAATTCTGTTCGCGCTGTCGAGTCTTGGGCGTACCCATGGACTGGTAGCGCCAAAAGGGCGGCTGCAAGCAGCAATGCCGGTCGAATTGCACTCATCATGTTTCTCCTCTATGTCTGATTGTCAGGACAAGGTAGACGATTGCGTCCGCAAGTCAAGGGTTGGCGTCGTTTATCGCCATGAGCTCGATCAATAACGCTTGCATGCTGCGCCAGTGCGTCCCTTCCCAGAACACACGTTGACAGAGATCGCATGTGCTGAAGCGCTCAAAACGGGCGCGCACCTTCGGCGGCAACTGTTGTTCCACCAGTGCTTTGTCGACGCTCCGCAAAGGCGCGTTGCAATGCAGGCATAGCGTGAAAGGCCGCGCGCTGCGCGCCAGATCCAGGCGGTTGAAGATTTCCTTCAGCTGCTGTGTCGACTTGAGCGCGTGCACATAGCATCCATGCGAGATGATGCGGCGTTTGAGGAGTTCGCGGTCGCGAGTAAGCACGATCCGGCCCTCCTTTTCTGCGATGGCGGCGATCGCGCTGTCGAGGAAATTATTGTCGTAGAGGGTGTCGAAACCAGCCATGCGCAGCAAATGGGCCAGGCCGCCCAGATGGGCGTCGGCAATGAAGCGAGTGGTACGCAGCGGCTGGTCGCGCACGCGCAGCAGCGGGGTGATATCAAGCGCCTCGAACTTGGGATAGACGGCAACCCGGTCGCCATCCTGCAGCAACCGGTCGAAGCCGACAGTCTCGCCGTTGACCAGCACCAGTTCGACCTCGGTGTGCGGCACCCCAAGCGCCTCGATCATGTGCTTGGTGGTGGCAGCACGCGCGGACACGGCATCGAACGCGCGCTTGCGCCGTTCGGCGGGCAGGAAAGTGTTCAATTCCTCGTAGAAACGAAATGTTGCGGTAACCATATCGGGCTTCCATTGCTACCCATGCAAATACAGCTTAAAAGCATATCTTACTGCTCTGCGGACTGAGGCAAGGACTCCTCGATTTTTACAGTTCTGGAAAACCTCGCTCACGTTTTCACTGGTGCGCATTCAGCAATATGGCTCATCGTGTTGTCGCCATATGTGCGAATCACCTTGGAAATGATGACTTGGTAGCCGTCCAGCCATTCTGAGTAACGCCGCTTTGCTTCAATGTGATTTGGATGTGCGATCAATTGTTGCAGGCCGAGTTCTGATTCCCAGTAATACACGTTGGCAATCCGTCCGGTTTTTGGATCTTCCCAAGCGTCTTCCCCGATGTAACCGGTGCTTTCCTTGGCAGCCTTCGCAATTAGTCCGTCCAGCCGGTGAAACTCGTCGTCAAATTGCTTGGTCCCAAAGATAGACGTTGCAGAGTACATGGCATCCCTTTAATTGATACATCTGATTCAGATCGTGTCTAACAGCCCGAGCGAAACTGCTGAGTCCGGACTTCTTCACGTCTTATGTGCAGCCGTTGCATCTCATCATGTCGAGATTTCCATTTTGCAATATTTAAGCACAGTTTTAGCTGGCGTGCAGTTTTGATAAGAACTACATGGCAGGATGCTGCCGGCCGCTTGATTTGTTGCTTAAGAGTACGCAATCACTGCAATTTGGCTACACTGTCAGGCCAACGGCAAACGCGCCGCGAACATGCAACACAATAATCAGAATCGGCAATGGTTTTACGTTAAGCGTCCCGAAGGAGATGCTGGCCATCGTGGCGCCGTGGGTGAAGAGTGGCGGGAAATTACAATTCAGAATTAAATCGTGGCAATATTTCAAGGGGAAAATATGCTTGTCGTTACTACAGAAAACGTCTCAGGTTACCGGGTCAAGGAAGTCAAGGGCCAGGTGTTTGGGCTGGTGGTGCGCAGCCGCGGTCTGGCGGGTAATATCATGGCTGGTTTGCGTTCGATTATCGGCGGTGAAATCACCGAATATACGCAGTTGCTGGAGGAAGCACGCCGCCATGCAGTGGACCGCATGGTCAAGAACGCGCATAGCATGGGTGCTAATGCAGTCGTGATGATGCGTTTCGATTCATCGGAAATGGGGCAGACCATGAGCGAAATCGTGGCGTATGGCACGGCAGTGGTGCTTGAGCCGGTTGCGGCCTGATCATGCTGCGCCTGGCGCTGCTTGGTTTTGCGATTCTGCTGACGCTGATCGGTCTCGGCTGCATCATTGCCGGCGCTGCCGGTGCCGTGCCGTTCACTGCCTGGGGGCTGTTTTTGCTCATCGCGGTGTTGCTGGAGCGCTGGCGGTATGTGCATGCTCCCAAACCGGATGACGGCCCATGGCAGGAAACCGGAGAGCGCTTTGTGGATCCGGAATCGGGCCGCGTGATGAGCGTCTGGTACTGCCCGGAAAGCGGTGAGCGGCGCTATCTTCCTATTACCGAAAACGATAATCTAGTTCCTTAGCTCCTTATTTACATCGTAGACAACAAAGACATGACACAGATATTAGGTCCCGGCTTCAAGCTGGTAGATGAAATCGACGCGTCGCAACTGGCGCAAGTTGGCGACTTTGGCAGCAGAACCAGCCCCTTGCTGGTGAAAGGGGCGATGCGTAACTGGCCGGCGCAGCAGAACTGGTCTTTTGAAAAGCTTGCAGAGCTACGTAACAAGGACGGTTCGGAACCGACCAGGAAATTCCAGAATGGCCTGGTGGAGCAAGGTGAAACCCAGGAGCGGCCATTGCTGCCGATTGCGCCGTATCTGCGTGAGCTGGCAGCGTTGGCGACCGAGCCGGTCAGCGATGAGGCGGGCTTGCTGCCGAACCGGCGTCGCCTGCAATTGCAGCCGGGCGAGGAGTTCCATCTCAACT
Source organism: Collimonas silvisoli (assembly GCF_018305005.1). Classification (GTDB taxonomy): domain Bacteria; phylum Pseudomonadota; class Gammaproteobacteria; order Burkholderiales; family Burkholderiaceae_D; genus Collimonas; species Collimonas silvisoli. The sequence continues at coordinate 21,598 of NZ_JAGQEG010000078.1, forward strand.
GGGCGCACATGCAATCGTTTACGCCGCACCGTAATTACCTGGCGCAGTGGAGCATCCTGGAAGATTTTCCGCAGCTGCGCAGCGATTTCGATATCCGCAGTCTGTGGCCGGGCTGGCGCTGGACCTGGGAATCGGTATTCATGGGGCCGGCCAATACCCACACCGGGTTGCATCGCGACGTCCCCAATAACTGGTTTTGCCAGGCGCGCGGGGTTAAGGAGTTCGTCATGTTCCCGCCATCGGAAGAGGGCTACATGAAGCCGTCTAAAAAATATGACTGGGGCGCTACCCTGAGCTCGATCAACATTGCGCGTTTTAACGAACACCCGGAACAGTTGCGCGCACTGGAGCAAGCCAAGGGCTTGTATGTGCGGGTCGAGCAGGGCGACGCTTTATTCATACCGAAGCGGACCTGGCATGCGGTGGTTTCGCTGGCGCCGTCCATCAGCCTGGCGGTATTCGGCCTGACCGCCAAGGAGATACTGCTCAGCGGCGTGCCGACGGCGACCAAGGACCTGCTGCACAATATGCATCTGTATCGCTGGGGGCACTGCATTTGCCACAAGCATCTGGCGTAAATCGGCTGTAAATGCGCTGCCGTAAGTGCGCTAGCCGGCCGCTTTCTTTTGTACTTGCTCCAGGCGGTCATACAACGCCTGTGCAGGTGCAAGATAGGCAAGGGCACGAGGTGCTTTCTGTTCCTCGGAAAATTCCTGATCCGGATACTTCGCATGAAAGCGTGAGCGGATTTCCATCTCTGCAGTTTCCGCTTCAGCTTGAATGCAAATCTCGGTTTCAGCCCCGAGGATAGAACCGAGAATATCCGGCGCGTGGGCGAGGTCGCCGCATTGTTTGCCGATGCCGGCCTGATCTGTATTACGGCTTTCATTTCCCCCTATCGCGCCGATCGCGCGCGTGCCCGGCAATCCTGCGGCGAGGCATTTCATGAAATCCATATCTCTGCCGATCTGGCGACCTGTGAATCGCGGGATCCCAAGGGCTTATACAAAAAAGCACGGTCCGGCGAATTGCGGGAATTTACCGGTATCAGCGCACCCTATGAAATACCCGAGCAGCCGCAACTTGTCGTCGATACCGCCCAGGAAGGTATGGCGACGAGCGTCAAGAAGCTGATGGAGTACGTGCAGCGCCATGTGCCGCTCGACAGAAAGTGAGCTTCTCAGCTGCTGATTCAAAGCCGTTGTTGGCAAGCTGCCAAGCGTAAATCTTAAAAATCCGCTTGCTGGTAAGCACTGGATAAATGTACAGTTACGCGTCGCTGCCATTTATCCGCCATGTCAAGCTCAGTCACCACTGCCGCCACCACCGATAGCCCCATATCCGACGCTGTCGCCGACGCCGCCGCCAGCGATCCCTTTGCCGGGCTCAATGCCCAGCAGCGCAGCGCGGTAGAACACGATAGCGGCCTGGCGCCGCAAGCCGTGCGGCCCTTGCTGATCATCGCCGGCGCCGGTTCCGGCAAGACCAATACGCTGGCGCACCGGGTGGCGCGTTTAGTCATCAATGGCGCCGATCCGCAACGCATCATGCTATTGAGTTTTTCGCGGCGCGCGGCGCAGGAAATGGAGCGGCGCGCCGGCCAGGTGCTGAGCCGCGTTCTGAAAACCCAGGGCCGGGCGGGCGGCCTGCAGATCACCAGCCTGCCTTGGGCCGGCACTTTCCACAGCATAGGCGCCAGGCTGTTGCGCGAATACGCTGGCCGCATCGGCCTGGAACCGTCGTTCACCATCCATGACCGGGGCGACTCTGAAGACATGCTGGGGCTGGTGCGCCATGAACTGGGCTTCAGCAACAGCCACAAACGCTTCCCGATGAAGGGTACCTGCCTGGCGATTTATTCGCGGGTAGTCAACAGCCAGGATTCGCTTGCTGCAGTTTTGCAGAGCATCTTCCCCTGGTGCGCCGAGTGGGAGCAGCAATTGAATGCCCTGTTCGCCGCCTATGTCGACGCCAAGCAAGCGCAAAACGTACTGGACTACGACGACCTGTTGCTGTTCTGGGCTGAACTGGCGGCCGACGCCGAGCTGGGTGTCGAAGTGGGGGCGCGTTTCGATTACATCCTGGTCGACGAGTATCAAGACACCAATCGCTTGCAGGCTGCGATCCTCACCGGCATGAAACCGGACGGCCGAGGCGTGTGCGTGGTGGGCGACGACGCCCAGGCGATCTACTCCTTTCGCGGCGCCACGGTGCGCAATATTCTGGACTTTCCGCAGCAATTCAGCCAGGCCGCCACGGTGGTGACCCTGGACCGTAATTACCGTTCTACCCAAGCTATCCTGGATGCTTCCAACGCCGTCATTTCTGCGGCGCTTGAACGTTATGCAAAGAACTTGTGGACCGACCGCAGCGGCGCCGGCAAACCGCAGCTGGTGGTGATCTCGGACGAGGCGCAGCAGGCGCAATGGGTGTTGAATAAAGTCCTGGAGCATCGGGAGGGTGGCCTGGCGCTGAAATCGCAGGCGGTGCTGTTTCGCGCCGCCAGCCATAGTGCCGCGCTTGAGCTGGAATTGGTGCGACGGAATATTCCCTACGTGAAGTTCGGCGGCTTGAAATTTCTGGAGGCCTCGCACGTCAAGGATTTGTTAGCGATCCTGCGCTTTGCGCAAAACCCGAGCGGGCGTCTGGCCGGTTTTCGGTCGGTGCAGCTGATTGCTGGCATCGGGCCGGCGACGGCGGCAAAAATTCTCGACAGCATCAGCGCCGCCGCCGATCCGCTGGCCGCCATCGAAGCATTTCAAGCACCATCCAGCGTGGCTGCCGCCTGGTCTGATTTTGTGGCGCTGTACCGTGCTTTGCGTGCGGAGCCGGTGTGGCCAGCCGATATCGAGCTGGCGCGCGACTGGTATCAGCCGCAGCTGGAACGGCTGCATGAAGACGCCGAAGTGCGCGCCCAGGATATAACCCAACTGGCGCAGCTGGCGGGCGCTTACGGTTCACGCGAACGCTTCCTGACCGAGATCACGCTGGATCCGCCGCAAGCTACCAGCGACCGCTCCGGCCCGCCGTTGCGCGATGAGGATTATCTGATTCTCTCCACTATCCATTCCAGCAAAGGCCAGGAATGGCAATCGGTGCATCTGTTGAATGTGGTGGATGGCTGCATCCCCTCCGATTTGAGCACCGGCAGCAATGGCGATATCGAGGAGGAGCGGCGCTTGCTGTACGTTGCCATGACGCGCGCCAGGCAACATCTGCATCTGGTAGTGCCGCAACGTTTCTACATCAAGCAGCAAAGCGCCGGCGGCGATCGCCATGTGTACGCCAACCGTACCCGCTTCATTACCAATGCCATGCTGACGCATTTTGAGCAAAGCGTCTGGTCCAGCGCCGAGCAGGCCGAGCAGCGCACAGCGATGCCTGACAGCGTCAGGATGCTGGTGCGGGAACGGGCGCGCAAGGCCTGGAGCAAGGTCGCTTAAGAGAGTCTCAGCGACCCAGGATTGCTTGCAACTCGATACTCAAGCGTTCAGCCGAAGACTGAGCAAGTCTTCCAGCCCGATGCGGCGGAACATTTCGCTGCGCACCCGATTGGCGACACCGTTGACGATCTCGCAACCGTCTTGTGAAGGATCGATGTGGGTGCGCAACGGGCGGCTGCCGAAGGGCATGCCGATCACCACGTCGAGCCGGCCGCAGTCGGCAATGATCCTGGCGATGCCGGCATCGACCGAATCACCGGCGGCAGCGTCAAGCTCAACGGTGCGCAGATCGACGCCGTGTTCGGCAGCATAACGCGCAACTTCGGCGACATTTGTTTCATGATGTTTTCCTTTTGTTGATATCGAAAAATGAAATCAGATGATGCCGCCGTTGGCGCGCAAGACCTGGCCGTTGATCCAGCTGCCATCGGCGCCGGCCAGGAAGGCGACAGTGGCGGCGATATCTTGCGGCTGGCCGAGGCGCTCAAGCGGCGCCAGCTTGGACAGGCGCTCGACCAGTTCTTGCGGTTTACCGTTGAGGAACAGATCGGTGGCGGTTGGCCCTGGAGCAACGGCATTGACCGTGATGTTTTTACCGCGCAACTCCTTGGCAAGAACGCTGGTCATTGCTTCCACCGCAGCCTTGGTGGCGGCATACACGCCGTAAGTCGGTTGCAGCATGCCGACCACGCTCGACGAAAAATTGATAATGCGGCCGCCATGGCGCAGCCGTTTAGCAGCTTCGCGCAGTGTGTTGAAGCTGCCTTTGAGATTGATGGCGATCTGGCGGTCGAAGCCGGCGTCATCGGTTTCAGCGATAGGTGCATTGACCATGATGCCGGCGTTGTTGACCAGTACGTCCACACCGCCGAATGCCCGTTCTGCCGCATCGAACAGGGCGCGTACCGCTGCCGGATCGCTGACATCGGCCTGTACCGCCAGAGCCCGGCCGCCTTGTTGCACCAGCTGTCGGGCCAGGGTTTCGGCGGGTGCGGCGCTGCCGAAATAATTGACGATCACGGCGAAACCGTCGTCGGCGAGGCGTTGCGCTACTGCTGCACCGATGCCGCGTGACGATCCGGTGACGATCCGGTGACGATGGCTATTTTTGCGTTATTCATTTGAAGCTCCTTGACGTTGATTGAGTGCTGCTGAATGGTGAGGAGTGTTGCTGAGTGTTGCTTTAGCCACCCTCGCATTCCTGGATATCAGTTTGTCGGGCAGTGAGTACATCATGGCAGTTTGTTCTTAATGGATAAATGGGAATAAATTGCCGACACTATTCAATATTTGCCAACAATATTGGTGAGGCGGACGATCAGTCGATCAATCAGGCGGGAGGAGCGCGCAGATTCCCTTAGGGATTGCGTGGCTGCAAAACGAGGGGGGGAGGGGAAGGCTTTGGTCGGGCAACTTTGGTATGGTAAATTCGTTTACCCACTCTCAGGAGCCAAGCCATGTCCAGTCGCACGCTGAATCTTGACGACACTCTCTACGATTATCTGCTAACGCATTCGCTGCGCGAACATCCTGCGCAAACCGCGTTACGTGCGGCAACCGCCAAGCATGCGCGCGGCACCATGCAGATATCCCCCGAACAGGGGCAATTCATGGGATTGCTGATGCGCCTGATGGGCGCGCGCAATACGATTGAAATCGGTGTATTCACCGGTTACAGCGCGCTGGCTGTGGCGCTTGCATTGCCAGAGGACGGCCGCATTCTGGCCTGCGATATCAGCGAGGAGTACACCCGTATTGCACACCCTTATTGGGAAGCTGCCGGAGTCGCGCACAAGATCGATTTGCAACTGGCGCCAGCGCTGGCGACACTCGACGCCCGCCTTGCCGCCGGCGCCGCAGGGCACTACGATTTTGCCTTTATCGATGCCGACAAGACTGGTTACGATGCCTACTATGAGCGCTGCCTGCAGCTGTTGCGTCCGGGCGGCCTGATTGCCATCGACAACGTATTGTGGAGCGGCAGCGTCGCCGCCGTCGCTGAAGACGCCGACACCGCAGCGCTGCAAGAACTCAACCTCAAATTACACAAAGACCAGCGCATCGACCTGTCCATGCTGCCGGTCGGCGACGGCCTGACGCTGGCGCGCAAGCGCTGATCATACCGTTCGTGATCGCGTCGCATCGATCTCGGCGGCTTGCCGTCGAAGCCAAAGCGGGTCAGTGCTTAGACACTCGTATATTGAGCATGCCGCATCGACATCGGATAATCAGGATGTAGAGGCGGTCGGGCAGAGTGATGCCGATTAGACTGAGTGCGGTTGAGCACGTGGGTCAGATAGGTGCCTTTGCCTGTTTCAT
>NZ_JAGQEG010000079.1 GCF_018305005.1 Collimonas silvisoli
AAACCTAGCATGTGGAAAGGCATGCTGGGCGGCGCCTTGCTGGGCTTGGGTCTGGGCGCATTGCTGTCAAGCATGGGCTTGGGCGGTGCAATGGCCGGCATGATCAGCAATATATTGATGATCGCCTTGTTCGCGATTGCCGCCATGTTCATTTACAAGCTGGTGCGCCGCAAGATGGGCAATGGCGCAGCCGGCAACAATGGCATGCGGCCTGCGTATGCTGCTGCAGCGCCTTCCAGCTTCACGCCGGAAATCGCTTCGCGGGTTGAGCAACCTATGCAACGTACCGCCTTCGATGCAGCGCCAGCCGCGGCGGCAACAGGTGGCGCGGCCGCCGGAGTTGCAGCCTGGGGTGTGCCTGCCGACTTCGATACCGCCGGCTTCCTGCGTCATTCCAAGACCTATTTCCTGCGTCTGCAAGCCGCATGGGACAAGGCCGACAGCAACGATATCCGTGAATTCACCACGCCGGAAATGTTTGCCGAGCTGCGCATGCAATTGCAGGAGCGCGGCGCGTCAGACAACCACACCGACGTTGTCACGCTCGACGCCGAATTGCTGGGAATCGACACCATCGACGCCGAATACCTGGCCAGCGTCAAGTTCACCGGCATGATCAAGGAAGATGGCGCTGCGGTTGCAGCACCGTTCGCCGAGGTCTGGAATTTGTCCAAGCCAACCGCAGGGCAGGGCGGCTGGATACTGGCGGGGATAGAACAAGTCGAGCAAAACAGCTGAAATTAGCCTTCAGGTAGTTGAAACGCAAAAGCCGCCGGCGAGAAATTGCCGGCGGCTTTTTCTTTCGGTACAGGCTACTAATGGCACAATACGGGGTTTTCAGGATACTGCTAAAGGAATTTCAATGAGTTTGCCAGCGATTTTGTCCGCGACGTCTCCAGGTTCCGCCGTGATTTTGACCGGCGACCGTCCGACCGGCCCCTTGCATCTGGGCCATTTCGTCGGCAGCTTGCGTAACCGCGTCGCCTATCAGCACACTTATAAGCAATTCATCATGCTGGCCGACGCCCAGGCGCTGACCGACAATATGGACGATACCAACAAGGTGCACCGCAATGTGGTGGAAGTTGCACTCGATTACCTGGCAGTCGGCATCGATCCAAGCCTGTCGACGATCCTGATCCAGTCGCAGATTCCGGAACTGGCGGAACTCACCTTCTATTACCTGAACCTGGTCACGGTGGCGCGGCTGGAGCGCAATCCCACGGTCAAGGAAGAAATCCGCCTGCGTGGTTTCGAGCGCGATATTCCGGCCGGATTCCTGACCTATCCGGCCAGCCAGGCCGCCGATATCACGGCGTTCAAGGCGGCGCTGGTGCCGGTGGGCGAAGACCAGATTCCGATGATCGAGCAAACCAATGAAATCGTGCGCCGTTTCAACCGCATCGCCGGCCGCGACGTGCTGGTCGAGGCCAAAGCCCTGGTGCCTGAGATCGGCCGTTTGCCGGGCATCGACGGCAAAGCCAAGATGAGCAAGTCGCTCGGCAATACCATCAACCTGGGCGCCACTGCCGATGAAATCCGTGCCGCGGTGAAGAAGGTGTATACCGATCCGCTGCATCTGCGGGTGGAAGATCCCGGTCATATCGAAGGCAATGTCGCCTTCCTGTACCTGGACGCCTTCGATCCCGATCAAGCCGGTTTGACCGAGATGAAGGCGCATTATGTGCGTGGCGGCCTGGGCGATAGCCTGGTCAAGGCGCGTCTGGAAACCTGTCTGCAGGATTTGCTGGCGCCGATCCGTGCGCGGCGCGAAGAGCTGGCCAAGGATCGCGGCCATGTCATGCAAATCTTGAAAGACGGTACCGCCAAGGCGCGTGAGGTAGCGGCGCAAACTGCGAATGAGGTTAAAGCAGCGCTTGGTTTGACTTATTTCTAAAGAAGCAATTTTTCAAACTCCTCCGTCGTCCCCGCGTTCGCGGGGACGACAAGAAGGCGTGGTTTTCCCCCGTCAGATTTAATTTTCTACTAACGCCGCCTGTTTGCGCTGCACCCGATGGAACAGGCGGTCGAAATACACCAAGCCATCCGCTCCCTCTTCCTGCAAGTCCAGCTCCTGTATCTCGACAATCATGATGGTGTGACTGCCGATTTCTTCGCTGCGCGTAATCCGGCCGGACAGATTAGCCAAAGCCTTTTTCAGCAGCGGCACTTGCCTGCCATCTTCACCCCAATGCTCGCTGCTGAAACGGCTCTCCATCGCCACATTCGTCATGCCGGCAAACAGCCGCGCCTGCACTTCCTGTTCGGCATTGAGCACGTTGATGCACAGATCGCCATGCGCTTGAAAACCTGATTCATGGCGCTGCTGCGATTCAGGCAAACCAGCAGCGTCGGCGGCGTGTCGCTGACTGAACAGACCGCGGTGGCGGTGATGCCGCAACGCCCCGCCGGGCCGTTGCTGGTGATGACGTTTGCGGCTGCGCCAAGGCGCGCCATGGCGTTGCGGAATTTACCGCGCCGGCTTTCGATAGGATCCATATTGATCTCCGATTGATCGCTGAACCTGCGGCTACTGGCGTATGCCGTCGAGCACATTGATATCGTCGCTATTGTGCAAATGCGGCGCCAGCCAGCCGTTCTGGTCGTAATCGGCCAGGCACTGATCGACCATCGTGGTCATCTTCGCCAGCGCGCCGGAACCCTGGGCATGCCGCAGACACTGCATGCGGATCTCGTCCTGGCTGCCGGCGTAATTGATTTCATACAATTCATGGCGGCCGCCAAACTCGGTGCCGATGGCGTCCCACAACAGTTTCAGGATCTTGATGCGCTCCACATGATCGATGCCGCCGGAGCCGCGCACATAACGCGCCAGATACTCATTGATGACAGGATTCTTCAAATCACGTGCGCCGGACGGCAAATAAATCAAACCGCTGGCAACGATCTCTTCAATGATTTTCTTGATCGCGGTATAGGCCTGCGGCGCCAGCACCCGATACGCTTGCTGTGCCTGAGTGCTGGGCATCCAGGTACCGCTCTGCCACGGGTCGGCGCTGCCCACCATGGCGTCGGTCAGCGACCAGAAGGTATTGCGCCAGGCCAGCACTTCGCCGACCGCGGCTTGCACGCCGCGGAATTCGAAGCTGCCGGTGCATTTCAACGCCTTGACCAGCAAAGCGCTGATGAAATCCAGCTTGACCGCCAGCCGGGTGCAAGCCTGCATCGGAAACAAGCGGCCGAAACCGCCTTGCGGGAACCAGCTGCGGCAGCGCTCCAGATCGCGATAGATCAACACGTTTTCCCAGGGGATAAAGGCATCGTCGAGAATCAGGATGGCGTCGTTTTCGTCGAAGCGGCTCGACAGCGGGTAGTCGAACGGCGCACCGGCCAGCCCGGCGGTCAATTCGTAAGACGGGCGGCAGATCAATTTCATGCCCGGCGTGTTCATCGAGGCGATGAACATCAGCGCCAGATCGGTATTGTCGCCCAGCAGCCCGGCCGAACCCTGGCCGATAAAGTTGTAATGGGTCAGCGCCGAGTTGGTGGCTACCACCTTGGCGCCGCTGACATAGATGCCGGCCTCGGTTTCGCGATCGACTGTCATGAACACATCGCGCACCTGATCGACCGGCTGGTCGCGATCGACAGGCGGATTGACGATGGCGTGATTCAGGTACAGGCCAGCCTCCTGGATCCGCTTGTACCAGTTGCGGGCGTTATCGGCAAACTTGCCGTAGAACTCCGGCACGATGCCCAGCGCGCTGCCGAAAGCCGCCTTGTAGTCAGGCGTGCGGCCCATCCAGCCGTAACTCAGGCGCGACCAGGCGGCAATCGCATCGCGCTGCTCGCGCAATTCGGCGGCGCTGCGAGCGTAGCGGAAAAATTTGTGGGTGTAACCGCCGTTGCCGGTATCGGTCTGCCAGCACAGTTCATCCTTGGTTGCGGGATCGTGCAGGGCGTCGTATAGACGGGCGATAGAGGCGGCTGAATTGCGGAAGGCCGGGTGGGTGGTGACATCCTTGACCCTGTCGCCGTAAATATAGATTTCGCGATTGTCGCGCAGGGATTCGAGATATTCGGCGCCGGTGAAAGGCCGCGTCTTTTCGGTGCGCAAGTCTTCCGGATAGGGCAACGGCAGGTCGCGTGATGTCATTTCTGTCTCCTCGGTATTGGTTTTGGACTGACACCATGGTGCAATCTTTCGCGCCAAATCCCAATGCACGTAAGCAGGAAACGCTGGTACTTTTCACGACTGCCGCGCTGCTCCCTGCACGCCGGCGCGCCGCCATTCGCCGGGCGCAAGCTCGGTATGCTGGCGGAAGAAACGGCTGAAATAAGAGACGTCCTTGAACCCCAGGTCGTAGGCGATCTCGGAGACCGGTTGCGCCGAAAACAGCAGCTGGCGCTTGGCTTCCTGCAACAGCCGTTCGTGCACCAGCCGTTTGGGAGGCACGTCGGCCACCCTGCGGCAGATATCGTTGAGCCGGGTTTCAGTCAGGTTCAAGCTGCTGGCGTATTGATCCAGCGGCCAATGCTGGCGGAAATGGGCTTCGATCAATTGATTGAAATTGTGGAAAGCCTGAACATCGTGCTGACGCAAGGTCTTGCTCGGCAACGGCTGTGCCGACAATCGCGCCATGGCAACAAATGCCAGCCGGGCCAGCGCCAGCAGGTTCAGTTCGCGGCCGATATCCTGCTGCCTGAACTCTTCGCGCAGCTGCGCAAAGACGGTCAGCAGCTGCTCAGGGCCGGTCTGAGCGGCGTCCAGCTCCACGCACATCGGGACCGACAGCGTTTGTTTGAGCAGATTGCTGGGATCGCTGTCGAACAGGCGCCAGATCAATTGCTGGCGCACTGATAACACATGGCCTGCGGCGTCCTCGCTGATGACGAAAGCATGTGTGTACGACGGCGGCGTCAGGAAAAACAGCGGTGCGCGTGCATGGTAGAACTGATCGTCCAGATGCAGCCTGACTTCACCGTTTTCAATCAAATGAACCTGAAACACCCGGTCATGGCGATGGGCAAGCATGTTGCGACCGAAGAATGCCGCCAGCTTTTCAAGCGCCTCGTAATGCACTTCCTCGTCTTCATAGCGCAGATCGAAGGTGCGGCCCAGGTCGATATTGGGAATCGATGCATGCGCTAACTTAACAGCGGATTTAGCAGCGGCCTTGTCTTTTGGCATAGTCGTCTCACTTCGCCTCGCCTGTACTGTACCGCGCGCCGGATCAAGAAATTATCCGGCCGCGGCTTTCTTTGCCGATACTATCGGCAAGGTCAGCAGCAGCAACGCTCCCAGTACCAGCACCGTTACGGCGAACAACAGGCCGGAAGTAAAGCTGTGGCTGAGATCCACCAGGATGCCGATCAATACTGCATTCAAGGCGCTGCCGATATTGCCGGTGGCGTTGATGAAGGCAATTCCGAGCGGCCGTGCGCCATAGGATAGCAAGGAATCGGGCGCAGTCCAGAAAATCGCCATGGCCGAAAATGCGCCGGTCGAGGCCATGCACAAACCCAGCAGCCGCAGCAGCGGATCGGCGGCCAGCGCGGTAGTCAGCCAGCCGGCGGCGGCAAACAGCATCGGCAGCGCGATATGCCATTTGCGTTCCTGCTTGCGGTCGGAGCGGACACCCCAGTAAATCATGCCGGCGATGGTGCATAGCTGCGGGATGGCGGTCAGCAAGCCGATGCTGGCGTTGCTGCTGCCGGCGTTGAAGCTTTTGATGATCTGCGGCACCCAGATGTTGACCATGCTGAGCGTATTCACCAGCAGGAAATAGGCCAGCGCGATCTTGAGGATGGTGGGGCTGAAAATTTCCTTGAGCATGCTGCTCGGGCGTTTGCGTTCTGCTGCAGCAAGCTTGGCCGCGTTCTCGCGCTGCTCGGCGGTAAACATCGCGGCCAGGCAATCCTTTTCTTGAGAACTCAGCCACTTGGCCTTGGCCGGGCCGTCGTCCAGATAAAACCAGACTGCGAAGCCGAGGCAGATCGACGGCAAGCCTTCCAGCAGGAACAGCCACTGCCAGCCGGCCAGGCCGTGGACGCCGTCCAGGCCCAGGATGTAGCCGGAAACCACGGAACCGAGCGCGGTAGTCACCGGCATGGCGATCATGAACAGGGTATTGGCGCGCGCCCGGTAGACGGCAGGAAACCAGTAAGTCAGGTAGAGCAGCATGCCCGGCAGAAAGCCGGCCTCGGTGATGCCGACCACGATCCGGAATATGTACAGCGAGCGGGCGTCATGCGCAAACATGGTGGCGGTCGACGCCAGGCCCCAGGCAATCATGATGATGGTCATCCAGCGCCGCGCGCCGACCCTGGCCTGGATCAGATTGCTCGGCATGCCGCACAGCACGTAGGCGATGTAGAAGACCGTGGTGGCAAAGCCGAACTGGGTCGCCGTCAGGCCCAGCGCATGGCCCATGGTCAGGCCGGCGAAACCGATGTTGATCCGGTCCAGGAAAGAGAATACGAACAGCGTGAACAAAAAGCCCAGCAGCCTTCTGGATATTTTCTTGACCACCTGCTGTTGCAGCTCAACGCCGGCAGCGTGCGCCGCCGATTGCGGGGCGAACGACGCCCCTATGCCCTGACTGGCAGGGGCGGCTTTTCCGTTATGCATTTTGTCTCCTCGGATTCTGGCTCGGTTCTGACTGAAGTCATGTTGTTGAGCCGTTGCATGGGTTTTGCAGCGCTGAGTTTTGCAGCAATAATTTATAAAGCGCCAATACAAGTCTTAATAGGCGGCTCCCGGCTCGTTATTCGCCGCTCCGGGTTTGATGCTATCCAGCAGCCTGATAGCCGCACTACGCAATACGCCGGTATCGGCGCCGATGGCCAGGAAGCAGACACCGGCGGCCTGGTATTCCAGCGCCAGCGTCGCATCGGTAGCGAAGATGCCAGCAGCTTTTCCGGATGCGCTGATAGTGGCCAGGGCCTGGGTTATGGCGGCCTTGACGGTTGGATGCCCGGCCTGTCCCAGATAACCTAGCGACGCCGCCAGGTCGGCCGGACCGATGAAGACGCCGTCGACACCGTCGACTGCCAGAATCGCCTCCAGCTGCGCCAGCCCGGCAGCCGATTCAACCTGGACGATCAGGCACAGCTCGGCCTCGACCTGCTGGAAATAATCGTCGACGCCATTCCAGCGCGCACCGCGTTCCAGGCCGGTGCCGACGCCGCGTATGCCCTTGGGCGGATAGTGCATCGCGCGCACCAGCGCTTGCGCCTGTTCAGCACTCTCGACCATCGGCAGCAGCAGGGTTTGCACGCCAGCACCGAGCAATTGCTTGATCAATGCCGCATCGTGATTCGGCGGCCGCACAATGGCTTGTACCGGATAAGCCGCCAACACCTGCAATTGCGCCCGCACCGAACGCAAATCGTTGGGGCCGTGTTCGGCGTCGATCAACAAATAATCGTAACCGCAGCCGGCCAGGATCTCGGCGCTGAGCGGATTCGCCAGGCCGAGGAACAGCCCCACTTGCAACTGCTGCTGGCGCAAGGCCTGCTTGAAAAGATTCGGTGGCATTTTCATATGAAAACTCCTTATACGAAGCGGAAAGCAATTTGCCCGAGCGGGCCGTAGTCAGCTTGAAAAGTATCGCCGATAGCCGCCGGTACCGGCCGCGTAAACGAACCGCCGAGCACCACGTCGCCGGCGTTCAGCTGTTCATCGTAAGGCGCGATCTTGTTGGCCAGCCAGGCAACGCCGGTGGCCGGATGATTCAATACCGCAGCGGCCAGGCCGGTTTCCTCGATCACGCCATTACGGTACAGCATCGCACCGACCCAGCGTAAATCGACATCGTGCGGCCGCACCGGCAAGCCGCCGAGGACGACGCCGGCGTTGGCGGCGAAATCGGAAATGGTGTCGGCCACCTTGCGCGCCTCCTTGGTCTCGCGGTCGAATTGTTCAATACGGGCATCGATGATTTCGATCGCCGGTGTCACATAATCGGTCGCCGCCAACACATCGAACATGGTCACTCCCGGGCCTTTCAGCGGCTTGCCCAGGACGAACGCCAGCTCGACTTCGAGGCGCGGCGCGATGAAGCGCGAGAAGGGGATATCGCCGCCCTGCTCGAAGAACATGTCATCCAGCAGTGGTGCATAATCCGGCTCGGTAATCTGCGAAGATTTTTGCATGGCACGCGAAGTCAGGCCGATCTTGCGGCCCTTGATAACGCGTCCCTCGGCCAGCTTCAGCTTGACCCATTCGCGCTGGATGGCGTAACCATCCTCTATCGTCATTTGCGGATATTGCTTGGAAAAGTGGCGCAAGGGCGTGCGCGATTTTTCGGCGCGGTGCAACTGTAATGCGAGCTCGTGCAGGGTATCGATTGGCAGCATAGATGGTCTTTCAGAAATCAAGAGGATTCAAGTCTTGCGGTAACGCGCATGCAGATTGTTATGTTTCCAGCTGCCGGCTTCGCTGAACTCATTGATTTCCAGCGACAGCGCCAGCCCGGTTTGCCGGTACAACTCGGCGAAATGCGTTTTCATTACTTCGAACAGCGCATCGCCGGTGGCTTGCTTGACCGCTTCCGTGCGGCCCGCGCCGATTTTCAATGTGCCGTGGACGAACGCGGCATCAGCGGCGTCGTCGGCAATGCAATAATCCTCAGCAGCCAGCGCCCGTACCCGCACGCCGCCGATCGGATAGACCGGCTTGCCTTCGGCTTGCTGGGCAATCAAGGCCGCTGCCAGCTGGCGGCACAGGGCAGGGAAGTTGCCGCGTTCGCGCAAATTGGCGGAATATTCCAGGGTCAGGTGTGGCATGTCGGTTCCCTATCGGCTTACGATGTGTGCAGATTCAACGGCGTCACCGGGAAGATGGCATTGATCTGGCCGGTGCCGGAACTGCCGAAATACGGCGTCACAATTTCCACGCCCTGGTCGTAATGTTTTCCGCCCAGCAGGCCCAGCAACATCGCGGTGTCGTGCATGCCGCCTTCGCCCCAGCATTTGTCGTTGTACATCGGCAGCATCTCCATGAAGGTTTTCCAGTCGCCGCGCCGCCACATCTCGACCACGGCGCGGTCCACGGTTTCCAGGAAAGGATTGAACACCTTGTGCATATACTCAGGCGCGGTGCCGTTTTCGGCAAAATGATGCGATAGCGAACCGCTGGCAAATACCGCCACCGTGCCGTCGTACTCCTCTTCGATCGCCCTGCGCACCGCCAGGCCGAAGCGCTCGCTTTCCTTGAGATCGTGCCAGACGCACCAGCCGGCCACCGACACCACCTTGAAATGCTGGTCGGCGTTCATGTAGCGCATCGGCACCAGAGAGCCGTATTCCAGCCCCAGGGTGGTATCGCTGTGTGCGCGGCTTTTCACTCCCATCCGGTTGGCGACCTTCTCGATCAAGTGGCCGAGTTGCGGATTGCCCGGATATTCATACGCCATGTTCTTGATGAAATGCGGCAGCTCATTGCTGGTGTAGACGCCCTCGAAACGCGGCGCGCAATTGATGTGATATTCCGCATTGACCAGCCAATGCACATCGAACACCACGATGGTATCGACTTCCAATTCACGGCAACGGCGGCCGATCTCGATATGGCCGTCGATCGCCGCCTTGCGACAGCCCTTATGCGGGCCGTCCAATTCAGACAGATACATTGACGGCACATGTGTAATTTTTGCCGCTAGCGCCAGCTTGCCCATCTGTGCTCCTCCTTGTTTTTATCACCTGCTGAACCAGCTTTTCCCGGCTTGCGCTTAACCAACGCAGCTAACTGGGGTCAGAGTCAAGTTTCGCGATGAAGCACTGCGAAAGTTGACTCTGACTCCAGATGACTCTTGCCGTGGCGATGTCATGAATTTTGAAACTCTTCATAGATCTCAAACACCCCAACGCGGAATCGGATGATCGCCGTAGGAGATGCAAACGTTCTTCGCTTCAGCAAATACCTCGAAGCTGAAATGCCCGCCTTCACGGCCGGTGCCAGAGGCCTTGACGCCGCCGAACGGCTGCCGCAAATCGCGCACGTTCTGGCTGTTCACAAACACCATGCCGGCTTCAATCCCACGCGCCATGCGCAGGGCGCGGCCGGTGCTTTCGGTCCAGACATAGGATGACAAACCGTAAGGCGTGTCATTGGCGATGCGCAGAGCTTCAGTCTCGTCGTGGAACGGAATCAAGCAAGGCACCGGGCCGAAAATTTCGTCTTGCGCGATCTGCATGCGGTTGTCGACATCGGCGAACACGGTCGGTTGAATCCAGTTGCCGTTTTTTAAATGCGACGGCAACTCCAGGCTGCCGCCGCCAAACACCACGGTGGCGCCTTCATCCTTGCCCAGCTCGATGTAATGCGCCACTTTCTGTTGATGTGCGCGGCTGATCATCGGGCCGACGATGGTCAGCGGGTCCGTCGGATCGCCCACTACCAGGCGCTGCGCACGGGCCGCAAAATCGGCAACGAACTTGTCGTAGATACCGCGCTGCACCAGTATCCGCGAACCGGCGGTGCAGCGTTCGCCGTTGTTGGAAAAGATCATGAAGATTGCCGCATCCAGTGCGCGTTCATAATCCGCGTCGTCAAAAATAATGAATGGCGACTTACCGCCCAGTTCCATCGAAAATTTCTTCAAACCTGCCTGTTGCACAATGCGATTACCGGTCACGGTGCTGCCGGTGAAAGAGATCGCCCGCACATCGGGATGGCGGATCAGCGGCTCGCCGGCTTCCTTGCCGTAGCCGTGCACCACGTTGAACACACCCGGCGGAATGCCGGCTTCGAGGATCAGCTTACCGAGCATGTCGGCAGTCAGCGGCGACAGTTCCGACATCTTCATCACGGCGGTATTGCCCAGCGCCAGGCAGGGCGCGGTTTTCCAGGTAGCCGTCATGAACGGCACATTCCACGGCGAGATCAGCGCGCAGACGCCAACTGGATGCCACATGGTGTAGTTGAGATGGCCGGTATCCGAGGCATAACTTTCGCCATCCATGTGCGCCGCGATCTCGGCAAAGAAATGGAAATTATCGGCGGCACGCGGAATCAGCGCCTTCTTGGTCTGGCCGATCACCTGGCCGGTATCCCTGGTTTCCAGCTCGGCGATCTCGGGCACGTTGGCGGTAATCAATTCACCCAGCCGCCGCATCAATGCCGCGCGCTCCTTGGCCGGCCGTCCGGCCCAGGCCGGGAAAGCGTCTTTTGCCGCTTGCACCGCCGCTGCGACTTCAGCCTCGCCGCCGTTGGCAACTTCGGCGATGACTTCATTATTGGCGGGGTTCAGAGTCTGGAAAGTCTGGCGGCTTTCGACTTCCTTGCCGTTGATGAGATGTTTGATCATGCGGTTGCTCCAGCTGCGGGGTTAAAGTAGGCGGCGTCGTCGACGATGGTGTTGACCAGCCGTCCGACGCCCTCGATTTCAGTCACCACGCGGTCGCCGGCCACCACATCGGCCAGACCCTCCGGCGTGCCGGTCAGGATGACGTCGCCCGGCATCAGAGTCATGCTGGCGGACAGGTATTCGATCAAGGCCGGGATATCGAAAATCATGTCGCGGGTATTGCCGTCCTGCGTCAGCTTGCCGTTGACGGTGGTGGTCAGGCGCAGATTGCCTGGCTCCGGCACGGCGCTTGCGTCCACCAGCCACGGGCCGAGCGGGGTGCAGGCGTCACGGTTCTTGACGCGCAGGTTGGGGCGGTAATAATTTTCCAGATAATCGCGGATCGCATAATCGTTGGCGACGGTGTACCCAGCCACGTATTGGAAAGCATCGGCGCGCTTGACTTGCCGGGCCTGCTTGCCGATCACCACTGCCAGCTCGCACTCGTAATGCATGTAAGTGGCGTCGGCAGGGCGGCGCGAATGGGCCAGGTGGCCGGTCAAGGCGTTCGGCCCCTTCAAGAAAACCAGCGGCTGCTCGGGCGCCTTGAACGCCAGTTCGCGCGCATGATCGGCGTAATTCAGACCCAGCGCAAAGATGGCGCCAGGCACTATCGGCGGCAGCCAGTGCGCCTCCGCCTCGGCCAGGATGCGGCCATCGGCCAGCGCAATCCGTCCCTCGCCTGCGGGCCGCACCTCATGGATTGCGCCGTTGAAGAAAATCCGGCCGCGTCTTGTGTTGTCAATGCTGCTCGGCTTCATTTGTCGCTCCCTGCTGCAATCCGGAAATTCAATTCACCGCAACCGGCTGCTACCAGTTTCACCTGGTCGCCCTGTGCCGCCTGCGGTGCCTGCCATTTGACGCCTGCCAGCAGCAAGTCGCCGCGTTGCAGCGTCATGAATTCGCTGATATCGCGCAATAGCTCCGGGATGCTGCGCAGCAGATCGGCCAGCGCCCAGCTGTCGACTTGCTTGCCGTTGATGTGCGTCGCTATCTGCAGCGTATGCAGTTCCGCGAATTTTTCTGAAGGAAGCAAATCACTGGCAATGACGCAGGAAGCGTCGAAGCATTTCTCGCGTATCGCCGGGCGGTAGTAACTGGCGTGCGGCAGGCTCAAGTCGGCCACCAAGACATAACCGGCAATCGACGCGGAAGCATTCTCTAGTGTGATGCGTGCCGCCGGCGCGCCGATCACGATACCGATGGTGGCGCCGATTTCAACCGCGTTGGCGCCAGCCGGCAAGCTGATTGCAGCGCCGCCGCCGACGCGGGTATTGGCCGGTTTGATGTACAGCACCGGAGCTTTAGGCGCGCCTTTGTATGGCGCTTCCGTCAACGCCGCGCCGATGCGCTGCAGCGATCCGCTGTCGTTCAAGATGACGCCGTAAACGGTGCCCGTGATCTGGGAAGGAAAATTATCTGGTCTCATCTCCACTTTCGCCTTTTTGTAAGAAGAGGAAGCGCTTGCAAACATAGCCACGCGTGTTTGCGGCGGTCTTCAAGTGATGCGATCTGCTCTTGGCGGCATTCGGTAGTTATCTAATATGTTAGCTAATATAATTACTAATATGTTAGTGTGTCAACCGCAATCCCGATTTATTTATCAATGAAAAATCGGGCATCGATAGCGTTGCAGCAAGTAGAGTTGAAGTAAATACACCAGGAGCAACGGCGGCCAGTTTCGTCATCGCGCTTGGCAGCCGCCTCTCATGGCTAGCCCTAAACACCGAGGAGATTTTTTTGGAACACCGCAATCTTGCACTGCTGCTGCTTCAAGCCCGCGAATGCGTGATGAGCAAATTCAGGCGCATTCTCAATTACCACGGCCTGACCGAGCAGCAATGGCGCATCATCCGCGAACTCAGCGAACAAGAGAGCATGGAACAATGGCAGATCTGCGAAGCCTGCCAGATCGTCAGCCCCAGCCTGGCCGGCGTGTTGGCCAGAATGGAAGAGATGCAACTGGTAACGCGCTCGCGGGTAGATTCCGACCAGCGCCGCATCATGGTCTCGCTGACGCCCAAGAGTCGCGCGCTGGTCAGCGCCATCGCACCCTTGATCGAGCGTCAATACGCCCATATCGAGTCGGCAGTCGGCACTGACACCGTGCAGCATTTGTATCGGGCGCTGGATGATTTTCTGGCGCAGCAGGATTTGCCGGTGACGCTGGTTGAGTTGCCGGCTTTTGATAAGAATGCGGTTGTGGATGCGGGGCAGGAGCATGGCGGAAAATCTGCGCCAACTGCCGCTCGGATCGGCGTCAGGAAAAAGCCGGTCAAGGCTAAGGGTTAAGAATAAGGCCGAGATGCAAGTTACAAGTTGATATCGGTTGAATCCGCAAGCCATAGCGGTCGCTCAACGCTCAAAATCACTGGCCTGCACGGTGGTTTGTGCAGGCCGTCGGATTCTTGGTCAAGTCCCTTGGGACGCGACAGCTAGCTCCTTGGCCAGTAGATCCGTTAGTGCCTTGCTGCGAATACCATCTTCGTGCGACAGCTTCAGCTTTTTCAGTGCAAGATCAATGCTTTCACATGCAGAATTTAGAACCGGGATTAAGATTTTGTTGTCGTCAATTGAGTTGCATATCGAGTCAAAGTCCGGGGCGTTTTTTACGTTCATCAACTTAATAAAGTAGTTATAGACCATGAAAATCAGATGGAACTTGAATAGCTTGTAACGTGGCTTAATAGTGCGTTTACGAAATAGCCCCTCGATTCTGTTTAGCAGTGCAGCAGCGGCATAGTATTTTTCAAAAGTATCGCCTTGAACGAACATTCGACCTCGATTGCTATCGAGTATCTCGCCGAAATATCGATGCGTGCTTTGTGGCTGAGCTAACGAGGCAGATACATGCGCTTTGATTTGTGCCGAAAGCGTCATTACCTGATTATTTCGGATACCAGGGACGTTATCGTACTGCTTGGAACGCCGTTCATAGTAGATCGGATATTTTCGGTTAGCTGCCCTTGCTTTGAAATATTCTTCAAGATCTTTGTGAAATGGGGATAAGGATTCAAACGCCTCGACCTTAACCTCGGTTTGACGATTTGCGGCCTTGATTACATTAACCGCCACCTCTGGCTCGACGGTTTCAATGATCTTTATGACTATGTGTGAACCTGCGTCAAGCTGTTCCCTGTTTTCGAACAGAACGTGACTGGTTTGACATCCGTTAACGATTTGATAGTCAGTAAGTTTGACCTTCCCACTGATACGCTCAACCTTCTTTGCAATGATGGTAATGCCATTGTTATATATGGCCAGCGCGGCTTGACCTTTGCCGGATTTTAGTGTTTTGTCAATTTCAAGATTTACAGGCGTGTTGCCCTGATAGTCTCGAACGTTATCGTAGAAAAGGTTCTTCTGAAGATTGCCGTCTGAGTCGGTTATTAATTTCATATACTCCACTGCTGAGACGCTACCTACGAATGACTGGCGTACTCCCTCAATCCCAGGTAAAGGAACGAGTGCTGGAAGTTCGATCTCCTTCATCGATCGGCCTTGGATTTCTCTGTACATCTGCTTAAGACGTTCAGCATCTACGCATTCGAATTCAATGGCGCTAAATAGCCGGCGACTTCGGAGCACTTCAAGTTCCGAATTTACAAGGCCATTTATGTGTTCCGGCTCCTTCCATTCGCCAGTTGTGACAAAGAAGAGGTTTAGTGTCGGTGCTGCATCCATCTTAATACTGTGCTTATAGATATTGTTCTTTACAGCTCGAAGAGCCTGTATATCCTGGTTTTCAGGAATGTGAGTTTTGTCTGCAAAGAAATTTTTAATCCCAGCCAAAAAATTAAGGATTTGGGCACCGTTGAATTTTGCTGAAGTTTTTGATTGAATGAATGAAAACGAGACTGCCAATGAACCGTTCTTCGCCAAGAAAAACTCAATTTCCTCAGGAGTTTGGACGATGTTTCCATTGACAATTATGGCGACTCCGTCAAGCGCGGAATCGCCGCCACCGCCAACTGACAAGTCCTCATAGTTGAATTCCCGAGGATACTGCTTAGAGATGATGCAAAAATTCACGAATCGCTCGAACTGATCTTCGATTGGACGTTCATCAATACCGCTTTGTTCGGAGAAGTCCTTGATGTAGCTCTTGAGAATTTCGTCTTTCATTTTATTGTCCTGAATGTTTAAAGGAACGTATCAAAGTTCGAGAACCACGAGTGTACGGATACGAACACCTGATAAATGAAATCGATCTTTTGGAAAGCAGCATCGTGTTTCGATCCTCAAACGACACCGTTCACCAAATCAAATAACAGATGCGAATACGGCAACAGAGTGCCTCTCAATAGAGTGACAGAAATGCACGCATGTAGCCATGAAAATTTTTTACACCAAATTTAGTGCGCAGCGAACCTCTACGTTTGGCCGATCAGCGTCCTTCACTCTCGAAGTTGGATGTTTGCTTCCAGTCTTATGCAAACCTTCAGTATTGAATGATCGACTTGCCGCGATTGGCCGATTTCACTTCTTCAGGTCTGGGGTAGTTCGGATCAAATCTGACAGGGCATATGTAATGAAGACTGAAGGGATACGGTGGTATAAATTGTGGCTTGATCCAACAGGATGTGTACGAATATGCATGTCCCAAATCAACTCAACCCCTTACGATAAACGGACATTGCACGAATTCATTAGTGTGATAGGATTTAATCCTATTGGCTCAACGGAGGCCCATCATGCGGACAACCCAGCAATTCAGTATCACCCTGCCGAACGAGATGGCTGACATTGTGAAAAGCAAAGTCGCGGCTGGCGAGTACGCCACCGAAAGTGAAGTAATCCGGGACGGTTTGCGCGCTCTGATAGCCCGCGATCGGGCTGTAGATAGTTGGCTGCAGCAAACTGTGGGGCCGGCCTATGATGCGCTGAAGGCTGACCCGGCGCGGGCAGTCAGTGTTGACCAAGTGCGGGCTACGCTTGCGGCCGAGCACAAGAAGGCCATTGCAAAAGTGTGAGCCGGCCCACCGTTATATTCACGCCAGAAGCGCAGGAACAACTGACCGCGCTGTATCGCTACATAGCGGCCGCAGCTTCGCCCGGGGTTGCCGAGCGCTATGTCAATTCCATCGTCGCCTATTGCGAAAGTTTGCGGGACTTTCCGCATCGCGGCACTTGCCGCGATGACGTGCGCTCTGGTTTGCGTATCACGAACTACAAAAAGCATGCCGTGATCGCGTTCGCCGTGGACGCCGATCTAGTATCTATCATTGGTGTTTTCTACGGCGGCCAGGACTATGAAACTGCCTTGCAGTTCAACCTTGACGACTGGTAATTTCCCCAGGAAATAGAAACGATGGATGCGAGTACCGCAATTCCCAGACCGCCTTGCGCAGCCGTTTGTAGAGACACCCTAAAACGCCCATTTTCTGCCCAGCTCTTCAAGCCCGGCTTTTTTCAAATCTTCCGGCGTCATAACCACTCTTAATTCCACACTGGCATTGAAGGTCAGAAACCACGGTTCCGCGAGCATGGGGATTTTCGAAGGGGCGTCGAGGTCGACGATCAGGAGGGCGGTTCGTTGGCCGTGCTGTTCGGTGAAGTAAGTCGCTTCCGGTTTTAACTCTTCCAGAATCTGGCCCATTTTCTTCCCGGCAGAGCCGTCCCTGACAGCAGTGTTGAATTCGGTGTTGGGAAACCTGACATTCAATAGCATCCGCATGATTGTCTCCTTAGTGATTTTGTTTGATGACTTCCTTGTCAAAGGTTGTGGTTAGCTCCCGCAAAGCTAGTTTCCATTCTAGGTTTTCTCGCTAATTTAGCTACCTGTCATTTCGAACTAATCTGCTTGCTTTAGGGAATCAAATGGCTTGCGTCACTCCCGGTGCATTACCGTCCGCCATACCCAGCATCAATCACTAGCTCGCTGCCGCTGACAAAGTGGCTCGCATCCGACACCAGATACAAGATCGCCGCTGCGACATCGGTGGCCGAGCCGCGCCCTACCCGCAGCTCCACTTCGGCGCGGTCGGCCAAGGCCTGACTCAGATCGCCCTGCTTGCGCAGCATCGCCGCCAGTGCCGGCGGCCTGATCACACTGGGCTGGACGGAATGCACCCGGATATTCAGCGAG
Organism: Collimonas silvisoli; assembly: GCF_018305005.1. Classification (GTDB taxonomy): domain Bacteria; phylum Pseudomonadota; class Gammaproteobacteria; order Burkholderiales; family Burkholderiaceae_D; genus Collimonas; species Collimonas silvisoli. Next base: position 17,401 of record NZ_JAGQEG010000079.1, read on the forward strand.
GCATAACGTTTGGCGTTGATCCGAGTCATGCGCAGCGCCGCTTGCGACGCATGATCGCTTGAATCCTCTCGCTTGCCGGCCATGCCGCAGAGCGACAATACATTGACAATAGCGCCGCCGCCGGCGCGCACCATCGCCGGCAACACATGTTTGCTGCACACAATGCTGCCGTTAACGTTGAGCTGTAAGGCCCTTTCCCATTGCCGCAGCGGCAGGTTCTCTGCGTAGGGATTATCGGCATCGACACCGGCGCTATTGATCAGGATATCGATCCGGCCGAAATGTGTGTCGATAGCGGTTACCGTCTTACGCACCGCGTTGCTGTCGCTGACATCGAGTTTCCAGAATTTCGCCTTGCCCTGCCTACCGCCGAGCAAACCGGCGACGGCGCGGCCCTCGCCCTCGTGCACATCCAGAATCGCCAAACGTGCACCGGCGGCGGATAGTGCGCAGGCGATATGCAGCGCCATGCCACGCGCTGCGCCGGTGATCAGGGCGACTTTGTTTTTGAGAGGGAAGTAGGTTGACAGTTGGCTCATCGTGGTCTCCTTGTGATCTTCGGTTGCAGGCAATGCAGATGCACTGCCACTCACCTTTGATGACGTCGGCAATTTGTTGGATCAAAGCCTTATTCGCACTTTTTCTCCTCCGAACGTTGCTTTAGTCTCCATGAAAACATGCGGGTCAATCAATACTATAAAAAAGTAAAGCATTGCTTTAGAGTTTGGGCGGGAATAAGGGGCTGGTGTCAGCTCGCAAACCGTGGTTGCTTGGAAAGCTACCGGCAGTATCGCCAAAGACACGCTGGTACGATTCGCGCACGCCGTCGGCAAACATCCGCTTCACTTCATGGAGATAGATGAAAATGCGTCAGGACTAGACGAGCGCACCAAGCATTTAAGTCCAAAAGCAAGACAACTAATTGAGGAAATCATTCAAGCGGAAGAATTGGGCAAGAGTTCGCCGCAATTAATTGAAGCACTCACAAAAATGCTGCATGTCGCCATGATGAGCGCGGGTCACGCAAAAAAATAGTCTTCACCTCAAGCGATGGCGTTGCAACCAAGCTTTAGTGACCTCAGCGGGTTTGTCATTCAGAAGCAGGTAATTGATGCTCAGAGTGTCGGCGTCCTACCTGGGCCAATCCAGTCAGCCATGGATGAAGAAAGCGGACGCTCAACGCCCAGGCATCGGCTCGCCAGCTTATTACTCAGAAATCTTAGCCTCAACCAATTGCGCAAGAAGAGTGAGCGATTCCTGCCACCCGAGATAGCAATTCTCAGGCGGAATGGCTTCCGGTATGCCTTCTTGCACAATGTTTACTTCAGTGCCGCAGGAGACTTTTTGTAAAGAAACTGTCGTCTGCATTTCCCCCGGCAAATTAGGGTCGTCGAATTTGTCCGTATGCCGAATTCGTTCGTGAGGTATTAGCTCAAGATACTCTCCGCCAAAGGAATGACTATTTCCCGTGGCGAAGTTTGTAAACGACATTTTATAGGTGCCACCGACTGTGGCATCGATATGGCGGACCTTGCCAGTGAAACCATTTGGCGGAAGCCATTTAGTCATCGCGTCGGCATCAAGAAACGCCCGGTAGATTCTCTCCGGGGGTGCTCGGAGCACGCGATGAAACCGAATTGTGTTCGTAGCCATGATTCCTTTGCCTTTCCCTGCGATGTGATGACTAACTTTGATATGGGACGCAGTTTTGCTGGATAACTCCAGGTGCTGCGGTATGACTCCGCCCCGGTTGAGGGTCAGAGACCGGCTTATTGCCTGCGTTTCCGGTGTCTCGCTACTATTTTGTACTCTACTAAATTTCTGTGAAAAGCAGCAAATCAGGATTTACGGTATGAGCATACACCTGAGGCGTCTGAATGGCTGGTTTAGGGTCACATGCGTGACCGCCAGCTCATGGCCAGAAGCGGTTCTCCAAGGATTTTTCAAAAAGCGCGACGGCGATTGACAGGCATAGAATAATGTATAAAGTGATAATTGAATGATCGGAAAAATCCGGTTTGGATGCCTAAGACAACGACCGTAAATCGCGTCATGCGCGTTGAGCGTAGTTCAGGCAACGCTGCCCGCGCATATACGCAGGTCAGCGCCACGCGTTCTGGACCGGAGCGCCGTCAGGGGACAAGAACACTGGCTGTGTTCCCTGGAAATAAGCGCCACGTAGTTCCGTCGGTAGGAGGACTTATGTACTATCAAAGTTACGATCCGATGGGAAACGTGTTCCTTTCCACTCTGGTAGCAGCTGTGCCGATTGTCGTTCTGTTGTACTTCATTGCCCTGCATCCGCATCGCGACGCCCAGGGAACGAAGCGTCTGGGCATCTCCGCTCCTTATGCTGCATTGTGCGGTGTGCTCGCCGCCTTCATCGTCTCTTGCGTCGCCTTCAAGATGCCGCTTGCTTCGGCAGCGTCGGCTTTCGCGCTGGGCTCACTGTCGGGATTCCTGGGAATCATCTGGATCATTCTGGGCGCGATGTTCCTCTACACGATGACCGTGCTCACCGGGAAGTTCGAGATTGTGAAGGAATCCATTATTCAGATCTCCTTCGACCGGCGGCTCCAGTGCGTGCTGATCGCTTTTTCGTTCGGCGCGATCATCGAGGGAACCTCGGGCTTCGGCACGCCGGTGGCCATCGCCGGCGCCGTGATGGTGGGCCTGGGATTCAAACCGTTCCAGTCCGCCGTGCTGAATCTCCTGGCCAACACCGCCCCGGTCGCCTGGGGGGCGATTGGCACACCCATCGTCGTGCTGGCTTCCGTGAGCGGCCTGGACCAGGTCACGCTCTCCACCATGGCAGGTCGTCAGTTACCCTGGGTATCAATCCTGGTTCCATTCTGGCTGGTCGCTGTTTTCGTAAAGATGGAGGGTGGCACATGGAAGGAGGCCTTCGAGGTGTGGCCAGCTACGCTGTGCGCGGGCGGGTCGTTCGCGCTGATGCAGTATTTCGCCTCGGGAACCAATCAATTCCACTTGATGACCGACGTAGTATCGGGCGTTTTCTCCGTCATCTGCACGGCTTTGTTCCTGCGTTTTGTCTGGCATCCGAAGACCCGTTTTCTCCTGAAGTCGGAGCGCGAGGCGCTCGCGCAAGCCGGAAAGCCCGCGGCCGTTACGACTGACCGCAGCGCCTGGAAATACTCGTACAGTGTCGGGCAAACAATCTACGCCTGGCTACCGTGGACCATCCTTGTCATCTGCTGCGCGGTATGGGGCATGCCCGCATGGAAGAACTATCTGAATGCGCTCTTCTCCGGCATCACATTCAAGACCACGCTCCTGGGCTCGCCGTTTACGGGGACGCTGTCCTTGCCGGCATGGGATATGCCGGCGCTGCACAACCTGGTACAGCGTACCCCGCCGGTGGTCTCGGCCAGCGCCAAGCCCGAGGCGGCGCGCTTCGTCATCAACTGGCTGTCGGCCGCAGGGACCGGCGTGTTCGTTGCCGCGATACTATCCGGATTGGTTCTCAGGCTGAGCGCGACGCAGTGGAAAGACGCCGTTGTTCGCACCGGACGCCGCATGGCGACGCCCGTTGTGGTCATTGCTCTGGTGTTGGGACTCGGGTTTCTTACCCGTTACTCGGGCACGGACGCGGTACTGGGGCTGGCTTTCACCGGCGCGGGCGTGATGTATCCGTTCTTTGCCGCGTATCTGGGCTGGCTGGGCGTCTTCCTCACCGGGTCTGACACGGCGTCCAACGCCTTGTTCGGCAGCCTGCAGCGAATCACGGCGCAACAGCTGCATCTGAATGAGATTCTGATTGTGGCGACCAATTCAACCGGCGGCGTCATGGGCAAGATGATCGACGCGCAGTCCATCATGGTGGCTTGCGCCGCATGTTACGACGATCCGCACGAGCGCGCGCACGCGCTCGGACCGATTTTCCGCAAGGTGTTCTGGTACTCGATCACCGGCGCCGCGGTGATCGGTGCGATCGCTATGCTGCAAGCCTATGTCTTCCCCGGTGCGATTCCCATACCGCCACTGCCCAAGTGAGGCCTGCGCATGGTTCTAGCGATATGCCGCAGTTTGGCGGGAGATTGGCCCAATGCATTACTTACGCGATCTGAGCGCTACCCACCCGCCGCCATCCGTCCATGCTCGGGAAACACCTGCCCCAACACCCCCCGCAACCACCGATTAGCCGGATCCAACTCGGCATTCTCATGCCAATACAGATAAACATCCAACGGCGGCGTCGGCAGCGGCAGCGGATAGATCCTGTTCGGCAGGTTGATGTTGGCGATGTGGGCGTAGTGCTCGGGCATGGTGGTCAGCAGATCGGAGGCGCTGACTACCTGGCAGGCGGCGTAATAGTGCTGGCAGCGCAGGCCGACATGGCGCTGGCGGCCGATACGGGCCAGCTCTACATCTTCAACGCCGGGGCCGGTGCGGCGCGAGGATACCAGGACGTGGCTCTGAGCCAGATAGGTTTCCAGATCCAGCCCCAGTCCTTCTTGCAGCGCAGGATGATCCTGGCGCGCTACCACGACCAGCGCATCGCGCGCTAAGGGTGTGCTGCGGATTTCCCCGGGGCGTTGCAGCAAGACGTCGATGGCGATGTCCAGCGTGCCGGCCGCCAGTTCCGATTCCAGTTGCCGCCGCTCGACCCGTACCGAATTGATTTCCACCATCGGCGCCAGGGTTTGCAGCAGTTGCATCAGCGGCGGCAGCAGCCGTGCTTCCAGCACGCCCGGCAACCCCAGGTTGAAGCTGCGGCGGCTGCTGGCCGGATCGAACTGGTTGCCGTGCTTGACGCTGACTTCCAGCGTTTGCAGCGCTTGCCGCACCGGGCCGATCAGCGAGCGCGTCATCGGCGTCGGCAGCATGTTGCTGCCTTGCCGGATAAACAAGGGATCGCCCAGCAGTTCGCGCAGGCGCGCCAGGGCGTGGCTGACCGCCGGCTGGGTCAGGCTGAGCGCTTTCGCTGCGCGGGTGATATTGCCTTCGGCGTAGATGGTGTCGAGCACCACGAACAGATTGAGGTCGATGCGGCTGATATGCATGATATTAATTGTTATCTATATAAATCATTCATTTGATGAATTATAGAGCTTGCGGCACACTCTTTGGACTGATTCAACCATCGAGGACGTCATGGATTTTGCCTATTCTTCCCGGGCTCGCAACTATATGGCCCGGCTCAATGCATTCATGGCCGAGCATGTGTTGCCGGCCGAAGCCGAGTATTTCAGCCAGCTCAAGCGCGGCCCGCTGCCGTGGAACGTGCCGCCGGCGATGCTGGCCTTGAAAGCCAAGGCCAAGGAGGCCGGTTTGTGGAATCTGTTCTTGCCGGATGACGAATTCGGCGCCGGGCTCAGCAATACCGATTACGCACCGCTGGCGGAAATCATGGGCCGCTCCTTCATCGCGCCGGAAGTCTTCAACTGCAATGCGCCCGACACCGGCAATATGGAAGTGCTGGCCAAATACGGCTCGCCGGCGCAGCAGGAACAATGGCTGAAACCTTTGCTGGCCGGCGAGTACCGTTCGGCGTTTTGCATGACCGAGCCGGATGTCGCCTCTAGCGACGCCACCAATATGCGCGCCACCGCCATTGTCGAGGGCGATGAGGTGCTGCTCAACGGCCGCAAATGGTGGAGCACCGGCATCGGCCATCCCAACTGCAAGTTCGTGATCTTCATGGGCTTGACCTATGCGGACGGCCCCAAGCACGCGCGCCATTCGATGGTGATCGTGCCGATGGCGACTGCGGGCGTGAAGATCGAGCGCATGCTGCCGGTGTTCGGCGCCCTGGATGAGCCTTACGGCCATGGCGAAGTCAGTTTCACCAATGTGCGCGTGCCGTTGGCGAATATCATCGCCGGCCCGGGGCGCGGTTTTGAAATTGCCCAGGGCCGTCTCGGGCCGGGCCGGATTCATCACTGCATGCGGGCCTTGGGCGCGGCTGAAGTGGCGTTGGAGATGCTGTGCAAACGAGCCTTGACGCGCAGCGCTTTCGGCAAGCCCCTGGCCGATCTCGGCGGCAATGCCGACATCATCGCCAACGCCCGCATGGCGATCGAGCAATCGCGTTTGTTGACCTTGAAGGCGGCGTGGATGATGGACACCGTCGGCCCCAAGGCGGCGATGAGTGAGATTTCGCAAATCAAGGTGGTGGCGCCGAACGTGGCGCAACTGGTGATCGATCAGGCGATTCAGATCCACGGCGGCGCCGGCGTCTGCGACGACTTGCCGTTGACGGCCTTGTTTGCCTACGCCCGGGTGTTGCGCCTGGCGGACGGCCCGGATGAAGTGCACCGCGCCTTGATCGCCAAGCTGGAGTTGAAAGCGCAAGCCGCCAAGTTCACCGCACAAGGAGAACCGGCATGACGCTGATCGATCAAGCCGGCGCAGTGCGCAGCGGCGAGGAACTGGATGTGGCAAAGATTGCGGCTTTTTTGAAAGGCGTCGACAGCAGCCTTGAAGGCTTGCCGGCGGTGAGCCAGTTCCCGGGCGGCGCATCGAACCTGACTTACTTGCTGAGTTACCCCAAGCGTGAGCTGATCCTGCGGCGGCCGCCGTTTGGCGCTAAAGCCAAATCGGCCCACGACATGCTGCGCGAAGCCAATATCATGGCGGAACTGAAGCCGGTCTATCCCTATGTGCCAAGCGTGTTCGCAACTTGCCAGGATCGCGCCGTGATGGATAGCGATTTCTATGTGATGGAGCGGCTGCGCGGCATCATCCTGCGCGATAAATTACCCGATGGTCTGGCGCTGAGCGAGGCCGATACGCGCCAACTTTGCTTGAACGTGATCGACAAGATGATCGCCTTGCATCAGGTTGCATATCAGGCTGCCGGCCTGGCGCATCTGGGCAAGGGCGAAGGTTATGTGCAGCGCCAGATCAGCGGCTGGAGCGAGCGCTATCGCAAGGCGCGCACTGATGACGCGGTGGATTTTGAAGAGGTGATGCGCTGGCTGAACGACAAGATGCCGGCTGCCGACGTTGCGACCTGTTTGATCCACAACGATTTCCGTTTCGATAATGTGGTGCTCGATGCCGACAATCCGCTGCATGTGATCGGCGTGCTGGATTGGGAAATGGCGACCCTCGGCGATCCGCTGATGGATCTCGGCAATACGCTGGCCTACTGGGTGCAAGCCGACGACGAGCCGCAATTCAAGCAGATGCGACGGCAGCCGACACACCTGCCGGGTATGCTGACGCGCAAGGAGGTGATTGCCTATTACGGCGAGAAGACCGGCTACCGCACCGATCATTTCGATTTCTACGAAATCTACGGCCTGTTCCGGCTGGCCGTGATCGTGCAGCAAATCTATTACCGCTTTCATCAAGGGCAGACCAAGAATCCGCAATTTGCATTCTTTGTCCACATCACCAATTATCTGGAACAGCGCTGCAAGAAATTGATTGCGCAATCGGACCTATGAGCAGCATCTATCTGGTGCGGCATGGCCAGGCCAGCTTTGGCGCAGCCGATTACGATCAGTTGTCGGAACTGGGCATGCGTCAGTCCGCGTTGCTGGGACAGTGGCTGGTAAAGACCGGCCAGGATCGGAATATGCCGCTGCTGGTCACCGGCAGCCATCGGCGCCATCAGCAGAGCAGCAAGGCCTGCCTGGCAGCCATGCCGGAAACTAAAGCGGAGCGTCAGGTTCTGCACGATCCCGGATTCGACGAATTCGATCACCTGCAAGTGCTGTTGCGCTACATGCCGCAGTTTGCTGATCACGCGGTGTTCATGGAATACATGGCGCAGCAGGAACAGCGCGGGCGCGCATTTCAAAAGGTGTTTGCCAAGGCGGTGGCGCGCTGGGTCAGCGGCGAACATGACGGCGACTATAGCGAACCGTGGCCGCTCTTCAAGGTGCGCTGCAGTGACGCTTTGGCGCGGCTGCTGGAGCAGGTCGGCCCGGGTCAGTCGGTCTGGGTGTTTACTTCCGGCGGTCCGATCAGCGTGATTTGCCAGCAGCTGCTGGCGATTCCGGATCGGCAGATTTTCGAGTTGAACTGGTCGCTGGTGAATACCGGCGTGACCAAGCTGCTATATCGCCCGGGCCGTGTCAGCTTGAGTTATCTGAACAGTTTTGCGCATCTGGAAAGCGCGTGCGATCCAGGCTTGGTGAGTTATCGCTGAGTCATCTAACACTAATCAATAGGCGGAGACAGAGACATGACAAGTACAACCATTTTTGATCTTAAAGGCAAGATCGCGCTGGTGACCGGCGCCAGCCGCGGCATCGGTGAAGCGATTGCCAAAATCCTGGCGCAGCAGGGCGCGCATGTGATCGTCTCCAGCCGCAAGGCGGAGGCGTGCGACAAAGTGGTGGCCGAGATTCAGGCCGCCGGCGGATCGGCTGAGACCATCGCTTGCCACATCGGCGAGATGGCGCAGATCGAGGCCTTGTACCAGGCGATTGGCAGCAAGCACGGACGGCTGGATATCCTGGTGAATAACGCCGCCGCCAATCCGCATTTCGGACCGATAACCGAGACCGATGTGGCAGCTTTCCAGAAGACCGTCGATGTGAATATCCGCGGTTATTTTTTCATGTCGTCCTACGGCGCCAAACTGATGGCGCAGGGCGGCGGCGGGGCGATTGTCAATGTCGCCTCGGTCAATGGCGTCACGCCCGGCGTGTTCCAGGGCATCTACTCGATTACCAAGGCGGCGGTGATTTCGATGACCAAGGCGTTCGCCAAGGAATGCGCGGCCAGCGGCGTGCGCGTCAACGCCTTGCTGCCGGGTTTTACCGAGACCAAGTTCGCCGCCGCCCTGATCGACAATCCGGCGATTTTGAAACAGGCGCTGCAGCACATTCCGTTGAATCGGGTGGCCCAGCCGGATGAGATGGCGGGGGCCGTGCTATATCTGGTTTCGCCTGCGGCCAGTTACACCACCGGGGTTTGTTTGAATGTCGACGGCGGTTATTTGCTGAACTAAATACTGAACTATTGAGAGTTTCATCATTCATGACATCGCCACGGCAAGAGTCATCTGGGGTCAGAGTCAACTTTCGCGGTGTTTCATCGCGAAACTTGACTCTCGTATATTGAGCATGCCGCATCGACATCGGATAATCAGGATGTAGAGGCGGTCGGGCAGAGTGATGCCGATTAGACTGAGTGCAGTTGAGCACGTGGGTCAGATAGGTGCCTTTGCCTGTTTCAT
>NZ_JAGQEG010000007.1 GCF_018305005.1 Collimonas silvisoli
AGGATTTCCGGTTTGGTGGCAGCGGTCGGGATCAGTTCGACCAGGTGCATGTAGCGCGGCGGGTTGAAGAAGTGCACGCCGCAGAAGCGCGCTTTCAGTTCAGCGTCGAAACCTTCCGACAAGGCAGTGATCGACAAACCCGAAGTGTTGGAAGCGAAGATCGCGTTTGGCGCAATATGCGGCGCGACTTTCTTGTACAGGTCATGCTTCCAGTCCATGCGCTCGGCAATCGCTTCGATGATCAAATCGCAGCCGGCCAGCACATCCAGGTTGTCTTCGTAGTTGGCGACTTCGATCAGCGCGGCATCGTCCTTGTTGCCCAGCGGCGCCGGGCTGAGTTTTTTCAGGTTCTCGATAGCGCGCAGGACGATGCCGTTTTTCGGACCTTCCTTGGCTGGCAGATCGAACAGTACGACCGGCACCTTGGCGTTCAGACAGTGGGCGGCAATTTGGGCGCCCATCACGCCGGCACCCAGAACGGCGACTTTTTTAACGATGAAATTGGACACTGTTGTCTCCTGGTTGGTTGAGGAAAGAGCGATTCGGATTAGATCGAATCAGGTATTGCGCTATCTCTTTCCCGCAAAAATAAAAATACAAATTCTGCTGCAAAGGCTGCACGATGAATTTTGGAAGCCTGGGCCTCCAGATTCATCTTGCAGTAAGAATTAAAACAAGTCAGCGTCTAGCGCCATCAAGCTGGCCGAACCGGAACGCGCCTGGCGAATCAGCATTGCCGTTTCCGGCAGCAGACGGGCGAAATAGAAACGTGCGGTCGCCAGCTTGGAAACGTAGAACTGGTCGCCCGAGTCTTGCTTGGCGAGCGCGATCTTTGCCATTTGCGCAAAGAAGTAGGCATACACCAGATGGCCAACCACGCGCAGGTAAGGCACCGCTGCGGCGCCAGCTTCGTCAGGATTCTGGAAAGCCTTCATACCGATTTCCATGGTCAGCTTGCTGACCTTGTCGCCCAGATCGGCCAGTGGCGTGATGAATTCCGACAGCGCTTCGTCGGCGCCGTTCTCTTCGATGAAAGCCTGCACCTTGGCGCCGAATTTCTTCAGCTTGGCGCCGTTGTCCATCAACACCTTGCGGCCCAGCAGATCAAGCGATTGGATGGTGTTGGTGCCTTCGTAAATCATGTTGATGCGGGCGTCGCGTACATATTGCTCCATGCCCCATTCGGCGATGAAACCGTGGCCGCCGTACACCTGCATGCATTCCGAAGTTGCGGTCCAGGCGTTGTCGGTGATGAAAGCCTTGACCACCGGCGTCAGCAGCGCGACTTCATCAGCCGCATCTTTGCGCACTGCTTCGTCCGGGTGGTTCAGTTCCTTGTCCAGCTGCAGCGCGACGTAAGAACAGAATGCGCGTGCGCCTTCTGCATACGCTTTTGCGGTCAGCAGCATGCGCCGCACGTCTGGGTGGACGATGATCGGATCGGCTGGCTTGTCCTTGGCCTTGATGCCGGACAGGCTGCGCATCTGGATCCGGTCTTTGGCGTAAACCAATGCGTTTTGGTAGGCGATTTCTGTCAGCCCCAGGCCTTGCATGCCGACCCCGAGACGGGCTGCGTTCATGAACACGAACATCGCGTTCAAACCCTTATGCGCATCGCCGATGATCCAGCCGGTAGCGCCGTCCAGATTCATCTGGCAAGTCGAATTGCCGTGGATGCCCATTTTTTCTTCGATCGCGCCGCAGGTGATCGGATTGCGTGCACCCAGCGAGCCGTCTGCATTCGGCAGGAATTTCGGCACCAGGAACAGCGAGATGCCTTTCGAACCTTCCGGTGCGCCTGGCAAACGCGCCAGCACCAGATGCAGGATGTTGGCCGACATGTCGTGTTCGCCGGCCGAGATGAAAATCTTGCTGCCGGTGATCTTGTAAGAACCGTCGTCCTGCGGCTCGGCTTTCGAGCGCAGCAGGCCGAGGTCAGTGCCGCAATGGGCTTCGGTCAGGCACATGGTGCCGGTCCATTCTCCGGACACCAGCTTCGGCAGGTACAGCGCTTGCTGCTCTGGCGTGCCATGGGCGTGCAGGCATTCGTAAGCGCCGTGCGACAAACCCGGGTACATGGTCCAGGCCTGGTTCGACGAATTCATCATTTCATAGAATGAATTGTTCATCACCAGCGGCAGGCCCTGGCCACCGAATTCCGGATCGCATGACAATGAAGGCCAGCCGGCTTCCACATACTGCTTATAGGCTTCCTTGAAGCCCTTAGGCGTGGTCACGGTGTGCGTCGCCTTGTCGTGACGGCAGCCTTCGCGATCGCCGGAATGGTTCAGCGGGAACAGCACTTCAGAAGTGAACTTGCCGCCCTCTTCCAGCACCTGATTGATGATGTCGGCATCGATCTCGGCATGCTTTGGCAACTGCTTCAGTTCATCTTCTACATGCAGCAACTCGTGCATGACGAATTGCATATCCCGCAGTGGCGCGACGTATTGACCCATGGTGCTCTCCTGATGATTGGATTTATTGGATTGATTCGATCAAGCCGCCGTTTTGGCAGCGATTTTTTGATTCGTTTGTGCGGATTTCTTTACAGCCGAAAGCGGCTTGGCGTTGCGATAACTGTCAATCAGGCGATCAAAGCCTTTTTGAGCGCGCTCCACGCTGCCGGCTTTTTTCAGGAAACGTGCATCGTGATGCAAGCCCAGGATCAAGCCGTACATCTCGTAGACCAGCTGGTCGGCGTCGGTATCGGCACGCAGATGACCGGCTTCGATTGCTTGCACCGCGCAACGATGCAAAGCCTGCTGCCAGGTCCGCACCATGGTCACCAGCTGCTCGCGGATTTCACCGGGACGGTCGTCGTACTCCACCGCGCCGCTGATATAGATGCAACCGGAGGCGATCTCAATCGTCACCTGCCGGATCCAGCGCGCAAACATGGCTTCCAGGCGCGGCAGGCCGCGTGCTTCCTTGATGCTCGGATAGAACACTTCCTGTTCGAACTGGCGGTGGTACAGCTTCACCACTTCGATCTGCAGATCTTCGCGCGAGCCGAAATGGGCAAACACGCCGGATTTGCTCATGTTCATCTTTTCGGCCAGCAAGCCAATCGTCAGACCTTCAAGGCCGTCCCGGCTCGCCAGCGTGATGGCGACGTCCAGAATCGCTGCGCGCGTCATTTCGCCTTTACGCATGAATTTCGGCGGCATGTCAGTATGTGCCACGATAGTCCTGTCTCTGTCTGGTTATGTCTGAATAATAAGCCTGGATAAATTCAGCGTCGGCTTGCTTGACGGCTGATGCCAGCAATAATGCGAACGCTCGTACTATTATGCACCAGAATCCAAATGTCAAACAGCGACTTAGAGGGGCAGTTCTACCGAGAGCTGATTCGAAATTTAACGGAGGCTTAACGGAGGCTTAATAGACCACCAACAGGTCACGATTTATACGGCCTGGCTCAGAGAACCGGCGCTTGCAAATGTTCCGGGCATCTTCAAACTAGCGGGAAAATTGCGCGAAAGCGATATCAAATCGCCATCAGATAATGGTTTGCTATGATTGCGTCTTATCCAGCAAACGGCGGTCGCGCTTGGTCGGCCGCCCTTTGATCTGCATCGTCGGTTCGCGGAAGAACTTGCGGTCTTCCGCCAGCGCAGCGCGGCGGGCCACGCTTTCTTCCGTTTCCTGATACAGCGTCTGCGCAATCGCCGCCGCACTGCGCTTATCGGCCAGTTGCAGCACCACCACCTGCCAGACGCTGGCGCCATTATCGATCGCCAGGATATCGCCGGTCTTGAGATTTCGCGCCGGCTTGGTACGCTCATCGTTCAACCTGACCTTGCCGCTATCGATGGCGTCGCTCGCCAGCGTGCGGGTCTTGAAAAACCGCGCCGCCCAAAGCCATTTGTCGATACGTACTGCTTCGACTGTTTTACTCATGCTGTGATCTGCCGTCTGTATCAATGGTCCGCGCACAATGGTCCGCACCGTGCGTTTAAACCGGGTTATCGATATCGATGAATTGATGTTGCAAGCCGAAGCGCTCAGCCAGATGGCGGCCCAGGGCTTGCACGCCGTAACGTTCGGTGGCGTGATGGCCGGCCGCCAGGTAAGCCACGCCGGCTTCACGCGCCAGATGCACGGTCGGTTCGGAAATCTCGCCGCTGATGTAGACCCCGGCGCCGGCGGCAATCGCATCGCCCAGCAAGTTTTGCGCAGCGCCGGTGCACCAGGCAATTTGCGCCAAACGCTGGGACGGGTCGCCGATCAGGACCGGGGCACGATGCAGCTGGCGTTCGATCAGGCCCGCCAGCTCACCCACCGTGCTTACCTGCGGATCGCTCACGCGTCCCAGCCAGCCCAGATTATCCTCGCCGAAGCGGCCGTTGGGCAGCAGCCCCAGCTGCTGTGCCAATTGCACATTGTTGCCGAACTCCGCATGGGCATCGAGCGGTAAATGATAGGCAAATAAATTGATATCGTGCGTTAACAACAATTTCAGACGCTTATATTTGGAACCGATGACACGCGCATCCTCGCCGCGCCAGAAATAGCCATGGTGCACCAGGACCGCGTCTGCGCCGCTGTCCACGGCGGCCTCCAGCAAAGCAAGGCTGGCGGTGACGCCGGTGACCAGACGCCTGATTTCAGGCCGTCCTTCCACCTGCAAGCCATTTGGGCAATAATCACGGAACTGTGTAATATTTAATGCTTCGGCAAGATACTCTGCCAGTTTGATACGACTCACCGGATTTACCGATTTTTGGCTCACGATTTTCGACTCCCGATTTTCGACTCCCGATTTCTGATTTCCGATTTTTTGATTCCCGACTTCCGACCCCACTTAAGACTTCACTATGCGACGTTTCTGGCTGTTATTTGCGCAAACCATCACCATCGGTTTAGCGATCTGGTTCATTGTAACGACCTTGAAGCCGGATTGGATAAACGGCGCCCTGACCAGCTCGCCCTTGCATATCTCCGCCTCCAAGATACCGCTGCAAGAAGCAGCGCCGGGAACCCCTGCGCCGGGTTCGTATCGTCAGGCCGCGCAACGGGCGATGCCGTCGGTGGTCAATGTGTTCACCAGCAAAGACGCCAAGCCGGTCAGCCCTGAAGTGCTGGAGGATCCTCTGCTCCGGAAGTTTTTCGGCGATCGCGGCGACGATGCGGAAGAGAAGCAGTCCAGCCTCGGCTCAGGCGTTATCGTCAGTTCGCAAGGCTATATCCTGACCAATAACCATGTGGTCGAAGCTGCCGATGAAATCGAAGTGGCGCTGGCCGACGGCCGCACCGCCAACGCCAAGGTGGTCGGCACCGATCCGGAAACCGACTTGGCGGTGATCAAGATCGATATGCCGAACCTGCCTGCGATCACCCTGGGCCGTGCCGACCAGGCCAGCGTCGGCGACGTCGTGCTGGCCATCGGCAACCCGTTTGGGGTCGGTCAGACCGTCACGATGGGAATTATTTCGGCGCTGGGCAGAAGTCATCTTGGCATCAATCAGTTTGAAAACTTCATCCAGACCGACGCCGCGATCAATCCCGGCAATTCCGGCGGCGCCTTGATCGACACCAACGGCAACCTGATCGGCATCAATACCGCCATCTATTCACGCACCGGCGGCTCGCTCGGGATCGGTTTCGCGGTGCCCATGACTACCGCAAAAGCCGTGATGGAATCCATCATCAACACCGGCCACATGGTGCGCGGCTACATTGGCGTAGAACCGCAGGACATCACGCCGGAACTGGCGGAAAGCTTTGGCCTGAACAGAAGCACCGGCGCCATCATCGCCGGCGTGATCAAGAATGGCCCGGCCGACAAGGCGGGCTTGAAACCGGGCGATATCCTGGTGGCGATCGAAGGCAAGCCGATCGCCGACAGCACCGACATGACCAATCTGATTGCCCAATTGCAGCCTGGCAGCAAGGCAAAATTGACGGTATTGCGCAAAACCAAGGAAACTACGGTAGAAGCCATTATCGGCAAGCGGCCGCCGATGAAACGTGAGACAGAATAAATGGGCCAGGCTGCCCGCCCGCAATCGCACAAAGGAAACACGCAATGCACGTACGTGATCTGACCCAATACCTCGCCGAACTGTCGGAGAACAACAACCGGGCCTGGTTTGTGATGAACAAGCCGCGCTACGATATCTTGCGCGCAGAATTCCTCGAACTGGTGGTGCGCCTGATCGCGCAGATCAGCAAATTCGATCCGGCGATTGCCGGCTGCAATCCAAAAAAAGCACTGTTCCGGATTAACCGCGACATGCGCTTCTCGCACGACAAGAGTCCTTACAAGACCTATTTCTCGGCATCCATCACGGCCAGCGGCCTGAAGAAACCCAGCCAAGGCGGCGGCCCTGCTTATTATTTCCATATCGACGCCAGCGGCACCTTGCTTATCGCCGGCGGCGAATACATGCCGCCGGCCGACCGCTTGCGGGCGATCCGCCAGCAAGTGGTCGCCGATGCCAGCGGCTTTGGCAAGCTGTTGAAAAACAAGAAATTGATGGCGACTTACGGGAATTTGCAGACCGAGGGCCAGCTGACGCGTCCGCCCAAAGGCTTCGACGCGGACTCGCCGCACATCGAATATATCAAGCTGAAAAACTTTATCGTCTGGAAAGAGCAGGCGCTGAAGAAGATGTTGTCGGACGCGCTGGAGAAAGAACTGGTGGCGGGCTTTAAAGACGCCTACCCGCTGGTAAGCTGGTTACGGCAGATCAAGACCCCGATCGCCGAGTGATGTTGGGCGCTGAGCGGCCAGGCAGCCGCTCAGCGGGTTCAGATGCTCTCTTCCGATTCAGCCGGCGCCTGCGTCGCTTTGACGAACAGCGGCGCCACCAGCAAGCCGATCTCGTACAGCAGGCATAGCGGTACGGCCAGCAGCAACTGGCTCATGATGTCCGGCGGCGTCACCACTGCTGCTACCACGAAGGCGCCCACAATCACATATGGACGGATCGATTTCAGCTTTTCCAGCGAAACCAGGCCCATGCGCACCAGCACGATCACCACGATAGGCACTTCGAAAGTCATGCCGAAGGCGAGAAACATGGTCATCACGAAATCGAAATAACTATCGATATCCGGCGCCACCGAGACCGACTTCGGCGCAAAATTGTTAATGAAGCGGAAGATCACGCCGAACACCAGGTAATAGCAAAAGGCGACGCCGGTGATGAACAATACAGACGATGAAATCACCAGCGGTGCGATCAGTTTCTTTTCATGCGCATACAAGCCTGGCGCAATAAACGCCCACAACTGGTACAGCACCCACGGCAGGGCGATGACAAAAGCCAGCAGCAGAGTCACCTTGACCGGGATCAGGAACGGCGTGATGACGCCGGTGGCGATCATCTTGCTGCCCACCGGCAAAGCCGCCAGCATCGGCGCCGCCAGCAAATCGTAGATATGCGCGGCCCAAGGCATCAGGCACAGGAAGACCACGATCACCGCGATCGACGCCTTCATGATGCGGTTACGCAATTCCACCAGATGCGAAATGAACGTCTCTTCGACGCCGCCGGTTTTCTCGAAACCGCTGGTTTTCTGTTCTTCAGTCATGGGAGCACGGTGTTTTGCAAACAAACGGATCTGCGGATATCAGCATTGGCCTCGATTGCCTTGAGGCGATGCGTGAAATCATGAAAAAAATGAACCGGACGTCTTGCCTTGGCTGGCCGGGCGATATTTGGCAACGCGTGCGGCGCCGGACAAGACGCGCGCCTTTTGGCCGCTTTGTTGTTTGTACCAGGCGGGAATGGCGCTGGTGCGCGCCAGCTTTTTCTTGCGAAAACTCTTGGCCTTGATCGCCAGTTGCTCGACATTGAAACTGTCGGCGGAGGAGCTGACGCTGCTGCTATCGTTCCAGGCGGCGTGCAGCGAGTCTTTGGCATCTGACACGCTACTAGATATGCTTTGCTCGATATCGTTGGCGGCTTCCTGCACCTCTTGCTGCATCTTGCGCAATTCTTCCAGTTCAATCTCACGACTGACTTCCGATTTGACTTCATTGATGTAGCGTTGCGCACGGCCGAACAGAGACCCCGCCATGCGGGCTACGGTCGGCAATTTCTCCGGCCCGATGACAACCAGTGCAACGACGCCGATCAGAGCGAGTTTAGTAAGACCAATATCGATCATGGAGAGCTGCGGCAAACCTTAAGTCGGGCCGGCGTCATACGCATGCGCCGGCAACCATGACTCAGTTGCCGGACTTGTCCTTTTCTTTGGCGGCGACATCAATCGTCGGCTTGTCAGTGGCGGCCGGCTTTTCTTCCTCGCCCTTGACGCCGTCCTTGAAGCCTTTGACTGCCTTGCCCAGATCGGAACCCATGTTGCTGATTTTCTTGGTGCCAAATACCAACATGACAATAACCAGCACGATCAACCAGTGCCAAATGCTGAACGAACCCATTTCTTTCTCCTTGTCGGACAATCGCCCGATCCTGCCAAATAAAATTAACCGTTAAGTTAACCGTTAAGCCCTTGCCAACCCTCTGCAGTTGTCGCTGCCGCTGAACGCGAATCCAGCGGATTCAGCGCTGTCCGCGCCACGGCCTTGGTCCGCCAATGACGTGCATATGCAAATGGTACACCTCTTGGCCGCCATCAGGCCCGACGTTGAACATCGTCTTGTAGCCGCCGCTGGCGTGGCCTTGCCCGTCCAGCTGATAACCGCAGCCCTGTTCTTGCGCCAGACGCGGCGCCAGCAGCAGCATTTTACCCAACAAAGCAGCGTGCGCCTCATTACAATCGGCGAGAGTCGGGATGTGCTGCTTGGGCACAATCAGGAAATGGATAGGCGCGGCCGGATTAATGTCATGGAAGACGATCAGGTCATCGTCTTCATAGATCGCTTTTGTAGGAATCTGCTTGGCAGCAATTTTGCAAAAAATACAATTTTCCAAATTATCTCCGGGTCTTAGACGATTCTTCAACGCTGCTTAAACGATTCAGATCTTGCCTTGATCAGTTTCCTGCTGCTCGCGCACCGTCAGCTTGCGATTGGCTTTCTCTTCGATCCCGGACAAACCTTCGCGCCGCGCCAGTTCCTGCAGCACATCTTGCGGTGTCAGATTGAACTGGGCCAGCATGATCATCGAGTGGAACCACAGATCGGCGCATTCGTACAGCACATGGGAAACGTCGCCGTCCACCCGCGCGTCCTTGGCCGCCATCACGGTTTCCGTGGCTTCTTCGCCGATTTTTTTCAAAATCGCATCGTCGCCCTTGGAGAACAGACGGGCGACATACGATGTTGCAGGGTCGCCGCCGTTTGCTGGTTTGCGCGATTCAATGACCGCAGCCAGGCGTTGTAGAGTTTCACTCATGATTGTTTCAGATCCGCTGATGGTTCAAGGTTGCTTGTAAATATCATCCGGCTCTTTCAACACCGGTTCGACCGCTTCCCAGCTCTTGCTATCGTTTTCAAATTTCTGAAAGAAGCAGGAATGGCGGCCGGTGTGGCAGGCGATGTCGCCGGCCTGGGTCACTTTCAGCAACACCACGTCCTCATCGCAATCGAGGCGGATTTCATGCACTTTCTGCACATGGCCGGACTCTTCGCCCTTGTGCCACAGTTTCTTGCGCGAGCGGCTCCAGTAAACCGCCTCGCCCAACGCCACGGTCTTCGCCAAAGCGTCGCGATTCATCCAGGCGAACATCAATACGTCATTCGACCCGAGCTCCTGGGCAATCACCGGCACCAGGCCATGCTCGTCCCATCTCACCTTGTTTAACCAGAGTGCGCTCATGCTAGCCTCATTGGAATCTGTTGTGCCGCCATGAATCGCTTGGCTTCCTGCACAGTATGTTGACCATAGTGGAAAATGCTCGCTGCCAGCACTGCGTCGGCACGCCCGATCTTGATGCCGTCAGCCAGATCCTGCAAACCGCCGACGCCGCCGGAGGCGATCACCGGAATCGTCACGGCGTTGGAGACGCTGCTGGTCAAGGCCAGATCGAAACCGACCTTGGTGCCGTCGCGGTCCATGCTGGTGAGCAGGATTTCACCGGCTCCCAGTTGCTCCATCTTTTGCGCCCATTCGATCGCATCGAGGCCGGTGGCCTTGCGCCCGCCATGGGTAAACACTTCCCATTTGCCCGGCGCGACCTGCTTGGCGTCGATCGCGACCACGATACATTGCGAACCGTACTTGGCGGCGGCGTCGGCCACCAGTTGCGGATTGGTGACCGCGGAAGTATTGATGCCGACCTTGTCGGCGCCGGCGTTCAGCAAACGCCGCACGTCTTCCACGGCGCGGACGCCGCCGCCCACCGTCAGCGGGATAAAGACCTGCGAGGCGACCGCTTCGATGATCGGCAGGATCAGGTCACGGCCGTCGGACGAGGCGGTGATGTCGAGAAAGGTGATTTCGTCGGCGCCCTGCTCGTCGTAACGGCGGGCGATTTCCACCGGATCGCCGGCATCGCGCAGCTCAAGGAAATTGACGCCCTTGACCACCCGGCCGTTGGTCACATCGAGACAGGGACTGATACGTTTGGCGAGAGTCATGGCTGGCCAGCGTCGGGCTGCTCCGATAAGTCTTCGTCGCTGAATTCGCCGCTCAGTTCGTCAGTCAGTTCATCGGCCCGTTCCTGCGCCGAACGCAAATCAAGCGTGCCTTCATAAATCGAACGACCGCAAATCACCGCCTCGATGCCTTCATCCTGCACCGCGCACAGGGCCTCGACATCCTTGACGTTATGCACGCCGCCGGAGGCGATCACCGGGATAGTCATGCTTTGCGCCAGCTTGACGGTGGCTTCGATGTTGACGCCGCCCATCATGCCGTCGCGGCCGATGTCGGTGTATACGATCGAGGCGCAACCGTAGTCTTCGAATTTCTTGGCCAGGTCGATCACTTCGTGGCCCGACAATTTGCTCCAGCCGTCAGTCGCTACCTTGCCGTCCTTGGCGTCCAGGCCAACGATGATCTGACCTGGAAACGCGCTGCAGGCATCGTGCAAAAAGCCCGGATTCTTGACCGCGGCAGTACCGATGATGATGTAGCTCAGGCCGTCGTCGAGATAGCGTTCGATGGTGTCCAGGTCGCGGATGCCGCCGCCCAGTTGCACCGGAATTTCTTCGACGCCGTTGAGCACGGCGAACTCGCGCACCGCCTTGATGATGGCCTTGACCGCCGGTTCGTTCTTTGGCTTGCCGGCAAACGCGCCGTTCAAGTCAACCAGATGCAGGCGACGTGCGCCCTGTGCCAGCCAATGGCGGGCCATTTCGCCCGGATCGTCGGAAAACACAGTGGCTTGGTCCATATCGCCTTGTTTCAGGCGTACGCAGTGACCGTCTTTGAGGTCGATGGCAGGTATGAGCAGCATGGCTACAGTAGTATGAGGTCAGTTAAAAATCTGAATTAAGTATCGGAATAGATGCAGGAAAAAGCGCCGGAGAAACTCAAGGTTTCCATTGCACAAAGTTCTTGTACAACTGCAAACCGGCACTGGCGCTTTTTTCCGGATGAAACTGTGTCGCAAAAATATTATCACGGCCAACCGCGCAGCTAAACGCCGCGCCGTATTCGGTCTCGCCGAAAGTATGTGCCGCATTGGCCGGTTCGGCGTAATAACTATGGACGAAATAAAAATAATCCTGGTCGGCAACGCCATTCCAGAGCGGGTGAGACTGCGCCTGGCGGACTCGGTTCCAGCCCATCTGCGGCACTTTGAAGCGCGAACCGTCGTCTTGCAACTGGCCGTCCAGGCGGAAGCGCACTACCTTGCCGGGCAACAAACCCAGACCGGCGGTATTGCCCTCCTCGCTCAGGTCGAACAACATCTGCTCGCCGACGCAGACACCCAACAGCGGCTTGTTGCGCGCCGCCTCCAGCAAGGCTTCCTGCAGCCCGGATTCGCGCAAGCTGCGCATGCAATCCGGCATCGCGCCCTGGCCTGGCAAGACCAGCCGGTCGGCTGCCTGGATATCGGCAATCGTACCCGAAATAAGGACCTCGGCTTCCGGCGCTACCTGGCGCAGCGCTTGCGCCACCGAGCGCAAGTTGCCCATGCCATAGTCAACCACAACAATTTTGTTCATGATAAAGATTCAAATCCGGGGAAAAGTCCGGGTAAATAAGCTTTTGCGTAAGGGCCTTTGCGCCAAACACATCGCCAGTGAAAACCTGCAACACGCAGACGGCGGCAAGGGATCGAAGCGTCACATTACTGATTAAACCAGTGATTAATCAACTCTGCTTAAAGACTGCCTTTAGTCGAAGGAATGGTGCCGGCGGAACGCGGATCCAGCTCCGCGGCCATGCGTAGCGCGCGGCCAAAGGCCTTGAATACGGTTTCGCATTGATGGTGGGCATTTTCGCCGCGCAGGTTGTCGATATGCAAAGACACCAGTGCATGATTGACAAAACCCTGGAAAAATTCGTGGGTCAGATCGACGTCGAAGCCGCCTATCATGGCGCGCTTGAACGGTACGTGGAATTCAAGTCCGGGCCGGCCGGAAAAGTCGATCACCACGCGCGACAGCGCTTCATCCAGCGGTACATAACTGTGGCCATAGCGGCGGATACCCTTCTTGTCGCCGATCGCCTTGGCAAATGCTTGCCCCAAAGTAATGCCGACGTCTTCCACAGTGTGATGGGCATCGATGTGCAGGTCGCCATTGGCTTCGATATCCAGATCGATCAGGCCGTGCCGCGCAATCTGATCCAGCATATGGTCCAGGAACGGCACGCCGGTATTCAGTTTTTGCTGGCCGCTGCCGTCCAGATTGATGGAGACGCGGATTTGCGTTTCGTTGGTATTGCGCGTAATCGATGCAGTTCGAGGCGTAGACATGTTGAGCTTGAGACTAAAGTTGCTATGTGATGACGCACAGGCGTCGTGGAGGTAAGTGTACTAAATATTACCGCTTCTCCGCTATTGAAGCTTTGGGGCCGCACCGCCATTTTACCGGCATTTTCTGGCTTTCCAGCAAAGAGCCGCCCTTATAATCTTTATCGATGTTGCCATCTAAGGCAACATCAGGCCAGCGCCCGTTGGTCCGGCTCTTGACTATCCAGTTGCGCCAGCCGCTGTTCAATCAGCGCGCAATACTCCGGATTCAGTTCAAAACCGACAAACCGACGGCCGCAGCGGCGTGCCGCCACCGCAGTGGTGCCGCTGCCCATGAAGGGATCCAGCACAATTCCGCCCGGCGGACAGGATGCCTTGATCATGCGCTCGACGATTTCCAGCGGCTTCTGGGTCGGATGATCGGCCCGTTCGCGATGTTCGCGGTGCAGGCGCGAGACGCTCCAGACATCCTTCGGGTTGTACCCCAGCTCCAGCCATTTGGCGCCGACAAAAATCGAACGCGAACGGGCTTTCTTGGTTTCCGCGTCGTAAGGAATGCGGATGGCGTCAAGGTCGAAATAATAGTCTTTGGCGCAGGCAAAGAAACCAATCGTGTCGTGCACCGACGAAAAGCGCCGGGTGCCGCCGCCCATCGACGGCACCCGCCGGTCCCAGATGATTTCGTTATTCATGATCATGCGCTGCTTCAGCATGACGAAAATCTCGGGCGAGAAACGCCAGGTCAAAAAGATGTAGAGGCTGCCGTTCGGTTTCAGTTTCGGCAAGGCGGCGTCTATCCATTCTTCGCTCCAGCGCAGGTAGGCCGCCGTGTCGAGCTTGTCGGAATCGTTGCCGTAATCCTTGCCCAGGCCGTAGGGCGGATCGGCCAGCAGCAGGTCGACCGAACCGTCCGGGATACGCTGCAAACCTTGCAGCGCATCCTCACCATAGACGCGATCGATCCAGTCGTTGCTCATAGCTGCCACGTAGGCCCAACTGCAGCCGCTGTCATTGAGAACTATCTTTCAAGCGGTATTCTGCGGAGCGGGCATGGGCCTGCAAACCTTCACCGTACGCCAGTTCTGCCGCGACCTTGCCCAGTGTCTGGGCGCCGGCCTCGCTGATGTTGATGATGCTGGAACGCTTCTGGAAATCGTAGACGCCGAGCGGCGACGAGAAACGCGCCGTGCGCGAAGTCGGCAACACGTGATTCGGTCCGGCGCAGTAATCGCCCAGTGCTTCCGATGAAAAACGGCCCAGGAACATGGCGCCGGCGTGACGAATCTGCTCAGCCCAGCGCTGCGGATTTTCGGCAGAGATTTCCAGATGCTCAGCCGCGATGTAGTTGGCGATTTCGCAAGCTTGCGCCATGTCGCGCACCTGCACCAGCGCACCGCGATTGGTGAGCGAAGTGCGGATCACTTCATGCCGCGGCATCAGCGGCAACTGCCGGTTGATGCTGGCTTCGACGGCGGCGATATATGCGGCGTCCGGGCACAGCAGAATCGACTGCGCCAGTTCATCGTGCTCTGCTTGCGAAAACAGATCCATCGCGATCCAGTCAGGATCGGTAGTACCGTCGCACAGCACCAGGATTTCAGACGGCCCGGCAATCATGTCGATGCCCACCGTGCCGAATACCCGGCGCTTGGCAGCGGCGACATAAGCATTGCCAGGCCCGACAATCTTGTCGACCTGGGGAATGGTGGCAGTGCCGTAGGCCAGCGCAGCAACCGCTTGCGCGCCGCCGATGGTAAACACGCGGTCGACGCCGGCGATGGCGGCCGCCGCCAGCACCAGCGGATTTTTAATCCCGTCCGGGGTTGGCACCACCATGATGATTTCCTGCACGCCGGCGACCTTGGCCGGAATCGCATTCATCAATACCGATGAGGGATAAGCCGCCTTGCCGCCGGGGACGTAGATGCCGACACGGTCCAGCGGGGTGACTTTTTGTCCCAGCACGGTGCCGTCGGCTTCGGTGTAGCTGAAGCCGACGGAGCCGCACTCGATTTTCTGGCGCTGGTGATAGCTGCGCACGCGGTCAGCGGCGGTCTGCAAGGCGCTGCGGCGTTCAGGAGAAAGCTCGGCCAGCGCCGCCTGCAATTCCTGCCGGCCGATTTCCAGCAAGCTGACGCTGTTTGCGCTGAGGCGGTCGAAACGATTGGTGTATTCCAGCACGGCGGCGTCGCCACGTGCCTTGACGTCGGCCAGGATGCGCGCTGCGGCCTGGTCGATGGCTTCGTCTTCGCTCGCCTCGAACGCCAGCAGCGCAGTCAGTTGCGCCTGGAAATTCGGCAGTCCTGCATCGAGTTTTCTGATTGCTATGCTCATGTTGCTTCCAGTTTGCTATGTGCGGTTCCGTAACGGCGGCGTCTTATTGAACTGAAGCTTTTTCGAAAGCGTCCAGGATCGGCTGCAGCCGCTCGCGCTTCAGCTTCAAGGCGGCCTGGTTCACCACCAGCCGCGATGAAATATCCATGATGTGTTCGACTTCAACCAGATTATTGGCGCGCAAAGTGCCGCCGGTGCTGACCAGATCGACAATCGCGTCTGCCAGCCCGACCAGCGGCGCCAGCTCCATCGAACCGTACAATTTGATCAGGTCGACGTGCATGCCTTTAGCCGCGAAGTGTTCGCGTGCGGTCAGCAGGTATTTGGTGGCGACCCGCAAGCGCGCGCCTTGCCGGATCGCGCTAGCGTAGTCGAAGCCGGCCGAGACCGCCACCGACATGCGGCATTTGGCGATCTCCAGATCGATCGGTTGATACAGGCCCTCGCCGCCATGCTCCAGCAGCACGTCCTTGCCGGCCACGCCGAAATCGGCGGCGCCGTACTGCACATAGGTCGGCACATCGGAAGCGCGCACGATAATCACGTTCACCTGCGGATCGTTGGTCTGCAGGATCAGCTTGCGCGAGGTTTCCGGATCCTCGGTGACCTCGATGCCGGCCGCCTTCAGCAACGGCAAGGTTTCTTCAAAAATGCGGCCCTTGGACAGGGCCAGGGTTAACTTCTGGCTCATTTGATTCTTTCGATATTCGCGCCGACTGCCGACAACTTGCGTTCCATCTGATCGTAGCCGCGATCCAGATGATAGACACGCTCGATCAGGGTTTCACCCTGCGCCACCAGGCCGGCGATCACCAGCGAGGCAGAAGCGCGCAAATCGGTCGCCATGACCGGCGCACCGACCAGCTTGTCGACGCCTTTGATGATGGCGGTATTGCCCTGGACATCGATGGCGGCGCCGAGACGGTTCATTTCCTGCACGTGCATGAAACGATTTTCGAAGATCGTTTCGGTGACGTGGCTGGTGCCGTCGGCGATGCTGTTCATGGCCATGAACTGGGCTTGCATATCGGTCGGGAAACCCGGGTATTCGGTGGTGCGGAAGCTGACTGCCTTCGGCCGCGCCGCCATTTGCACGCGGATCCAGTCGTCGCCGGAAGTCAGGATCACGCCGGCTTCGCGCAGCTTGTCGAGCACAGCGTCGAGGATGTGGCTGCGGGTGTTTTTCAGCATGACGTCGCCGCCGGCAGCCGCCACTGCGCACAGGAAGGTGCCGGTCTCGATGCGGTCGGCAATTACCGAGTGCTCGGCGCCGTGCAGCTTATCAACGCCTTGAATCGTCAGGCGATCGGTGCCGATGCCGTCGATCTTCGCGCCCATCGCTACCAGCAGGTGCGCCAGATCGCTGACCTCGGGTTCGCGCGCGGCGTTTTCCAGAACCGTTTCACCATCGGCCAGGGTCGCCGCCATCAACAGGTTTTCAGTGCCGGTGACGGTAATCATGTCAGTCACGACACGCGTGCCTTTCAGCTTCTTGGCCTTGGCATGGATGTAGCCTGCTTCGATCGAAATCTCGGCGCCCATCGCCTGCAAGCCTTTGATGTGCTGATCGACCGGGCGCGAACCGATGCCGCAGCCGCCCGGCAACGACACCCGCGCCTCGCCGAAGCGCGCCAGCAGCGGGCCCAGCACCAGGATCGACGCACGCATGGTTTTCACCATCTCGTACGGCGCTTCCAGATTAGTAATGGCATCGCCTTGCAAGGTCACGAAATGGCCGTCCTGGGTCGCTTTCAATCCCATCTGGCGCAGCAGCTTCAAGATGGTCGATACATCGTGCAGGTTCGGCACGTTGCTCAGTTGCAGCTGGTCGGAGCTCAGCAAACCGGCGCACAGGATTGGCAGCGCCGCATTTTTTGCGCCGGAAATGGTGATTTCGCCGGAAAGGCGGTTGCCGCCTTTGATCAATAATTTATCCATGATTACTTCTCGCTGTAATTTATTCGTTGTATCTGGTCAGTTGGCGGCGGAATAATTCGCCGCAAGGTTAGCTGGACTGCTCTTAAATTTTGTCCTGCGACGAATCGAACTCTTCAGGGGTCAGTGTCTTCATCGACAAGGCATGAATTTCTTCGCGCATGCGGTCGCCCAGCGCCGCATAGACGATTTGATGGCGCTGTATCGGGCGTTTGCCGGCAAATGCCGCGGACACTATCACCGCCTTGAAATGCTGGCCGTCGCCTTCGACGTCCAGATGCGAACATTCGAGGCCGGCGGCGATGTAACTTTTAACGAGATCGGGTGTAGGGAACATAATCTTTTCTTACTTCTCTTTAAATTCAGTGGCGTATTCGGTGGCTTGCCCAGCGGCGTACTCAGTGTCTCAATTTATAGCCGCGTTTCAGCATCTGCACCGCCAGTATCGACAACAACACCAGAAACGCGCCGATCACCAGCAGGCTGATCAGCGGATTGACGTCGGACTGACCGAAAAAGCCGTAGCGGAAGCCATCGATCATATAAAAGAACGGATTCAAATGCGAGACGGTTTGCCAAAACGGCGGCAAGGAATGTATCGAATAAAACACGCCGGCAAGAAAGGTGGCAGGCATGATCAGGAAATTCTGGAACGCGGCCAGCTGGTCGAATTTGTCAGCCCAGATTCCCGCGATCAGACCCATGGTGCCCAGCATGGCAGCTCCCAACAGTGCGAAGATCACGATCCACCAAGGCGCTACAAACGACAAATCGACAAACCAGGCGGTAATCGCAAATACGCCCAGACCGACCGCCACGCCGCGTACCACTGCGGCCAGCACGTAACCGCCGAACAATTCCCAATGCGACAAGGGAGGCAACAGGACGAACACCAGATTGCCGGTCATTTTGGACTGTGTCAACGATGACGACGTATTGGCGAAGGCATTTTGCAACACGCTCATCATCACCAGGCCGGGAATCAGGAACGCGGTGTACTGCACGCCGGGATAGACTTCAACGTGATCTTTCAGGGTATGGCCGAAAATCAGCAGATACAACATCGCAGTCAGAATCGGGGCGCAAATGGTTTGCGTCGCGACTTTCCAGAAACGCAGTACTTCCTTGTAAAACAGGGTTTGAAAACCAACCATCATTTGACACCGCCCGCGCTGTATTCATCGGCAAAAACATTAAAGCCATTGGCGCTGACCTTGCTGTCCATGATCTGCAAAAACACATCTTCCAGATCGGCCTGCTGCAGCTGCATGTCTTCAATCACCGCGCCGGCCTGGCGCAAGGCGCCGAGAATGGGCTCGACATCGCCGTATTCATTGACCCGCAGCGAAAACCTGCCGCCGTCCGCATGCAATACCAGCGGCTGCAGCGCTGCCGGCAAACTGCCGCTGGACAGATGTATCAGCAGTTGCGAACCGGCGATGCGCTTGATCAGCGCCGAGGTCGAATCGAGCGCCACCACCTGGCCCAGCTTGAGCATGGCAATCCGGTTGCACTGCTCTTGCGCTTCTTCCAGATAGTGGGTGGTCAAGACCACGGTGTGGCCTTCGCGATTCAGGCGCGAAATGAAACGCCACAGGGTCTGCCGCAATTCGACGTCGACGCCGGCGGTCGGCTCATCCAGCACGATCACCGGCGGTTTGTGCACCAAGGCTTGCGCCACCAGCACGCGCCGTTTCATGCCGCCCGACAGGGCGCGCATATTGGTGTCGGCCTTGCTGGTCAGATCGAGGTTTTCCATCACCTCGTCGATCCACTTGTCATTGTTTTTCAAACCGTAATAGCCGGATTGCATGCGCAGCGTTTCGCGCACCGTGAAAAACGGATCGAACACCAGCTCTTGCGGCACCACGCCGAGATTGCGGCGCGCGGCGCGATAATCGCTGACGACATCGTGGCCATGAATCGTGACGTTGCCGGAATCGGGCCGGTTGAGGCCGGCGATGATCGAAATCAAGGTGGTCTTACCTGCGCCGTTTGGGCCCAGCAGACCAAAGAATTCGCCCTCTTCGATGGTCAGGGAAACGCCGCCCAGAGCCTGCAGGGACTGGTAACGCTTCTTGACATTGGTGATTTGAATGGCCGCCATAGTGCCTTGCTAAATATTCTTCAATTGGGGACGCCGCGGCAACGCTGCCGATTCCTCCGCTGGCGCCTTGCTGGCCCAGACCGGTGGCGTAACCCTTGATTATATTGGATTTTTGCTGCGGGGGCCGGGCGGCAACGACAAACCCGGCAAGCTGCTAGGAAGGGGAAAGGGAGAGCTCAATGATGCAGTGTACTGACGACAACAGTCGCAGCGGCGGGTGCTAGCAATTCGGTGACGCCGTACAACTCGATCAGGCTTTCCAGATTGGCCGGCAAGCTGGAAAAATGCAGGGTCAGCCCTTGATTGAGGGCGGCGCATTGCCATGCCAGCAAGGTAGCAACGGCGGCCGAGTCGACCGCCACCACATCGCCCAGATCGATCTCGGTCTCGCCCCCGGCGATCGCGCGCAAGCCCTCTTCCAGAGTGACTTTGGCGTTACCGACAGTAAGCGAGTGAGATGGTCTGAACATGATAGTCAATCAACTAATTATTTAAGGCCACGGGCAGCGCGCTGCTTGTTCTTGTCCGTCAGCACCTTGATCAGGCCGTCAATGCCGGATCTGCCGATTTCCGAGGCGAAAGTACCCTTGTATGATTCAACGAGCCAGGCGCCCAATACGTTGACATCATAAATCTTCCAGCTTGTGCCGGCTTTTTCCATACGATAATTCAACTGGATCGGCTCGCCGCGCGGCTGAATCACCTGCGAACGCACTTCGACGTCAGCATCAGCCGGATCGCCGCGCATTGGCTTGAAATCGATCTTCTGGTCGCGCACTTGCGACAACGCGCCGGAATAGGTGTAGATCAGCAAGCTGCGGAACTGGGTGATCAGCTGTTTCTTCTGATCATCAGTCGCATCGCGCCAATAGCGGCCGGCCGCCAGCGAAGTCATGCGCTCAAAGTCGACGTAAGGAATGATTTTTTCTTCGACCAAAGTCAGGATGTGCTTTTGATCGCCGCCCTGAATGCTTTTATCGTTCTTGGCGGTATCCAGCACGTCCTGGCTGATGCGCTTGACCAGCGCGTCGGGCGCTTCTTGCGCATGAGCAGCTGCGGTGAATAAGAGGCTGCCGACAGTCAGCGACAGCGCCAGGTATTTTTTCAGAATTTTCATGTATGTTTTAACAATCTCAATAGTTGTCAGAAGATGCCTTAGATGCGGCGTGTATGCAGCCCTAAGACGACAATTTCAAGCGCCGGTTCCAACCGGCGCCGATAATCATTCCGGTTTGGTCTTGGCCGGCTTGTCCGCCTTATCCCCGGTATCGTTGTCGTCGCTATTGCCGCGAATCTGGCTTTGACGGCGCTGGGTGTAGGCATCGCGCACAAATTCATACTTGTCCAGGGCTGCGTCCTCCAGCAACTCACCGGCATCCAGCAGATTGGCGCGCTTGTCGATCAAACGTACCACCGAACCGGTATTACGCCAACGCACCGGGTATTTGTATGACCATATGTCGCCGTAGAAATCGACCGGCAAGGCGGCAGCATCACGAATATTCGACGATCCGAACAGCGGCAGCACCAGGTAAGGACCGGAGCCGACGCCCCACTTGCCTAGCGTCTGGCCGAAATCCTTGTTGTGTTTTTGCAAGCCGGCTTCCGAGCCGATATCCAGCAAACCGCCCAGGCCAAGCGTGGAGTTCACTGCAACCCGCATCACGTCCGACGTGCCGTCTGCAACATTTCCTTGCAAAAAACCGTTTACCGAACTCCAGACATCGCCCAGATTACCGAAGAAGTTGTTGATGCCGGTCTGGACGAAGCTTGGCAGCCAGGACCGGTAAGCGGTGGCAACCGGTTTCAGGGCAACCTTGTCAAGCGTGTCGTTGAAGCTGAACATGGCGCGGTTGAAGCCCTCCAGCGGGTCTTGCGGATTGTTGGCCGTAGTGGCGCAGCCGGCCAGCGCTGCAACCAGGGCCAGCGAACCCAGGCGAGTCATGATTTTCATTGTTCCGTGTCCTTTACATCCGCAGCTTTGCTGTACAAGAACTGACTGATCAGATTCTCCAGCACAATCGCGGATTGCGTTAATTTAATACGATCGCCGGCAACCAGATTTTTGGTGGCGCCGCCCGGTTCGATACCGATATATTGCTCGCCTAACAAGCCTGCCGTCAGAATCTTAGCCGAACTGTCTTCTGGAAACTGATAGCGCTGGTCCAGATTCAAGGTCACCACCGCCTGGAAATTCTTGTCGTCGAAATTAATCGAAGCAACGCGTCCGACCACCACGCCGGCGCTTCTGACCGAAGCGCGTACCTTGAGGCCGCCGATATTGTCGAACTTGGTGGTTACCGGATAGGTTTTGTTGAAAGTCGAGCTGCTCAGGTTGCCGGCTTTCAGCGCCAAAAAGCCCAAAGCCAGTATCCCGACCAGAACAAATATGCCCACCCATACGTCTACGGTTTTTTGTTGCATGATTCATCACCTTAAAAATACCACCGCGAATAAAATCCCGGGAAGAAAATAGTAACGAGAAGTAAACGCGCTGCAGCGCTCAGTCCACGTCTAATTCACCACGCCTAATTCGCCGCGCAAATAATTAATTAAACATCAAAGCGGTCAGCAGGAAGTCCAGCCCCAATACCGCCAGCGACGCGATCACCACGGTGCTGGTAGTTGCCCTGGAAACCCCTTCCGGCGTCGGTTTCGCCTCATATCCCTGCCATACCGCAACGAAAGTCACGGCGACGCCAAATACGATACTCTTCAACACACCATTGGCGACATCTTGCCAGACATCCACTCCGCCCTGCATTTGCGACCAGAACGCCCCTTCGTCGACCCCGATCAGCTGCACCCCGACCAGGTAGCCGCCAAAGATACCCAAGGCGCTGAACAAGGCCGCCAACACCGGCATCGCCACCACGCCGGCCCAGAAACGCGGCGCCACCACTCTTTGCAGCGGGTCGACCGCCATCATTTCCATCGCCGACAATTGCTCGCCGGCTTTCATCAAGCCGATTTCCGCAGTCAGGGAAGTACCGGCGCGGCCAGCGAACAAAAGAGCCGTCACTACCGGCCCCAGTTCACGCACCAGCGATAGCGCCACCAGCAAACCCAGCGCCTGCTCGGAACCATATTTATTGAGCGTGTAATACCCTTGCAGACCCAGCACGAAACCGACAAACAAGCCCGATACGCCAATGATGATCAGCGAGTAATTGCCAATGAAATGGATCTGGTCGGTAATCAGCCGAGGACGCCGCCACAGGCCGAGCGAGGCGCGCAAGATCGCAAAGAACATGCGCGCAGCCATCCCCAGGCCGGTGACCGACTCGCGCAAGGTGCGCCCTATCGCAGCCAGGCAATTGCTTACAAACTTAGTTACGCCATTACGCATTAAGCCTGCCCCTTCAATCCCATATCCTCGGCCAGCGACTTGCCCGGATAATGGAATGGCACCGGACCATCGGGTTCGGCGTTGACGAATTGTTTCACGTACGGATGGGTCGACGCCTGCATCTCTGCCGGCGTGCCTTGCGCCACGATTTCTCCCTGCGACAGGAAATACACATAGTCGGCAATGCCGAACGATTCATGGACGTCGTGCGACACCAGGACGCTGGTCGAACCCAGCGCGTCATTCAGCTTGCGAATCAGATTAGCCGTCACGCCCATGGAAATCGGATCGAGGCCGGCGAACGGCTCGTCATACATGATCAGCGACGGATCCAGCGCGATGGCCCGCGCCAGCGCTACCCGCCTGGCCATGCCGCCGGAAATCTCGGACGGCTTCAGTTGCGCCGCATTGCGCAAACCTACCGCATTCAATTTCAACAGCACCAGCCTGTTTAATAACTCTGGCGACAAATCGGTATGCTCGCGCAGCGGAAACGCTACATTCTCAAATGCAGTGAGGTCGGTAAACAACGCCCCGCTCTGAAACAACATGCCCATCTTGCGCCGCAGCGCATACAAGGCAGGGGTCGACAGTGTGTGCACCGTTTCGCCGTCGACCTTGACGCTACCAGCCTGCGGACTCAACTGGCCGCCGATCAGCCGCAATATAGTGGTCTTGCCGGAACCTGAACCGCCCATGACGGCGATCACTTTGCCACGCGCAAAGTCCATGTTGAGACCCGATAAAATCGACCTCTCTCCATAGCTAAATTGCAGATCACGAATTTCGACGATATTTGCCACACCATCCACCGAATAAATCAAAGGGGCTATTGTAGTGCAAATGCGACAATCGTTCAGAGCCAGGCAATAGTAGATAGTCTGACATGTGCCGCCATTACAACAGTTTGACTATTGCCTGAATGCATGAGCAAAACATCCGTTGCAGAAAAAAGAGCACGCCGGTGTTGCCACTGACATGCTCTTTCTTTAGGTGCAGCAAGACCGCTGCGGTAATTGCTTTGGCTATCGTTGCGACAACATTAACGCGGCAATACGGAGGCCCCCATCAGGAACTCATCGACTGCGCGTGCGCATTGGCGGCCTTCGCGGATGGCCCAGACCACCAGCGACTGGCCGCGCCGCATGTCGCCGGCTGCGAACACTTTATCGGCTGAGGTCTTGTAGCAGGCGTCGCCGTCGGTAGTAGCCTTGGCGTTGCCGCGCGCATCCTTGTCGACGCCAAACGCTTCCAGCACCTGCGCCACCGGCGACACGAAACCCATGGCCAGGAACACCAGGTCGGCCTTCATTTCGAATTCGGAATTGGGCACTTCCTGCATCTTGCCGTCTTTCCATTCGACGCGGGCGGCGATCAGTTTCTCGACCTTGCCGTTCTTGCCTTCCAACCGCTTGGTGGCCACTGCCCAATCACGATCGCAACCTTCTTCATGCGAGGACGAAGTGCGCAGCTTGGTCGGCCAGTAAGGCCATACCAGCGGCTTGTTTTCCTGCTCAGGCGGCTGCGGCATCAGTTCAAACTGCTGGATCGATAGCGCGCCCTGGCGGTTGGAAGTGCCGACGCAATCGGAACCGGTATCGCCGCCGCCGATCACCACCACGTGCTTGCCGCCGGCCAGGATCTGATCCTTGACCTTGTCGCCGGCGTTGATCTTGTTTTGCTGCGGCAGGAAATCCATGGCGAAATGCACGCCCTTCAGTTCACGCCCCGGCACCGGCAGGTCGCGCGGCTGCTCAGCGCCGCCGGCAATCACCACGGCGTCGAATTCAGCCTTCAATTCTTCCGGAGAAACGGTCTTCTTGGCCCAGTTGTTCACATTGGCAGGGAAATCCTTGCCGACCAGAACGCCGGTGCGGAAAGTCACGCCTTCTGCTTCCATCTGCTCGACGCGGCGGTCGATATGCGATTTCTCCATCTTGAAATCGGGAATCCCGTAACGCAGCAAACCGCCGACGCGATCGCTCTTTTCAAATACGGTGACATCGTGGCCGATACGCGCCAGCTGCTGCGCCGCCGCCAAGCCGGCAGGGCCGGAACCTACCACGGCGACCTTCTTGCCGGTTTTGACCAAGGCCGGTTGCGGCACGATCCAGCCGTTTTCCCAGCCCTTGTCGACAATGAAATGCTCGATCGACTTGATGCCCACCGGGTCGCTATTGATGCCCAAGGTACAGGCGCTTTCGCAGGGCGCCGGACAGATACGGCCGGTGAACTCCGGAAAATTATTGGTCGAGTGCAGAGTCTCCAGCGCCTCGTGATAAGCGCCGCGATACACCAGATCGTTCCAGTCCGGAATGATGTTATTCACCGGGCAACCGTTGTTGCAGAAAGGAATCCCGCAATCCATGCAGCGCGCGCCCTGGGTCTTGGCTTCGTCATTGCTCAGACTCAGGATGAACTCCTTGTAATGCTTCTTGCGCGTCAGCGGCGCTTCATACGTTTCGCCGACCCGCTCAAACTCCATAAAACCCGTTACTTTTCCCATTTCTCACTCGCATTCTGGCTACAGAATGCAGAGGATCCGGCACTGCCAGGTCCTCCGCGATTCTTATCGTTACTTGGCTTAATCGCTTGTTTCCGGCGCCTATTAGGCAGCGACTTTTTCTTTGGCTGGCGCAGCACTGCGGGCCGCATTCAACTCGCCCAGCGCCCGTTTGTATTCAGTCGGGAACACTTTGACAAATTTGCTGCGCGAGGCAACCCAGTTGTCCAGCAAGTTGCGGGCACGCGTGCTGCCGGTGTACTTGAAGTGACGCTCGATCAAGCCTTTCAAGATCGCCTCGTCAGCCTGTACCTCGCCGCCGCGTACGGTGCTGTGCCAGATCGCTTTATCGATCGTGGCTTCCTGCTCGCCCTGGCTCAGCACCGGTTCCAGCGTCACCATCGCCATATTGCATTGCGCCGCAAATGTGCCGTCCGGATCGTAGACATAGGCCAGGCCGCCAGACATGCCGGCGCCGAAGTTACGGCCGGTGTCGCCCAGCACCACAACCGTGCCGCCGGTCATGTATTCGCAGCCATGATCGCCGGTGCCCTCCACCACTGCAATCGCGCCTGAATTACGCACCGCGAAGCGCTCGCCGGCGACGCCGTTGAGGAAGGCCTCACCGGCAATCGCACCGTACAGCACCGTATTGCCGGCGATGATGTTGTCGACCGCACGGCCGCGGAATTCGGTATTCGGACGCACGATAATGCGGCCGCCCGACAAGCCCTTGCCGACGTAGTCATTGCCCTCGCCGACCAGATCCAATGTCACGCCCTGCGCCAGGAACGCGCCTGCCGACTGGCCCGCCGTTCCTTGCAACTGGATGTGGATGGTGTCGTCGGGCAGACCCTCGTGACCGTATTTTTTCGCCACTTCGCCTGACAGCATGGCGCCGACGGTACGGTTCAGATTCTTGATCGGCGAAATGAACGAGACGCGCTCGCCCTTATCCAGCGCGGCTTTGGCTTGCGCGATCAATTTGTGATCGAGCGCCTTGTTCAGACCGTGATCCTGTTCTTCGGTGTGGTAATACACGCCGCCTTCAGGCAGTGCCGGTTGATAGAAGATGCGGCTGAAATCCAGGCCTTGCGCCTTCCAGTGCGTGATTGCGCGCGACTTGTCGAGCAGGTCGGCGCGGCCGATCAGTTCGTTGAAACTGCGGATGCCCAGCTGCGCCATGATCTGCCGCACTTCTTCGGCGATGAAGAAGAAGAAGTTGACCACATGCTCCGGTTTGCCGGAGAACTTGGCGCGCAGCACCGGATCTTGCGTGGCGACGCCGACCGGGCAGGTGTTCAGATGGCATTTGCGCATCATGATGCAGCCTTCGACCACCAGCGGTGCGGTAGCAAAACCGAACTCATCCGCGCCCAGCAAAGCGCCGATTACAACGTCGCGGCCGGTCTTCATCTGGCCATCGGCCTGAACCCGGATACGATTCCGCAAACCGTTCAGCACCAGCGTTTGCTGGGTTTCCGCCAGACCCAGTTCCCAAGGCGTGCCGGCATGCTTGATCGACGACAGCGGCGAAGCGCCGGTACCGCCGTCATGGCCGGCGATCACCACGTGATCCGATTTGGCCTTGGCAACACCCGCAGCCACGGTGCCGACACCGACTTCGGACACCAGCTTGACTGAAATCGAAGCACGCGGGTTGACGTTTTTCAGATCGTGAATCAGCTGCGCCAAATCTTCGATCGAATAAATATCGTGATGCGGCGGCGGCGAAATCAAGCCGACGCCCGGCACCGAGAAACGTAGCTTGGCGATGTACTCGGACACTTTATGTCCCGGCAACTGGCCGCCCTCGCCCGGCTTTGCGCCCTGCGCCATCTTGATCTGGATCTGGTCGGCGGAAATCAGGTATTCGGCAGTCACGCCGAAACGGCCGGACGCCACTTGCTTGATCTTCGAGCGCAGCGAATCACCCGCCAGCAACGGAATGTCGACTTCGATACGATCCTTGCCGATCACCGATGCCAGGGTTTCACCCTGCTTGATCGGGATGCCCTTCAGCTCCTGGCGATAACGGTTCTCGTCTTCGCCGCCTTCGCCGGTGTTGGATTTGCCGCCGATGCGGTTCATCGCCACTGCCAGCGTCGCATGCGCTTCGGTCGAAATCGAGCCGAGCGACATCGCGCCAGTAGCAAAACGCTTGACGATTTCCTTGGCCGGCTCGACTTCATCCAACGGAATCGCCTTGCTTGGATCGATCTTGAATTCAAACAAGCCGCGCAAAGTCATGTGGCGCTTCGATTGATCATTGATCAGCTGCGCGTATTCCTTGTAGCTGTTGAAATTGTTGGCGCGGGTCGAGTGCTGCAATTTGGCGATCGCATCCGGCGTCCACATATGCTCTTCACCGCGGATGCGGAACGCATATTCGCCGCCGGCGTCGAGCGCGTTGGCCAGCACCGGATCGTCGCTGAATGCAGCGCGGTGCAGGCGCAAGGCTTCTTCCGCCACTTCAAATACGCCGATGCCTTCAACATTCGATGCGGTACCCTTGAAGTATTTCTGGGTCATGCTCTTGTTGAGACCGATCGCTTCGAAAATCTGCGCGCCGCAATACGACATGTAAGTCGAAATGCCCATCTTCGACATGACCTTCAGCAAGCCCTTGCCGATCGCCTTCTGGAAATTGTAGATTGCCTTTTCCGGCGACAATGCGCCCGGCAAGCCG
This sequence comes from Collimonas silvisoli, assembly GCF_018305005.1. Classification (GTDB taxonomy): domain Bacteria; phylum Pseudomonadota; class Gammaproteobacteria; order Burkholderiales; family Burkholderiaceae_D; genus Collimonas; species Collimonas silvisoli. Next base: position 27,701 of record NZ_JAGQEG010000007.1, read on the forward strand.
TGCGCCAGTTCGGTCAGGGTATCCATCGCCAGGTAGGGGTGGATCGCTTCGGCGCCGTAACCTGCCAGCAACGCAAAGTGATGGGTCTCGCGCGCCGAACCGGTTTCGACCACCAGGCCGGTTGACGTGCGCAGACCCTTGCTCACCAAGTGCTGGTGAATCGCGGAAGTGGCCAGCAATGCCGGGATCGCCACCTGTTCGGCGTCGACCTTGCGGTCCGACACGATCAGGATGTTATGACCGGATTTGACCGCATCGACCGCCTTGGCGCACAGCGACGCCAGGCGCGCTTCGATGCCTTCCTTGCCCCAGGCAACCGGATAGCAGATGTTCAGTTCGTACGACTTGAACTTGCCGCCGGTGTGGGCGCCGATGTTGCGCAGCTTGGCGATATCGTCGTAGTTCAAAATCGGCTGCGACACTTCCAGACGCATCGGCGGGTTGATGTTGTTGGTGTCCAGCATGTTCGGCTTCGGTCCGATAAAGGACACCAGCGACATCACCATCGCCTCGCGAATCGGATCGATAGGCGGGTTGGTGACTTGCGCGAACAGTTGCTTGAAATAGTTGTACAGCGTCTTGTTCTTGCTGGACATGACCGCTAGCGGCGAGTCGTTACCCATCGAGCCGATCGCTTCTTCAGCGGCGGCCGCCATCGGCGACATCAGGAACTTGATGTCTTCTTGCGTGTAACCGAACAGCTGCTGGCGATCCAGCAGCGGGATGGTCGAACCCGATTCCGACGGCTCCGACTCCAGCTCGTCCAGCTTGACCCGCACCGACTCAATCCATTGCTTGTATGGCTTGGCGTTGGCGAAAGTGTCTTTCAATTCCTTGTCGTCGATGATGCGACCGGCGTCGAGGTCGATCAGGAACATCTTGCCTGGCTGCAGACGCCATTTCTGGATGATCTTGGATTCCGGGATCGGCAACACGCCAGATTCGGAAGCCATCACCACGAAATCGTCGTCGGTGACGATATAACGCGCCGGACGCAAGCCGTTACGATCCAGCGTGCCGCCGATATGACGGCCGTCGGTAAACGCCATCGCTGCCGGGCCGTCCCACGGCTCCATCATCGCAGCGTGATATTCGTAGAAAGCGCGGCGGTTGTCATCCATGGTCGCGTGGTTTTCCCACGCTTCCGGAATCATCATCATCATCGCTTGCGCAATCGGATAGCCCGCCATCAGCAACAGTTCGAGCGCATTGTCGAAACAGGCGGTGTCGGACTGGCCTTCATAAATCAGCGGGAACAGCTTGCGCAGATCGTCGCCCAGCACGTGCGACTTCATCACGCCTTCGCGTGCGCGCATCCAGTTGAAGTTACCTTTGACGGTGTTGATTTCACCGTTATGCGCCAGCAGGCGATACGGGTGGGCCAGCGGCCACTCGGGGAAAGTATTGGTAGAGAAGCGTTGGTGCACCAGCGCCAGCGCCGACAGGCAACGCGGATCTTGCAGATCCTTGTAGTACACGCCGACCTGGTCAGCCAGCAGCAAGCCCTTGTAGACCACGGTGCGCGCCGACATCGACGGCACAAAGAATTCCTTGCCATGCAACAGGTTCAGCGCCTGGATCGCGTGGCCTGACGATTTACGGATCACGTATAACTTACGCTCCAGCGCATCGGTCACCATGATGTCAGGACCGCGGCCGATGAAGATCTGGCGGATCACCGGTTCCTTGTCACGCACGGTCGGCGACATCGGCATCTCGATATCCACCGGCACATCGCGCCAGCCCAGCACGACCTGGCCTTCAGCCAGCACTGCGCGCTCGATTTCCTGTTCGCAAGCAATGCGCGAAGCATTCTCCTTCGGCAGGAACACCATGCCGACGCCGAACTCGCCCGGCGGCGGCAAGATCACGCCCAGCTTCGCCATTTCTTCGCGATAGAACTGGTCCGGCACCTGAATCAGTATCCCGGCGCCGTCGCCCATCAGCTTATCCGCCCCGACCGCACCCCGATGATCCAGATTCTTCAGGATCAGCAAACCCTGCTCAATCGCCGAGTGGCTCTTCTTGCCTTTGATATGAGCAATAAAACCGACGCCACAGGCATCATGTTCATTAGCCGGATCGTATAAACCTTGCGCATGCATAACGTTGCTCCACCACTTTGAGAGTAAGGACATTAAGAATAATGCAGACAGATCCAGACTTCAATCACAACAAATGGGGTCAGAGTCAAATTAACCAGGTTAATTTCTGCACAAAAATTAAATAGGGACAGAGTCAATTTGGTGCATTTGATGGTGTTGCTGCCCTGCTGGTGATTTTTTATTTGTGCTTCGCTAAAGGATCGGCCACTTCAGGCAGCGCCTTAAAAGGGCGCCCACGCCTGGCCGGGCGCACTCTTTGATTGCCCTGCTTCTCAAGATGCGATTTGAATTTTTCCGAGCCCAGCGGCCAGCCCTTGTTGGTAGCCTCTATCAGTTGACGCGACTGGTCAGAAGTAAGTGCCTGCTCCGCCATTTGCTTATACGCAGCTTCACGGTCGAATGGCGTGTTGCCCAAGGCCCAATACAGGGCATGGTCCACCACCAGCGGGTCCGGCTTGACCCCAACATGGTGCAAATAGCTCGACCATGGGTACTCGCCCGGAGTCGCAACTATGCCTGCGCGCACCGGATTCTGGTCGATATAGCAGCTGCACAACATGAAATATGGCTCTGAATCTATCACCGTCGCCCTGTAGCGTCCTTGCCACAGAGTCCCGACTCGCCCATATTTTTGATTGAAATAAGGCACGTAGAAGCGCCCCACCCATTGCATCATCTTTGCCAAACCTTCGGCGTCGGAGGGCGTCGCCAGCAAATGCACATGGTTGCTCATCAGCACATACGCATGGATGGCTACCTTGAATTGCTTGGCAGCGTCGCGCAAGCGGCCGAGAAAATTCACGTAGTCTTCCGTCTCACGAAAAATTGCCTGGCGATCGACGCCACGCTGAATCAGGTGATGCGGCTGGTTGGGAATGACGAGTCGAGGCAGGCGGGCCATAGGGCAAGAGAGTGACTATTGGTGTGCTTATTTTACCGAATAAATCGACTCTGACCCCAATTATTCCCTACCGAATAAATCGACTCTGACCCCAATTATTCCCAGAGATAACAAATCCATAATTCATCTCAATTAAAGATGAATGACATTTTTATTATTCATTTTTCAGAATAACGCTGTCAAGGTAGCATAAACAATAATGGCTGAAAGCAGTCACCCGCTTCAGCCCACCGGGTCACTCACCTATTTTCAGGAGGATCAGCATGTCCGACACCAATACAGGCCCCAAGGCATTCACTGCAACGCTCGGCATCCGCTATCCGATCGTGCAAGGGCCGATGAATGGCGGCTCGCCGGTTGAGCTGGTGACTGCCGTCAGCAATGCCGGAGGCCTGGGGTCATTTGCCGCCGCCCTGTTGTCGCCCAAGGCAATCATTGATGCGGTGAAGAAAATCCGCGCCCTCACCTCACGGCCGTTCAACGTCAATCTATTCGTTCTGGAGTCAATCCAGACAAGTGCGGCCGAACTCGACGCCGCGCAAGCTCTGCTGCTGCCGTTCCGCACTGCGCTCGGTCTTGGCCCGGCAACCACACCGCAGAAATTCAGCGAAAGCTTCCAGGAGCAACTGGCCGCCCTGCTGGAGGCCGCGCCGCCGGTGGTCAGTTTCACCTTCGGCATACTCGATGCCGAAACGGTGGCGCAGTTTCAACGCAAGGGCTGCAAGGTCATCGGCACGGTGACCAATGTTGCCGAAGCGCTGGCCTGGGAACAAGCTGGCGCCGATTTCATCTGCGTCCAAGGTAGCGAAGCCGGCGGCCACAGAGCGACATTTATCGGCGATATCGAGCAATCCTGCATTGGCTTGATGACGTTGATTCCACAGGTTGTTGCAGCAGTGAAAGTGCCGGTGATCGCCGCCGGCGGCATCATGGACGGGCGCGGCATCGCCGCCGCCATGCTGCTGGGCGCACAGGCTGCGCAACTTGGCACGGCTTTCCTGGCGAGCCCGGAATCGGGCATAGCGCCGGCCTGGCGAGAACAGCTGGCAAGTGCGAAAAGCGACAGCACACGCCTGACCCGTAGCTTCTCCGGCAGATACGCACGCGGCATCGTCAATCCGTTCATGGAGCAGATGCGGACGCATGAAAGTGCGGTGCCGCCCTACCCGATTCAAAATGCGCTGAGCGCCGAAATACGCCAAACCGCAGCCAAACTCGGGCGTCCGGAATTCATGTCGCTATGGGCTGGCCAAGGGGTGGCGATGTCGCGCCCCATGCCGGCGGCTCAACTGGTAGCAACGCTGGCAACTGAACTGCAAGCTGTCGGCAATTGCTAGCCGCGAAGAGAAGCGACGTGCGTAAAGATCGGAAAACTGCAGCCGCCATGATTGAGCCAATATCGACCAGGGCCGCGAAGCCTGGCGCACGGCGTTGGCCGGCGCCTTATTATTCGGATGGATGTTTCAGGCCAGTCGGCATGCACGACAGATACACGAGGGTGATATCTCGGCATAAAACATCTTTCCGTCACACCGAAAATCACCCCCATCCCTGAACGGGACGGAGGCTCAAAAGTCCGCTAATGCGGAGCCGGCTCAATACTTGAAATTCGCCGTCAGCAAAGCGGAACGGCCGGGTGCGATGGTGGCGTAGATGCCGACATGTGAAGCGTCATAAATCGTGGCATTGCTCAGATTCAAAAGATTGAGCCTGAAATCCAGATGTTTGCTGACCTTGTAACTGACCATCGCATCGTAGCGCCAGTAAGACGGCAATTTGCGCGCATTGCTGTCGTCGACAAAACGTTCCGACATATAGTTGCCGCCGCCGCCAACAGTCAGCTGGCTCGTCAATTTATACGTTGTCCATGCGCTGAAGCTGTTTGGCGCTACATATTTGAGCTGCTTGCCGCTGTTGCCGCCCGCGCCGTCGGCACGCAAGACCGGGCGCAAATAGGTATAGCCGCCGAACACCGTCCAGGCTGGCGTGAGGTTCCCGGCGGCGCCCACCTCAATGCCGTCGACCCGGCTGTTGCCGATCAGCTCGACCAGGCCGGTAGTCGGTTCAATTGCGCGGCCGTTGACTTTTTCAGTGCGGAACACCGCTGCGGTCAGCATCAGCCGGTCGTCCAGCACATTCCATTTGGTGCCCACTTCGACACTGCGGTTCGATTCCGGCGGTGTCGGCGGTTGGCGCAGGCCGCCGCCGGCGACACCGTCAGCACCGCCAATTTGACCTTCTGCCTCGCCCGAAGGATTGGATGACGTTCCGTACGATGCATAGATACTGGCATTGGGCAGCGGCTTAAAGACAATCCCGGCCTGATAGTTCACGAAATCCCAGCTGCCGCGTCTTCCGGAACTGGTTGACACATCATATGCGTCGTAGCGCAACCCGCCGTTGAGCTCCCATTTCGGCGTCAGGCGCATCGTATCGAACACGTAGGCTGCGCGAGTATTGTGTTTGGTCCGAACTGCCAGCGCATCCTTGACGATGGTCCCGATGAAGGGCTGCCCGGGGTCAGGCCGGTACAGATCGGCAATCGGCGCGGTATTGCTTATGCTGAAACCCTTGTTGTAAGTGATCTCGCGGCTGAACTCAAGCCCGGCCGCATAGCTATGCTCAATGCCGCCAGTGTGCAACTTGCCGGTCAATTCGGTTTGATTGAGCAGCGTAGTGTTTTCCAGCGCCCGTCCTACGCCACGCCGGGTCACCATGCCATAGCCGGGTAGCTTAGGAGCGTTTTGCATGGTTGGCCGCGACACCACGTATTCGTTGCTGCTTTTACTGTAGCGCGTGACGTTGCGCAGCTTGCCGCCTCCTTCCATCTGATGAGATACATCCACCGTGGCAAGATCGGCGCCGGTGCGGCGGTAGTCGCGGCCGGTCAGTCCGTAAAAATTCCTGCGATCGACCTGCGCCGGCAAGCCGGTATTGTTGACGGTGTCGAACGGGATTCCCTGATCGGGAATGTCGTCGGTGCGCAAGGCGTAATAGCTCAACGTTGCCTGGGTCTTGCCGTGCAGTCCGAACGTCAGCGACGGCGCCACGCCCCAGCGGCTGACCGTGGGGCCATCGCGGCCAGCCACATTGGCTTCGTGCTTCATCAGGTTCAGGCGCAACGCAGCTTGATCTCCCAGCAGCCAGTTGGCGTCGCCAGTCAGGCGTCGGGTCTGATCGGTGCCAAGCATGGCGCTGCCGGCATAAAAATTTTCTTTTTTCGGTGCCTTGCTGACCAGGTTGATGCTGCCGCCGGTCGATCCGCGGCCGGTATAGGCAGAGCCCGGGCCTTTGACGATCTCGATCTGCTCGATGTTGAATGCCTCGTGCGAAACACGGCCAAGGTCGCGCATGCCGTCGACCATCAGATCGGTACTGGCATCGTAGCCGCGGATGAAAGGCCGGTCGCCAATCGGCGTACCGCCTTCGCCGGCGCCCAGCGTAATCCCGGGCGTGGTTCGCAGCACCTCGACAAGTGAAGTCGCGCCGCGTTCCTCGATCAGCTCCTGGTTGATCACTGTGATTGTCTTGGGCGTATCCAGCAGCGGCGCGGTAAATTTATCGGACGCGGAGCGGTCGACCTTATAGCTTCCTTCGCGCTCGCTGCGGACGTTGACTGAAGGCAGCTCGGCCTCAGGCACGCCGGCGGCGGTTATAGCCGGGGCAAACAGGCTGCTGAAAGCAATGCTGAGCGCCATATTTCTACCTTGCCTGGAAGGCTGTTCGGCAGCGTCGGCAGATTGCGGGGTGGGTGTGGATGAGGTATCCATGCGATATCCTTTCGTTTGAAAAATGACGATGCACGTAGGCCGCCAGTGCTAGGCCTGTAAATCAAGTTCTTTACGCGCACGCTTTTCAATGGCGCGGATAAAGTTATCAATTTATACATGTAATTACAAATGATAACCGTTCTCATCCAGTTTTGGTAGAGAATACTTGTTTATTTTTCAATCGCTCAGAAAGAGAGAGGCAAGGAACCGTAAATCAATCGACGGCGTGGGAGACGCCCTCGCAGAGGGCGTTCCCAAAGATGGCGCTACTGTTTTACAGACACTCTTATCGGAAAGCCGGCTCGCTGAAACTGCGCAGTTTGCGGCTATGCAATTGCTCTACGCCCTGATTGCGCAGCAATTCCAGCGCCTTGATGCCGATCTTCAAATGCTGGTTGACGCGTTGCTCGTAAAAGCGATTCGCCATCCCGGGCAATTTTATTTCGCCGTGCAGCGGCTTGTCCGAGACGCACAGCAAAGTGCCGTAAGGGACGCGGAAGCGGAAACCGTTGGCCGCCACCGTCGCGCTTTCCATATCCAGCGCGATAGCCCGGCTTTGATTGAAGCGCAGCAAAGGCTTGCGATGATCGCGCAGTTCCCAGTTGCGATCGTCGATCGACGCCACTGTGCCGGTACGCATGATGCGCTTCAGTTCATAGCCCTCCAGCTGGGTGATGGCGGCCACCGCATCTTGCAAAGCCAGTTGCACCTCGGCCAGCGCAGGCACCGGCACCCACAGCGGCAAGTCGTCGTCCAGCACATGATCGTCGCGCACATAAGCATGCGCCAGCACGTAGTCGCCCATCCGCTGCGAGGTCGACAAGCCGGCGCAATGGCCCAGCATGATCCAGCCGTGCGGGCGCAGCACAGCAACATGGTCGGTAATGGTTTTGGCATTCGACGGGCCGACGCCGATATTGATCAGCGTGATGCCGGAACCATCGGCGCGTTGCAAATGATAGGCCGGCATCTGCGGCTGCCGCGCCGGCGCAATGCCGGTGAGTGCGCGATCGGACGGCAGATCGTCGAGGTTGGCGTTCCAGGTGGTCAGATCGCCCGGCTCGACAAATGCCGTGTATTGCTGGCGATATTCGCGCTGCACCGGATCGCTGCTGGCTTGCATCAGCTCGCGCCCCATGCGGATGAATTCGTCGACGTAGAACGCGTAGTTGGTAAACAACACATAGCGCTGGAAACGATCGGGCGAGGTCGCCGTATAGTGCTTCAGCCGGTGCAGCGAATAATCGATGCGCGGCGCGGTAAACAAGGACAGCGGATGCGGATCGCCCGGCAGCTCTTCAAACGTGCCGTTGACGATGCGGTCGTCCATGGTCGCCAGGTTGGGCAGGTCGAACACATCCGGCAGCGTACGCAAATGATCGGGATCGAGATTACCTTCGACATGGATGCCTTCGGGGAAGGCGAAGTGCACCGGGATCGGCATGTCGCTGACGCCGATTTCGAGCGGTACGTCGTGGTTATCGCGCAGCAGTTTGAACTGGCTGACCAGGTAATTGGTGTACAGCTCCGGCCGGGTCAGCGTAGTTTCGTAGACGCCGGGACCAGAGACAAAACCAAAGGAATGGCGGGTATCGGCCCGGGTATTGAACTCGGTCGTGACGCGTACAAACGGATAGCAGGCGCGCACTCGTTCCGGCATCGAAGCGCCATTTGCAAAGCGCTTGAAAGCTTCACGCAACAAGGCGGTGTGGTGTTCGTAAATTTCTTGCACGCGGACGACGGCGGCGTGGGGATCGGTAAATTGCTCAGTCGGGAACATTGAATCTCCATAGCGGTATCGACACATAGCGGGACGCCAGACGCGCTGGCGTCATGGTCCGGACTTTTTATCCGGACCTTACAGTTCAATTCTACTGGGATTGGCGCGAGAGCGGGAGCCGAAAGCTATGGCAAGTTATAGCAAGTGCAGCAAGTACGGCATTACTTCAGCAAATCGTACTTGCCGCCCTTTTCGATTGCGCGCTGATACGCCGGCCGCTCGTGGATACGCTGCAAAAAGGCAAGCAAGCGCGGCCGGCTGGCGTCCAGGCCGCCGCGCGATTGCGAGGCTTCCAGCGGGAAGCTCATCTGGATGTCGGCAGCGCTGAATTCTTCACCGGCAAACCAGGTCGATTTGCCTAGCTCGCCTTCCATGAAATCCAGATGCGTCTTGAGTTGCGGATCGATGTAGTTGCGCTGCACGCCGTCAGCGATCATGCGCGCCAGCGGCCGCAGAATAGCAGGCATGGGCGGCCGCGCCAGGCGGCCGAAGATCAGCTTCATCAGTAATGGCGGCATGGCCGAACCTTCGGCGTAATGCAGCCAGTAGGTGTAGCGCCGGCGGTCCTTGCTGCCCGCCGCCGGGATCAGGCGGCCGCCGCCATATTGCTGCAGCAGGTATTCGACAATCGCGCCGGATTCGGCGATCGTGTTATCGCCGTCCGTGATCACCGGCGCTTTGCCCAGGGGATGAACTGCCTTCAGCGCAGCCGGCGCCAGCATGGTTTTTGGATCGCGCCGATAGGGCTTGATCTCATAATCCAGCCCCAGCTCTTCGAGCAGCCACAGCACGCGCTGCGAACGGGAATTGTTGAGATGGTGAACGATGATCATGGTCGGCAAGTCCGGTCAGGTAGCAGGAGAAATTACAGTCCTGCTAGCGTAACCGATTTACCGGGGGATGATCCCGTCTTTGCTAAACCCGGGTTGGACTCAGCAAACCTTGGCAAGTTGCGCGCTGTGCGTCTGCCGCCGGCAGCTTGCCGCACACCGTATCGAGTTGCTGCCGCAAACGCCCCAGCACCGCTTGATGCTTGCCGTCGCCATTCCAGGCGTTGAGCTTTTTCGCCAGGCGTTCCAGCACCGTGCGGTTACGTTCGTAAAACGCATTCTGAGTGCCGCCCAGTTCTTGCAGCACAGTACGCGCAACCTTCTCTATCCGCCCTTCGTCTTGCGGCGTCAGTTCCAGCAAGCCCGACAAATACGCCGCGCCCCATTGCAAGCGCGTCGCCGGCCCCTGCGCCGCCTGATAAGCTTGCTCATACCAATTGATGGCGCCGGTTTTATCGCCGCGCTTCTTGGCGTTCGAAGCCAGGCTGAGCATGAAATAGTAAGGCGCATGCGAGCGCTTCAACTCCGCCTTGAGCAAACTATCCGAATCGTCCAGCAAGCCGGCGTCGCTCAAGGCATGGGCGCCGGCATTGATCACCGATTGCCGTTCATAGGCATCGGTAGTTGCACTGTCGGCTTGCGCCACGCTTTGCCGCACATCTTTGAGCAAGGCTGGCGCCAGCGCACCGTCCGGCGTGTCGATACGCGCCAGCGATACTTGCGCTGCCGTTGCCTGCAAGCGATCAGTCTTGGATAAAGTGCGGTCGCCGGACAGGCGCTGCATGGCGAGATTCCAGGCCGCGATCAATTTGGCGCGGGCCGGCGATTTCGGCGAGGTCGCCAGTTGCACCAGTTCAGCCGGATAGTTGGTCAAGATATCCATGTTCTCGCGCGCAACACGCGCATCCGCCACTGCTTTCGTCAATTGCGCTGCCGCCGACGTTTTATCAACGCCGGCGGTCTCGCCCGGCTTGGCAGCGGCTACCAGCGCGCTTAAGGCCAGGCGATTGGCGCTATCGCCAGCCGGACAAGCTGCCGCCAAACGCTTCAGCGTAGACCATAATTCCTTGCTGCCGACCAGCTGCTGTTCATCCGTATCCCATGAGTAGTAGGCCAGCAAACGCCATTCGTCCGCAGTCAGCTTGGCGCCGGCCAGCGCTGCCTGCAAAGTCTGCTTGACCGGGCGGTTGGCGCTGATGCCGAGCGTCAGCGTCTGCAGATAACGGTCGGCGTCGATCTCTCCCGGCAAACGGGTGATTTCAGTGCCGTCCGGCTTGAACAGGATCATGGTCGGATAACCGCGCACCTTGAAACGCTCGCCGAGTTTTTGCGCACCGGCGCTATCGCCGTCGATGTGTACCGGCACAAAAAAACGCGAGCGCTCGATAAATCCCTGCCGATTGAAAATCGTGGCTTTTACCTGATTGCAAGGCGGACACCAGCTCGCGCCCCAATACAGGAACAAGGGCTTGTTATGCGCCTTGGCAAAAGCGAAGGCGGCGTCGACATCGCCGTCATACCAGTTGATGCCCTCGGCAGTTGTGGTCGCATCGGCCGCTGCGGGCTTGGCGGTGGCGGTCAGGGCCGTGGCCGGCGCGGTGGCGCACATCAGCGTGGCAAACATGGCGGCGGCAGCTGATAAGGTCTTCATTTTTTGCTCACGTCAACGGTTGAAACCGCATAGGGATAGGCAAAGTCCATCCCTATGCAGCCATGAAAATATCTTCTACGAACCAAAGTGATAATTGAATTCCAGCCATCCCTGACGGCCATAGGGATTGTAGTTACCGGTAGGATAATACGGCCAGCCGCCGGTATTGTCTTGCTTCACCGAGTTAAACACATTGTTGACGATCAGCGCCACCGATGCGCGTGGGTTGATCTGATAGCTGGCGCTCAGATTAACCAGTGCAAAGGGCGAGATGCGGCGGGTCTGGTCGGCGCTGGGCAAGCTGCCGTAACGCGTGACTTGCACCGTGCCGGTCCACTTGTCGCGCAGCCAGGTCACGCTGGCGTTGACCTTGGAACCCCAGTCCGGATTGGTCAGCGCATTCAACAAGTCCTGATCGGGATCGCTGGCAAACTGCCGGTAATGATGGCTGAGCACCTTGGTGTAATTCGCCTTCAGCAGGAAATCGCCGATAGCGCCGGCCTTGATGCGCCACTTGCCGCTCACATCGAGACCGCTGGTGCGTTCTTGCGCAGCATTGATCGGATTCACAAGAATTTCCTGGATGGCGTTCGGATTGAGCGGCGCATTGGCCGGATTGCGGTGCACCCGGGCCAGCGCATCGACGCAGGTCGGCGAATTGATGTCGAGCTGGCCGGCGCGGCAATTGGCCTCGTTGTGCAAAATAATATCGGAGTCGAGATTGGTGACCAGGTTATCGATCTGGATCCGCCAGAAATCGGCCGAAATATCGAAGTTGGAACTTGGCGACCACACCACGCCGTAACTCCACGATTTACCGTTTTCGGATTTCAGATCCTTGCTGCCGGTCTGGATATAATTCGCGCCCGGCGAATAATTGTTGAACTCACAGCCGGCCAACGCCTGTCCCGCCAGCTGGCAGCGGTAATAGTCGGTGGTCGACGCATAATAGCCGCGAGTGGTGCTCGAATAGATGTAGTTCATGTCGGGTGCGCGGAAACTGGTCGCATAGTTACCACGGAACAGCAAGGTCTTGGCGGGCCGGAATTCGAGCCCGGTGTTATAGGTGAATTTGCCGTCGTTGCGGCCGGCAAAGCTGTACTCGTCGTAACGTCCGGCGACGGTGGCGATCAACTGTTTGATGATCGGAATATTCAACTCTGCGCCCAAGGCGTAGCGTTTGCGCGATCCGCTAGCGCCTTCGGCAGCTGCCTGGTTGAAGAACACGCCTTGATTGAATTGCGGGTCCGGCGTGTTGCTGAAACCCTGGCTGCCGAACTCAGTCACCGCCGCCAGCCGCACCGGCCCGGCCGGCAAATTGAACAGATCGCCGTTAGCGCTCAGGCTCAAGGTCTGGGTCCAGGATTTGTTGCGGCTGGTTGCTTCGCCGGTGATGGAGTTGAACTGATCCGGGGTCAGCGGCTGGTACAGTCTTTTCGGATCCGGCGCATAGATGGCGACACCGTCGGCGTCGTAGCCCAGACGCGGACCGAGGAAAAAGCTGTCGACATTCTTCAGCAGCAAAGGCGTGGTTCTGCGGCTGGTATAGGCGGAGATATTGTAAGCCGCTTCATAATTCCAGCTGCTGGTCGACGGCACATCGCCGCGTACGCCTAGCGTCAGATTAGCCGCAACGTCATGCCATTTGCTGTTGTAACGAGTGACTCCGCCAATTTCTTCAGGCGAAATCCGGCGTGCCCAGCTTTCGTTACGGCCGCTATTCTGGTTATAGAAATAGCTGCTGCCGGCGGCTTCCGAGGTCCAGTTAGGGCCGCGCGTATTATTTTCCGTGGAGTTAAATCCCAGCATCAGATCGCTGAACAATTCGGTCTTGCCGCTCAGTTGATAGCTCAAGCTGCCGAACAGATTCTCGCTTTGGTTCTGAGTCATGGTGGTCCAATACGCCGGCCTCGCCTTGCCGCTGCCGCAATACACGCCTTTTTTTGCCTGCATCCTTACCACGCTGTCGTAGAACAGGTTGCCGAGCTGGCCGCAAGTATCGGCGCCCGGATCGATGTATTTATTGCTGTCGACATTGAGCCGTGAAAATACCGCTGTCGGCGTCGTGCCGTCGGATGAAACCGATGACATGAAATCGCGCTGGCGGGCCCAGATCGGCTGGGTCCGGCTCAGCTCTATGCCAAACACCCCGCTCAAATTCCCGCTGCTGCCGCCACCGGTGAACTGGATCCGCTGGTTAGCGCCGCCGTCTTTAGTGCCACCGGCCTTGATGTTGAAGTCGAAACCGCTGATTTGCTTTTTCGTAATGATGTTGACCACGCCGGCAATCGCATCCGATCCATACACCGCCGAGGCGCCGCTGTTCAATATCTCGATCCGCTCCACCAGCGCCGAAGGAATATTCGCCAGATTGACGAAATTGACCGAACCTTCATAAGCCACCGGATAGTCGGCAATCCGCCTGCCGTTCAGCAGGATCAGCGTGTGATTCGGACCGAGGCCGCGCAAGCTGATGGTATTCGCCGCAGGCGTGAAGGTGTTGCCGTAGTCGGCGCCCTGGGTCATGCCGGTATTCTGGGTCTGCGCACTGAGGGCTTCAAACACATTGCGATAACCCTGCTTTTCGATATCCTCGCCGGTGATCACCGTAACGCTGGTCGGCCCTTCCTTGCTGGCGCGTGGAATCCGCGAGCCGGTGACCACCACCGCTTTGGTGTCGCCGGCTGCCGCGTTATCTTCCGCGGCTTGGGCATTAGCTGTTTGATAGAAGTTTGGTATTACATAAGCAATCAACAGCGACAGCGCAGTCTGCGCAGGCAGGGTTTTGAATCTCAGCATGTATTGCCATTCCTTCGCATATATTCTTTTGTAAAGAACTGTGTCGCTCTTTAATGGGGAACGAGAATATAGTAGGCAGACGGCAATACGAACTGATGGTTTTACATATCTATATGCGCTACATGTTGGAAGGCACTTTCCGCAAACTTGAATGCAGCAGCCACGCTCAAAGCATCCTTGCTCAGCTTGCTTTAGACTGAGTATTTTTTTCGCCTGCTAATGGCGGTTAGTAAATTTCCAGACAGACCGATACCAACAAAAAAGGAGCTTGCATGACTGATCTTTCCCTCTTCCCTATCACCAAGAAATGGCCGGCCCGCCATCCCGAACGGATCCAGCTGTATTCCTTGCCAACTCCCAACGGCGTCAAAGTATCTATCATGCTGGAGGAAACCGGCCTGCCTTACGAGCCGCACCTGGTCAGCTTCGACAGCAACGACCAGACCTCGCCCGAGTTCCTGTCGCTCAATCCGAATAACAAGATCCCGGCCATCCTCGATCCCAATGGGCCGGACGGCAAACCGCTGCCGCTGTTTGAATCAGGCGCGATCCTGATTTATCTGGCGGACAAAAGCGAGCGCTTCTTGCCGCATGACCGCGCCGGACGCTACCAGACGATCCAGTGGCTGATGTTCCAGATGGGCGGCATCGGGCCGATGTTCGGCCAGCTTGGATTTTTCAATAAATTCGCTGGCAAGGATTACGAAGACAAGCGCCCGCGCGACCGCTACGTCGCAGAATCGAAGCGCCTGCTGGCGGTACTCAACCAACGCCTTGCGGACAGCCACTGGATCATGGGGGATACCTATACCATCGCCGACATCGCCACCTTCCCCTGGGTACGCAACCTGATCGGTTTCTACGAGGCAGGCGATCTGGTGGGCATTGCCGATTTCCCGCATGTCACGCGGGCGCTCGATGCGTTTGTTGCGCGGCCGGCGGTGGCAAAAGGCCTGACGATTCCAAAGCGCGGCTGATGTTGAGATAAGCCGAATCAAGGAACCGCTCCCGGCGGCTACTCAAGCCGGGGACGGTGCGATAAAATTGCGCATCCCACCACATTTGGATCTCCATGTCTTCGCGCCGAAAATTCCTGCAAAAGAGCTTGTTCCTGACCGCCTCCGGCCTCTTTTCCAGCCAGCTCCCATTTGCAGCGCAGACAGCGCTCGCCAAGGAAGCGCCCGCCACCTCTTCTGACGCCTTGCCGGCGATGGACCCGCCGCCGGACATCTTTGACGCGCAACTGGTCGACATGGAATTCTGGCTCAAACCGCGAGTGATCGAAGTGACGCGCCCTGCCAGCGGCGAACGCGCCAAGCTTCTGTATTGGAAAGATGGGGAAGTGCAAGAGTCCGCCTATCAGCAGCTATGCCATCTGCTGCGGGATGTCCAGGGCAAGCAAACCGCGCCGATAGATCCCAAGCTGCTTGAGACCCTGTGGGGCACCCAGGCTTTTATTGCGCGCTACGGCATTGTCCAGCCTCTGGAAATCCTGTCGGGATTCCGTACCGCCGCGACCAACCAGCACCTGATCGAAACCGGCGTGCCGGCGGCGCGCAAATCCTTGCATTTGGAAGGCCGCGCAGCCGACATCCGCCTCACGCAGTTAGATGCGGACGTGCTGGGCGGCTTGATCCGCAGCTTCCGCCAGGGCGGAGTCGGCTTCTATTACCGGCCAGGGAAAAATGGCGGCTGGATTCACGCCGACACGGGGCTGCAACGCACCTGGAAAGGGTGATTGCGTTTCGGCGCTGCGTAATTTCAGGCGAATCAATGTGGCTTGTCTGCCGCATTGATTCGCCGCATTGACGCGCTTTTTCAGCTCGACAGTGTTGCTCCCTGCTGAGAAAAAATCACCTTCAAATACGCTCGATGATCATGGCTATGCCTTGACCACCGCCAATGCACATGGTGATCAAACCATAGCGCTTATTAGTGCGTATCAACTCATACAGGCATTTGATTGCGATGATGCCGCCGCTCGCACCCAGAGGATGGCCGAGCGCGATGGCGCCGCCGTTGACATTGGTGCGCGCCGGATCAAGGCCCAAGCCTTTGCACACACCCAGCGACTGCGCGGCAAAGGCTTCGTTGGATTCGATCACATCCATATCGTCAAGATTGAGACCGGCGCGCTTCAAGGCCAGCTGAACCGCCGGAATCGGGCCGGTTCCCATAATCGTTGGATCAACCCCGGCCACCCCATAAGAAACCACACGCGCCAATGGCGTCAGTCCGGCGCGCGCCGCAGCCTCAGCCGCCATCAAGACGCAGGCTGCCGCACCGTCGTTGATGCCGGAGGCATTGCCGGCGGTGACCGTGCCGCCCTCTTTCTTGAATGCCGGCTTCAGCTTAGCCAGCGATTCCATGGTGGCGTCGGCCTTCGGATATTCGTCGGTGTCGAATAATGTGACGCCTTTACGCGTCTTGATTTCGACCGGCACGATCTGCGATTTGAAGTAACCGGCGGCGATGGCCGCAGTCGCGCGTCTCTGGCTTTCCAGTGCGAAGGCGTCCTGCTCTTGGCGCGAGATGCCGTATTTCTCAGCCACGTTTTCAGCAGTGACACCCATGTGACCGGCGCCGAAAGGGTCCGACAAAGCGCCGACCATCATGTCGATCATCTTGATATCGCCCATGCGCGCACCAAAGCGAGCGGCTTGCGTGGCGTACAGCGAACGGCTCATGCTTTCGACGCCGCCGCCGACTGCAATATCGGTCTCTTCGAGCTGGATGGCGTTGGCGGCCGTGATGATGGCTTGCAGGCCCGAGCCGCACAGGCGGTTCAGCGTCAGCGCCGTGGAATCCTTGCCCATGCCGGCATTCAGACCGACCACGCGCGACACATACATATCGCGCGCTTCAGTGTGGATGACGTTGCCGAATATGATCTGTCCAGCTTGGGTCGGCTCGATCCTGGCACGCGCAAATGCTTCCTTGACCGCAATCGCGCCCAGTTCGCCTGGCGCCAGATCCTTCAATGCGCCGCCATATGCGCCAATCGCAGTGCGGGCAGCGCCGACAATTACTACGTCTCTGATGTTAGCCATGTTTATCTCCTGGTTGGTTTGCGGTTTAGCGATGTGATATCAATCCGTACGGGCGACCTTGCAGCGGCCTGACAGCGCCGCTGAATGCAGACAATCATATTAGCGCAGACGCGCTTGCGAAGTTCAAACTCTATCTAGTGAAAGTCGCCTCCTTCAGGCGTCGTCTGTAAACGGAATTGCTTCGGTGTCAGGCCGGTATGCCGTTTAAAGACACGGCTGAAGTAAGCCGGATCCTGAAAGCCTAACTCGTACGCAATGCTGGCCACGGCGGACGGCACGTAAGTCAGTTTGCGCCTGGCTTCCAGCATCAGGCGGTGCTGCATCATGTCAAACGCCGATTTACCGGTGAGCCTGACGCACAGGCGGTTCAGGCGGCTCTCGGTAACGCGCAACTGTGCCGCACAACGGCCTACCTGCCATTGTTCTTTGTAATGCTCTTCAACCAACACCCGGAAACGGCTGAACAATTCGAAATCGTGACGGCCGGTGCGGTCCGCCGAGCGATGATCGGAATGCAGGCGCACCAGCAGCAGCAACACGCTGCGCGCCAGCCATTCCAGCATAAGGGTATGCCCGGCGCGCGGCCAGGACGATTCGGTCATCAGTTGTTTTAGCAAGATTTCGATGCGTTGCCGGCTTTCATCGACCGCAGTCAGAGCTATCGCCAGCGGCTCCACGAAGATGGTGGAAAACAAGGCTGCATCAACGCCCAGTTTGTCGCCAAACAACAAATTCTGGTCGACCGTCAAGACAAAACCCTGTGCTTCCTTTGAGAAATCGAAACCATGCACTACCGATGGGTGGATGGTGAGCGCCACCGGCCCCTCGCATTCCCATAACCCGGCGTCGATCTCGGCGCGGACGTGGCCGCCGAACAAAAAGAGGATCTGAAACAAGCCGCGGTGCGTGTGGCTTTGAATATGCCAGTCGTGCAGCCGGCTGCGCGTTTCTATCAACTCGATATGGACAAATTCGGCGTTCTCAGCCGCCGTGTTTTCGCCATATAAAGCGAATTGCGGAATCTCTTTTTTTATGACTTTTTTAATTGCATGCCGAGCGCCCATGGTTTGCTTCCCAAAACAAGTGACTGTCAAAATAGTACAAGTTATTCTGCGTTTCATCCATTTTTAACTGAGCCCGTCTGGACTAGCATCTATAGCCATCGGTGTTACACAAAAATCATTAAAAATGGAGAAGACAAATGCACGCAATGAAAACGCAAGCAGCGATTATCGGCGCCGGACCGGCAGGTCTTTTGCTATCGCATCTGCTGCATCTGAACGGCATCGAATCTGTCGTACTGGAAAGCCGTAGCCGCACCGAGATCGAAGCCACTATCCGCGCCGGCGTGCTGGAACAGGGCACGATGGATATCCTGAACCAAAGCGGCGTCGGCGCCAGGATGCAACGCGAGGGCGTAGTGCACCACGGCATCGAACTGGCTTTCGGCGGCCGCCGTCATCGTATCGATTTGACCGAACTTACCGGACGCTCAATCACTGTCTATGCGCAGCATGAAGTGATCAAGGATCTGGTTGCCGCACGCCTCGCCGCCGACGGAAAAATCCTATTCGAAGTGAGCGATGTCAGCCTGCACGATATCCAGAGCACAGCCCCTTCAGTGCGTTATACGCAGCTGGGAGAACCGGCTTTGCTGCAAGCAGATTTCGTGATCGGCTGCGATGGCTTTCACGGCATTTCGCGGCCCTGCATCCCCGAGAATCCGCGCCAGGATTTCCAGCGCAACTATCCTTTCGGCTGGTTCGGCATCCTGGTCGAGGCGCCGCCTTCTTCGGACGAACTGATCTATGCCCAGCATCAACGCGGCTTCGCCCTGGTAAGCACCCGTTCGCCGACTGTGCAGCGCTTGTATTTCCAATGCGATCCCAAGGACGATGTGAATAACTGGTCCGATGACCGCATCTGGTCGGAACTGAATACGCGTTTGGCGTGTGAAGACGGCTGGGCGCTGAAAGAAGGAAAAATATTCCAGAAAAACATCATCGGCATGCGCAGCTTTGTCTCGACGCCGATGCAATACGGACGGTTGTTCCTGGCCGGCGACGCCGCTCATATCGTGCCGCCAACCGGCGCCAAGGGCTTGAATCTTGCCGTCTCGGATGTGCGCCTGTTAGCGCTTGGATTTGAGCAATTCTATAAAAAAGGCCAACAGGACTTGCTGGCCAGCTACACCGAAACGGCGCTCAAGCGTGTCTGGCGCGCCGAACATTTTTCCTGGTGGATGACCAGCGTGCTGCACAATTTTTCGGACGCCTCGCCGTTTCAGCAGCAGTTGCAGCGGGCCGAACTGGAATATGTGGTCGCTTCACGCGCCGCCGCCACAGCGCTGGCGGAAAACTATGTCGGCATGGAATTTTAACGACAAGCTTATTGTATTTCCTGTAATCAACACCGATCCGCAGTCCTGAAAAACATGTGGATTTGGGCGTCTATCGCACAATACGGGCGATAAACGCTTACTGCGCAACATCGGCGTCTTGTTACGAGGTAGTGCAAGCCCTAGTATTCAGCGAACCGGTAGTACGCTCGACCGTGCTCTGGCGACTTAAATATAAAAATATAAAATCAGGAGACAATGCAATGCCTACCACCATCCGTTCGCGGCGGCCGCGTGCCGTCCCTATCTTTCATGCTGTTCGCAACCTGACGGTTTTCCAGCCGTGCGCCAGGAGTCCAGCATGACGGCCAAACAGACCATCGACGTACAACAGTTCATCGACGACAAACCGTTTTCTCTCTATCAATGGCTGATCCTGGGGCTGTGTTTCCTGATCATCGCGATTGACGGTTTTGACACTGCAATCATCGGCTTCCTGGCGCCGGCCTTGAGCCAGGAATGGGGTGTCGAGAAAGCGGCTCTAGTGCCGGTGTTGAGCGCGGCGCTGGTGGGATTGGCGATCGGCGCGCTGCTGGCAGGACCGCTGGCGGACCGCATCGGCCGCAAGAAAGTGTTGCTGGCGTCGGTCTTGCTGTTCGGTTTCTGGACGCTGATGTCAGCCTTCGCCGGCTCGATCCAGATCCTCACTGCCTTGCGCTTTCTGACCGGCCTGGGATTGGGCGCAGCGATGCCGAATGCGGTCACGCTGATGTCGGAATATGCGCCGCAACGCAAGCGCTCGATGATCGTCAATACCATGTTTTGCGGCTTCACCCTGGGCTCGGCGCTGGGCGGCTTTGTCGCGGCCTGGATGATTCCGCATTACGGCTGGCACAGCATGTTCATCGTCGGCGGCTGCTTGCCGCTGCTGCTCGCACTACTGTTGCTGCAACTGCCGGAATCGCCACGGTTCATGGTGGTGCGGCGCTGGCCGGATAAAAAAATCGCCGACGTATTGAACCGGATTGCTCCTGGCTCGATTACCACCGAGACGCGCTTTACCGTTCCTGAGCTGGTCGCCCTGGCGGGAAAAACCGCGCTGGCGGTGATTTTTTCGGCGCGCTATCGGTTTGGCACGCTGATGCTGTGGCTGACGTATTTCATGGGTTTGCTGATTTTTTATCTGCTGACCAGCTGGATGCCGACACTCATCAAGAACGCCGGATTTTCATTGTCGCAAGCCAGCACCATCACCGCCTTGTTTCCCTTGGGCGGAGTGATCGGCACCTTGGCGGTCGGCTGGCTGATGGATCGCATGAGTGCGCATAAGGCGATTGCGATTACCTATGTGCTGACCGGGATTTTTGTCTACGCCATCGGCCGCGGCACCGGCGACGCCGTGCTGCTCGGCGTGTTGATGTTCATTGCCGGCTTGTGCATGAACGGCGCGCAATCCTCGATGCCGGCGCTGGCCGCCGGTTTTTATCCAACCCAGGGGCGCGCTACCGGCGTCGCCTGGATGCTCGGCATCGGCCGTCCCGGCGGCATCCTGGGCGCAACCATCGGCGGCCAGCTGCTGCAATTCGGCTGGAGTTTGAGCGCCATCTTCAGCCTGCTGGCGCTGCCGGCTTTCGTTGCCGCCGCCGCGCTGCTATTCAAGCATCTCCATTTGAGATCGCGCGGGCAACTCAGCATGGCAGTCTGAGCAACTCTACCTAGCGGCGAAGATCACGCTTCGCTAAGACCCGGTATCGCCCTTTACGCCGATTGAATGGCGGGATGCAGCATGCCCGCCGATTCTTGAGGTATCGCAGCAGCACCTGACTATAAAAATATCTGGAGACATATTTATGAAAAAGGCAATTGTCATCTTGTCCGTTCTCGCCGCAGCTACCAGCACGGTGCGCGCCCAAAGCAGCAACGTCACTATCTACGGCATTGTCGATGCCGCCATTGAGTCCGCCAACAACGGCAAGGATAAATTGAACCGCGTACAAAGCGGCAATCTGAGCCAGAGCCGGATCGGGTTTACCGGCACTGAAGATCTGGGCGGCGGATTGAAAGCCTTATTCACGCTTGAAAACGGCTTCAACGTCGACAATGGCGCGTTGGCCCAGAGCGGCCTGTTGTTCGGCCGCCAGGCCTTCGTCGGCTTGAGCTCCGCGGCCGGCGCCGTCACGCTGGGGCGTCAATATGAGCCGCTGCATTCGATGCACGTCAAGTTCAGCACGCACGCAGTCGGTTTCGGCGATGCCGCCGCCGCCTACGTGCCGGCGCTCGAAGATGTGCGGCTGGACAATTCGGTCAAGTATGTATCGCCGGTCTTCGCGGGTGTCACGCTGTCGCTGTTCTATGCGTTCGGCGAAAATACGACCGTGCCGAACGTTAGCCAGTCCTACGGCAATCTGTTCAACATCCACGCCAATTACGACAACGGCCCCTTGTCTGCCGCGCTCAGCTACGCCTCCAAGAGAAAGACGCCGTCGGTACCGGATAACCTGACCAAAAATCTGGCGGCGGCCGTGTCCTACGATTTTTCTTTCATGAAACCGTATCTGGTGCTCGAAACGGTGCGCAATGATTTCAGCAGTGCGGCGATTCCGGATTACGATTTCTGGTCGGTGGCGCTGGATGTTCCGCTGGGCGGCGGCAGGATCAATTTCAGCTACGGCAGCCTGAAAAATAAAAGCGCTGCCAATGCCAATTCGCGCAGTTACGGCCTGGTGTATGACTACGATCTGTCCAAACGGACTACCTTGTACACCGGCTACTCTCGGGTCAATAACGATGCGAAAGCGAGTTTTGGCGTCGGCTCGGCAAATGGCAACGAAGTCGCAGCCGCCAATCCAGGCGCCGATCCGCGCGCCGTCGTGTTCGGCATACGTCACAAGTTCTAGCAAGAAATTATGCAAGACGGAGCCGCAACGGCTCCGTCCGGTTTGTTCGCGCTTTATAAAAACAGATCCGACTTACCAGATTATTCCTATAGAAAATCTTCCCCGCCCAACGGATGGTTTGATGTCGATGGGCGGTGTTTTGCGCGGGATAACACGGCATTGAGCAATACATCGCGGCCGGCGCCGCTGACGATATCCTGATGCGGATAACCCAGCGTTTCCACCGCCGTGCGTACCGCTGCAATACAGTTGGCGCCGAACGGGGTGGCATGACTAAAATTGCGAACTGGCCGCTAGACGACCTGGACATCGCGCTTCCGTGCAAACAGGTTTTTGAACCAATGCTCGAACTCATCGATATAGGTAAATACCACCGGCACCACCAATAAACTCAAGGCTGTCGAAGTCAGCAAACCGCCGATGACGGCAACCGCCATTGGTTGCCGAAAGCTTGCGTCAGCGCCAAACCCCAAGGCAATCGGCGCCATGCCGGCGATCATGGCGACGGTTGTCATCACGATCGGCCGGGCTCGTTTATGACAGGCGTCCATCAATGCATCGAACACCGACAAGCCGCGGTCGCGCTTGCCGACGATGGTGTATTCGACCAGCAGTATCGAGTTCTTGGTCACGATGCCCATCAGCATGACCAGACCGATCATCGATGGAATATCCAGTTCGCTATGCGCCATAAGCAGCGCCAGGAAGGCGCCGCCGAGCGACAAGGGGATGGCGGACAGAATGGTGACCGGCTGCAGGAAATCCCGGAATAGCAGCACCAGCACGCAGAACACGCACAGCACGCCGATAATGATCGCCATGATAAAGCCGGCGCCCAGCTCCGCCGCTATTTCCGCATCGCCGGTCTGGATCAGCTGCACGCTGGACGGCATCTGCTTGACCGCCGGCAGCGCCTTCGCTGCCGCCAGGGCTTCGCCCAAAGGCATGCCGCCGAGATCGGCGCTGACCGTGACGTAGCGCCGGCGGTCGTATCTTTCGATTTTCGACGGCCCGCTTTCCACCGATAAACTTGCCACCGAGGCCAGCGGCACCAGGCCGTTACGGCCCAGCACATGCAGATTGGCAAAGGTACTCACGCTCTGGCGGTCGGCGTCCGGCATGCTGACATTGATATCAACCTGCCGGTTGTCCAGGTTCAGCTTGGCAAGATTTGCCGAGAAATCGCCGGCTGTGGCGATGCGCACCACCTGGCCGATGGCGGCGGTCGACACGCCCAGTTCGCTGGCGCGCTGGAGGTCGGGCCGGACGATGATTTCCGGGCGTTCCAGGCTGGCGGTGGAACTGATATTCGACAGCGTGCCGACGCCGCGCAGCTGGCGCTCCATCGCCTGGGCAGTGGCCTTCAGCGCATTTTCATTGTCGCCGGCAAGGATCAGCTGCATCTTCTCGCCGGGGCCGCCCGCGCCCACCGTGAAACGGGCGCCCGGAACATTCAGCAAGGCCCGCCGCACAGCCCTTTCGATTTCGGTCTGGACCGGACGTTTGGCGCGATCCGCCAAGGAAAGTGTGAGCGATCCGTTGCGTACTTCGCCGGCCTGAAGCTGGCCGCCGCCGACCACCTGCGACACGCCCACCGTCGTAAAAATATTATCGATGCCGCCGACGCTGCCCAGCGCGCCGCGCGCCCTCTCGGCAGCCGCCAGCGTATTTTTCAGTGAGCTGCCTGGCGGCAGTTCGACATTGACCGTCGTATACCCGCGGTCGGCCGGCGGCATCAAGCCGCTGGAAATGAAGGGAATCAGCGCGACCGAACCGACAAAGAACAGCGTTGCAGCCAGCATGGTGGTCTTGCGGTGTGCGAGACACCAGCGCACCGCATGCAGATACCTGCGCATGATCTTGCCGTCCTGCTGCTCGACCGCATGCTTAGCCTTCAGCAGATAGGCGGCCATCATCGGCGTCAGGATACGCGCCACCAGCAGCGACGTCAGGACAGCGATGACCGCGGTCCAGCCGAACTGCTTGAAGAACAGGCCCGGAATGCCGCTCATCATGGCCGTCGGCAGAAACACCACGACCAGGGTCATGGTGGTGGCAATCACGGCCAGTGCGATTTCCGTCACCGCATCGCCGGCAGCCTGCAGGATAGGCTTGCCCATATGCGCATGGCGCTCGATATTTTCGACCTCGACAATCGCATCGTCGACCAGGATGCCGACGATCACCGCCAGCGCCAGCAAGGTCAAGGTGTTCAGGGAAAAACCGAACCATGCCATGGCGGCAAAGGCCGGCAGGATCGACAAGGGCAGCGCCGAGGCGGCGACCAAGGTCGCGCGCCAGTCGCGCAGGAACCACCACACCACCAGCACCGCCAGGATGGAGCCCTCGTACAGCATATCCATCGAGCCTTCATATTGCTCCTTGGTATAGCCGACGGTTCCCGAAATGCGCGTAAATTTCAAGGCATGGTTGTTGACTTGCAGCTTTTCCAGCGCGGCGGCGACGTTTTTCGCAATCACGGTTTCGTCGTAGCCCTTGGCGCGGAACACCTTGAAGCCAACCACCGGCTTGCCGTCCAATAATGCAATCTGGGCCCGCTCTGCGCTGGCGTCGCTGATGGTCGCGATTTGATCGAGCCTGAGTTTGCGGCCGTTGGCCAGGGTCACCGGAAATGCCGCCAGCTCGGAAGCCTGGCGCACTGTCGCGATCACGCGCGCCGATTGTTCTTCCAGGCCGAACTGGCCGCGGCCGCCCGACGATTCCTGCTGCATATTGCGTAACGCCTGCGAGACGTCGGCGGCAGTCACTCCCTGCGCCGCCATGCGGACCGGATCGACGGCGACACGGACCTGACGCGTCAAGCCGCCCACCCGGTCCATGCGGCCGACGCCTGGCACCGCCAGGATTGCCTTGCCGACCGTATCGTCGACGAACCAGGACAGCGACTCTTCGTCCATATCGCCGGCGCCGATGGCATACACCAGCACCGCATCGCCGCCGACGGTCACCGCGCTGACGGTCGGTTGCTGCAGATCCGTCGGCAATTGGGAGCGCACGCTGTCGACCGCGTTCTTGGCGTCGATCAGGGCATCCGAGATATTTTTCTCCAGCACGAATTCCACCGTGATCTGCACCTGGCCGTCGGTAATCGAGGTACGCAGATGCTTGAGCCCGCTCATGGTGGCCAGCGCGTTTTCTACTTTCCGCGCCACCTCGGTTTCCAGCTGCGCCGGCGCCGCGCCCGGCTGCGTCAAGGTGATATTGACGGTTGGCAGATCGATGTCCGGCAGATTTTGAATCGGCAGTTTATGGAAACCCATGATGCCGGCTATCGTCAACAAGGCAAACAGCAGGATCGCCGGAATCGGATTGCGGATGGACCAGGTTGCGAAATTCATTTGGTCTCCTTCGCTGCCGGCGTTGCACCGGCACTTGGATCGGTACTTGGATCGGTACTGGGATCAGCGCTGGCAACCCGCACGGTATCGCCCTCATTGAGGAAGCCGGCGCCGAGCACGACCACCTGATCCGCTTGCGCAACGCCTTTCACAATCTCGATGTCGGTCCCTTGCCGGCGCCCGGTGACGACCGCCAGCCGCTCCACCTTGTTGCTGCCGTCGCTGCGCAGCTTGAGCACATAAGCATGACCGTCGCGGATGACGATGCTCTGCGCCGGAACCACTAGCGCCGGCGTTGGATCGAGCGCAATCGAACCGTTTGCATACATCCCGGCCCGCACCGCCTGGCCGTCGGCGATATCGGCATAGACCGTGCCGAGCCGCAATGCGCTGTCCAGCGACGGCGCCGTCTGGCGCACCACGGCAGACGCCGTGGCGCCGTCCGGCAACGCCAGCGCCACCCGCTGGCTGGCCGCAATGCGAGCCAGCTGTTCCGCCGTCACTTCGCCGCGCCACTCCAGGCGCCCTTTCAAGATCATCCTGAATAATTCCTGTCCGGTCGACACCACGGAACCGGGGGTGGCGGAGCGCGCGCTGATGACGCCGTCGTCGGCGGCGGTCACATCGGTATAACGCAACTGCAACTGTTTGAACGCAAGTTGCGCGCGCGCCGTCTTCGCCAGCGTGGTCGATTGCAGCACATCCTGGTCGCTGATGCCGCCGCTGCCCTGCAGGGAGATAGCGCGTTTGGCGTTGGCTTCGGCTTGCTCGTAAGCGGCGACCAGTTGCGCCTCTTCGGCGCGCAGCAGATCGGGATTGAGGCGTGCCAGGATCTGCCCTTTTTTGACATGGTCGCCGACATTGACGCGTACCTGGTCCAGTTGATAGCCGCCGATCTGACTGCCTATGATCGCTTCCTGCCAGGGCGCAACGGCGCCGGATGCGTTCAGGGTCTCGGCCCAGCTGACCTGGACCGGCCGGGCGATTGTCACTGTCAGTGCCGGCGTGGTCTGGACCGGCTTTGCTTCGGCTTTTCCGGACTTCACCGTCATGATCACGCCAGCGCCGATCGCAGCAACGGCAAAAGCGATGGCGACGACGACGGCGATGTTCTTGCGCCGTGGGGAGGATTTGACTTGCACTATCGATGGTTCAGACGCATTCATGGATGAGTTCCTGGTGTATGGCTATCGTATTGTTGTGGATTACGGTTGCATGAGTTGCATGAGTCGCGTGAAGAGGCACAGCCGGACGCTAGCTCGGGTTATCGATTTGTCCGGTCGCCTGCATCAGGCTGATCCAGGCTTGTCCCTGGTCGCGTTTGGCGGCAATGAAATTCTCTTCGGCAGTCTGGCGCTGCCGCCTGGCGTCTTCCAGCTCGAACATGCTGATGGCCCCGGCCCGCCACTGCGCCTGGCTGGCGCGGAAACTGCGCTGCGCGGCGTCTACCGCATCCTGCGACGATTTCACGCGCTCTTCGGCCGATGTCTGGAAGGCCAGCGCATCCTCCACGTTCTGCACGACGGTGCGTAAAGTTGCCTGCAATGTCGCGGCCGCTTCCTGGTAGCGCCCGGTCGCGGCATCCACATTGGCCGCTCCGGCGCCGCCGTCGAACAAAGGAACGGTCAACGCCGGCCCTGCCGACCAGCTGGTGAAACCGACGGAATTGCCGACGGCGCGCAGCCACTGGCCGGACAAGGCTGCGCTGAGGCTGATTGCCGGCAGCCGCTGCGCCCTCGCCACGGCGATATCCGACCATGCCGCCGCCAGCGACCGTTCGGCCGACACCAGGCTCGGGTGGTCGCGCAGCACGGTTGCCGGCAGCACCGGCTGGATTGCCGGCGGAGTCGGCATGACATGCGCGACATCGTCAAGAATCTCGCTGCTTTCCTTCGGATCGGCGCTGGTCGCTGGCGGCAGCAGCAGGCCGCGCACCGCTGCCGCCGGCTGTCCGGTCAGCGCCACCAACGCATCGACATTGCGCGTGCACTGCTCCTGCTGGCTGATCCGTGCGGTACGCGCGTTGGCCAGGTTGGTCAGCGCGCTGAATTCCGCCGAAGGTGCGATATAGCCGACCTCACGCCGCTTGCGTGTGAGGGCCAGTTCGGTTTCCCTCGAAGCGATGTCGGCGTCGCGCACTTGCAGCGAATAGGCGCAAGCGCGCAGGGAGAGACTGGTATTGGCGACTTGTGCCGCCAGCGAAAGACGGGCGCCTTGCGCATCCGCTGTCCGTGCATCCAGCCGTCGTTGCGCGGCGGCGACGGACTCCCTTATGCGTCCCCAAAGGTCGATCTCCCAGCTGAAGTCGGCGCCGATGGACGAGGAACTCTCGATCATGGTGGTAGAGCTGCCGACACCCGCGGTGTTCTGGGTTTGTGCCCGCGTAGCATTTGCGCTGCCATTTACCGCAGGCAAGCGCTGTGCATTTGCCACACCGGCTGCGGCCTTGGCCTGGTCTACCCTGGCAACGGCCTGGGCCAATGTAGGGTTGTCGGCAAACGCGGATGCGATCAGGCTATCGATAGCCTGATCGCCCAATTGCGTCCACCACTGACCGGTCGCGGCGACACTGTCCGGCTTTCCGCGGAGCGGCATATTTTCCCAGTCGGCAGGAAGCCGCGACTTGGGCGGCGAATACGCGGGCTGGGTCGCGCACGCCGTCAAGGCCAGAGCAATCGCCGCGACGGCGAACAATCTCATGCGAGATCCGGGTAGTGCAAATAATTTCGGCATATTCGTAGCAATCCATTCCCGCTTTAGCTGGAGCCAATCGGCTCCGGTCATGCCGATCTATATAATAGATCGAACAATCTATCTATTATATGCAGGAATGAGCAGCCGTCAAATTATGTTAGATTGATCACTCTATTTTGTATCTATTTGGTTATCAGGAGACGGCATGCGTAAAATCGACCCGGTTAAACACGAGCAAAAGCGGCGCGATATTCTCGAAGCCGCAGGCCGTTGTTTTGCCAAAGACGGGTTCCGCGGCGCCAGCATTTCAAATATATGCTCTGAAGCGAAAATCAGTTCCGGGCATCTCTATCATTATTTCGTCAGCAAGGAAGCGATCATCGAGGCCATGGCCGAAGTCGGCCTGGAACATGCGGAAGTGCGCTTTCATCATCTGATGAAAAGCGACAATCCCATCGAAGGAGTCATAGCGGAAATCGAGCAAGCCAGCAGCCAGAGTTGCATCGAGCAACGACATCACGCCGACATGCGCGCCAAGAAACAACTGCATCTGGACATGCTTGCCGAAGCCGGCCGCAATCCTGCAATGGCAGAAATTGTAAGAAAGCATTCTGCAAAAATAAACGGCATGCTGGCAACTCTTCTGAGAGCTGCCCAGGAACGTGGGCAGATCGATCAGGCGCTCGATGCAGATGTCGCCGCCGCCCTTTTGCTGGGCACATTTGAAGGCGTCGGCAAGATGACGATCCGCGATCCCGGCCACGATATGAAAAAGGAACTGGATATGCTGACCACGCTGATCAAGCGCTTTCTGGCGCCCGGCTCAAGTAAATAAATCACCGAAAGCCTTGCAACGCATGATTAGCATGGCAGAGGCCGCCGGCAAGGTGCACGGAGACTCAGCCTCAAAAATCACTTGATCGGGATCAAAGTCCCTTTGAGTCTTTCAGCAGTGCCGTCCGGTAAAAAGATATTGGAATACGCGACGTTGTTTTCGAAATCCTCGACATGCACCACATGTTGACCGGCCCGGCGCGACCAATACACCATGAACATCTTCGGACCGACCTGCGTGACGACAATTTGTACCGACTGTGTGTTTTTTCCATCAGGCGAGGTGAACGTCATCTCCGTCTCGGATTTGAAATCGAGCCGAAATTTCTGCTTCCCGAAATCGACTGCATAGGAATGCCCCACCGCAGGAAATGCGCCAACAGCTACGGTTGGCACCGCATGTTCATCCACCGTCACCTGTGCGTGCACCATTGGCAATAACGAGAAGCTGCTTGCTGCCACGAGAGCGGCGGCTGCCATTTTTTTCATGTTTAATCCTCGATTTGAATGCGTTATTACGTATAAACAGACTCTTAACTGCTGCGATAAGCAGCAGCGAATACGGATGACCAGGTTTCCAGCGATGTCGTCGTACTGTTGCCGGCGGTGCGGGTCACGCAATCCTGAATCCGGCGACTGCTCAATGCCATGGCCATTTCTTCAAACTTGTTCGCCACGTCGATAGAAAAACCATTCGCCACCAGCGCTGCCTTGGCATCGGCCGGCGCAGCTTGTACGTAGGGGATGTCCGGTCGCCCGACCGCAGCAGCAAGAATCGATGCACTCTCGCGCATGGTGTAATCGCGATTGCCGAGCAAGTATTGCGCCGACTTGCCGCTGAAGTCCGGTTGCATCAAGGCAGTAGCTGCTGCGAGAGCAATATCCGCCGTACAAACCATAGGAAATGGAACGTCGCCGTCCATCATGTCCGGGAAGACGCCGAAATGCTGCATTGGGCCGATCTTGAACAGCAGGTTTTCCATGAACGACGCCGGTCGCAAATGCAGTACGTCAACGTCGGCCAGGCTATTCAAGCGTTGCTCTTGGCGGTACAAACCTTCAATCGGCCCAGTGCCGTGCGCCAACGTGGCAGCCGCGCTGGAAAGATTGACTACCTTGCTCACGCCGCTAGCTGCAATCGCCGCCGTCACCGCACTACCGAAGCGGTCCACTGCAATCGAGTGACTGGGAGCAGCAAAATTCGGCGGTGTCAACGTGAACAAGACGTGCGTACCTTCCAGTGATTTTGTGAGAAAGGTAACGTCGGCGGCATCGCCAATGCGTGCATCAACGCCAACGCCCGTCAGATTGGCAAATGCGTCGGCGTTTTGTGTGATGGCCCGTACAGGTGCGCCCTGCTTGACAAGATGTGCGAGCAGTTTGCGACCGATCTGCCCATTGGCTCCGATAATGACGTACATGATGCTGGCTGGCTCCTAGATTGTTGAAGAAAGTAGTGAAGAAACAGTGGCCTACCTCCTTGACAATCAATCGTAAGGAAAACTAAGCCCGCCGGAGATCAGGTCTGGCGGCGACACCACGATTTGCCTCGACCCGTTCTGGAATTGACCAACCTCATGGCCCGATATTCCCTGGAATTGGACCTGCAAGACCCGTGGCTCTGCCCACTCACCATTGACGCCAAAGCTGATAGCGCCCATGACGGTGTGAAAGGTAGTGTCTCGTGCGTACGCCGAGAGGCTTGCGTCGTCGAAGCCGCCGGTGGCTTCGACAGCCTGAGCCACCACCTGCATTTGAGCGTAGGCGAGCGGCGCCATGTAATGTCCGAGGAGGTCGACGCCAGCCTCGCTAGCTCGCGCTTGATAGGTATCCAGCAGTTCCTGCACGCCTGGGAACATCATCTTAGGGACTGGCGCCCAATATTCGTAGTTCACGAATCCATTGAGCAGCGGGCCGAGCGTGGTTTTCACTGCAGCGTTCTGAGGACCGATCATGGCGCCGCCGACCATCTTCGGGCGGAACCGATGTTCTCGGATGGTTCGTACGAGACCGATCGAGTCAGCCAGGTAGGAGCAGAGAAACAGCAAATCGCAAGCGCTTTCGGCGACTGCGTCGATGACAGGCGCAAAATCTTCGGTCGTCAGCGGATAAGTGGCTTCATGGACGATCTGGAAGCCATACTTCTCGGCATTGGCCTTCCCGCCGAGTATGGGATTGCGCGAGAATTCAGCGTCCGCAGACACGAGCGCCACGGTTACCGGCCGGGGGCTCTGCTCTGCGGCGAGGGCAAAGAATCCCTCGGTAAGCGCGGCATTCGGGTCCGGTCCTGTCGGGATCATGGCGAAGTAGTTCGGATAGGCAAGCGCGTTGTTGACGCCGAGGCCCATTAACCCGACGAAAAAGCGCTGCCGCTCCATGATCAACGGCATCGCCGGCAAAATGGTGTTGGTGCCGTAACCGCCGATGACGAGATCGACCTTATCTTCATCCATCAGCCGCTTGTAGAGGCCGGGAACAAGTGAAGCGTCCGCATGATCGTCATAGCAGACCAGTTCGACCGGTCGGCCGAGCAGCCCGCCCCGGCGGTTGATGTCCTGCCGCCAAATAGCATGGGCAAGCCGCGCCGACAGGCTGTTGCCCGCGACCGGACCGGTCAGCGACAGGCAGTACCCGATACGGATGGGCGCTGACGCAGCAGGCACCTTAGGCACCCGATCCAGCGCGGCTGGCGAGAAGCTGCAATTCCCAGGCCAAGGCGACACCGCTGGCGCCGCCATGCTCGAGAACGACGCTCGCGACGCCAGCGGCTGTATTCTCGCGCGCCCAATCACGCTGCCATTCGCCCAACACGGCAAGCCAGGTGATCGGCACCGCACCGGCGGCGACCATGCGGCGCACGGCCATGTCATGGGCTTCCAGCGTGACTCCGCCCGAGGCGTCGGTGACGATGAACACGTCATATCCATCGGCAAGCGCCTGGATCGCTGGCATGGCGAGGCAGATCTCGGTATAGAGCGCAGCCAGCACGAGCTGCTTGCGTCCGCTCTTCTTCACGATGTCGACGACTTTCTCGTCCTGCCAGGTGTTGATGAAGGTGCGGTCAATTGGCTTCTGGTCAGGGAAAACATCCTGGAGCCCCTTGATCAGATAGCCTCCGCGTTCCTCGATCACCGTGGTCAGGATCGTCGGCACATTAAAGACTTTTGCCGTCTTGGCAAGGCCGATGACGTTATTGACGATCGTCGCCGGTTCGTGGCTGTTCAGATTGGCGAACTGGTAGGGTTGATGGTCGATCAGTACGAGGATACTGTCTTCGGGGCGAAGCAGGGCTTCGAGGCCGGTCTTAGGCATGAGGTTCCTTTGGTGAGCAGGCGCTTAAGCGCCAATGGGATCGAGAAAAACATAGAGGGCGTGGATGAGGCCGCCCTCGAAAAAGGCGACATCCGTACCGGTGACGACAACCTTGCCATCGGGCGGACCGGAGCACCATTGCAGGCGCCCGGCACCATGGTGACCGACAGCCCTGCCAGCCGCGCTGAAGACGAAGTCCCGCGGCAAGCTGGCAAGCAGCTCAGTCACCGCTTCGGAGATCGCGGCATGGCCTTTGACAGAGGCCTGCGGTTCGTACAGCACGGCGTCTTCGGCATAGAGTTTGCGAATCGCCTTGATGCGCTGCTCTGCGTCGCGCTCGCCGAACACCCGTGCGAGGTTTGTCTGCATCAAGCTGTCATAGTCGATGGCGGCGTCCGATGCCGTCCGACTGGCCGCAGTTTGCACTGCGGCTTCGTCCGGTGCAGGTACGGACTTCTGTTGATTGATCATATCCACCTTTCAGGATGAGGATTCCGGAAGGCGCGTGTCGTGAAACGCTCAATACGGTTTCACTCGCCTGCCTGGAGGTGAATATGATGTCATGCCGCTTTGTGGAAGGCACTGTTCGATTCTGCGATTGCCAGTCTGAATCTGCTACAAGGAGGTGATGGAGGCGATCAATTTTTCCGGTCGTACCGCCATGCTGCCGGCGTTGCGCCAGTGAACTTGCGGAACGTCCGCCCGAAATGCACTGCATCGGCAAAGCCGGTGGCTTCGGCCACTTGGTCGAGCGAAGCGCGGGTGTCGATCAGCATCATCTGCGCACGCCGGATGCGGGCGTCGAGCTGCCAGCGATAGGGCGCCATCCCGGTCGAGGCCTTGAACGCCCGGCTGAAGTGCGCCTGCGACAGACCTGCCATCGTCGCCAGGTGGGCGAGCTCGACACGCTGAGGCAGGTGCGCGTCCATATACTCGACGATACGCCTGAGCTGCCAAGGGGCGAGACCCCTGACGTTTGCGCCGGCTTCCAATGGGTGGGCGAAGAGTCGCGCCGTGATCGCGGCGGTCAGTCCGTCGCCATAGAGTTGCGTCGACGGATCAAGGTCGTCCATCACTTCAGAGAGCAGCCTTACCAGCGTCCAGACGCGATCATCGGCAAAACGCAGCCGCGGCGTGGCGACCGCATCGGCGTCGAATTCGGTGGCCAGCCGCTCGCTCAGCGCCGGGAGATCGAAGGTCAGGGTGGCGTCCTTCACGAAGCGCGTATTGGCGCCGTAGCCCCATACCTCCATACCGGCCGGCGCGAAGTCCATGTGCCTGGGCGTGTAGCCGATCGGGCAGGGTTGGTTCTCGCGCAGACGCGGCTCGCAGTGACTCCCGACCTCTTCCAGCAGGACGCTAAGACGGGTTTCAGTCTCGTGACCCAGGTGATGAACCACTCGGCCCGCGCAATGAAATTCGGCGACATCAATGTGCACGCCATTCCATGTGCGCTGCGACACCGACAGGTTCAGCACGTTCTCGGGCAAGGGGGTCAGGCGGTCGACGCGGGTCGGCATGAATGGTTGCTCCGAATGCTAAGGGGAGATCGCGTATCGCGATTTGCAGTCCAATGAACTAATATTTTAAGCGCTGTTCCAGCGAGCAGCATGCGAATTGTCATCGGCCATGCTTAATGTCTTGAAACCATGGAGATATCTTTCGTTAATCATACCGTGATTGAATATTTGACGAACGACGATTCATAAATCGCCGAGACTCCTTTGTGATGACTAGACATCTGATTCCCTTTAATGAGGGACGGCATGTTAACTTGGTCCTCACGAGTGATCAAATTGACTGGGTCAAAATTTCACGCAAACGGACAGAGGTATGCCTTAAGGAAAGAAATAACAACTTCAAAAAAACAAAAAACGCAGCCTTTTCAGGGGCTGCGCTCATTTTGTTTACAAATATAAAAACGTATATCCTAGAACGGAATATCGTCATCCATATCCGAGAAATTCGGCGCCGGCCGCGACGCTGGCGCCTGCTGGCGGGCTGGAGCCGCCGGGGCGCCGGTATTTTGCTGGCGTGCCGGCGGCGCGCTGCTGTAACCGCCGTCGTCCATAGGCGCACTGCCACCCGCGCCTTGACGGCTGCCGAGCATCTGCATGGTGTCGGCGATGATTTCGGTGGTGTAGCGTTCAGCGCCATCCTTGTCTTGCCATTTGCGGGTCTGCAGACGGCCTTCGATGTAGATCTGCGAACCTTTTTTCAGGTACTGGCCGGCGATCTCCGCCAGCTTGCGATAAAAGGTAATGCGGTGCCACTCGGTTAATTCTTTTTTCTCGCCGCTATTCTTGTCTTTCCAGCTTTCCGTAGTGGCTACGGCGATGTTGGTGACTGCTTCGCCGTTCGGCATGTAGCGTGTTTCCGGGTCGCGGCCGAGATTGCCGACGATGATGACTTTGTTGACCGATGCCATGTGATGCTCTCCTAAATGCTCATATCTTGAAAATGCGTTGAAAACCGCGCTTGCTGTACCGTGCCCAAGGCGCTTGCTGTCTGATGTTGCTCGATGTGGCCTATCGGTGTTGCACGTTGTGCACTACGCTGCCGCCGTAGCCGATGAATGGCCCCGACGCGGCAAATTTTTCATGCTGGATGCGATTATAAGCCAGCACAGGGTCGCTGCCGCGCCTAATATGAAAACCGAAGGCGCACCCGCATGCTGTTTAAGCAATCCGCCTAGCGCGCCGCCGCAGAACAAGCCCAGGGCTTGCATGGTGTTGTAGACGCCCAGCGCCGCACCTTTGGCAGCCGGCGGCGCGATGCGCGACACCAGCGACGGCAGGCTGGCTTCCAGTACGTTGAAAGCAATGAAAAATCCCAGCAGCAGCACGACCAGCCACTGCCAATGGATTGTTGCCATGGAGAACGTCAGCAGCAGGCCGAGTTGCACAGCCAGCAACAAAGCCACGGCGGCCACCATCACTTGCTTCATCTTGCCCTGCTTCTCGCCGACAAATACCGGCGGCAGCATCAGTACAAAAGAAGCCAGCACCACCGGCAGATAGATTTTCCAGTGCGACTCCAGCGGCAAATCGGCGTATTTGACCAGCGTCGCCGGCATCACCACGAACATCGCCATTTGCGTCATATGCAAGGCGAATACGCCGTAGCTCAGCCGCATCAATTCGCCGTTGCGCAAGATCTCCGACCATGCCACGCGCCTGGCCTTGACCATTGGCGCCGAGGGCACCAGCCAAACCACCACTGCAATCGCAGCCAGCGACAACGCACCGGTCATGGCAAAGATACCGCCCATGCCGACCCATTCGTACAGCAGCGGCGAAATGATCAGCGACAAGGCAAACGTCAAACCGATCGAGCCGCCAACCATTGCCATCGCCTTGGTGCGATGCTCTTCCCGGGTGGAATCGGCGATAAAGGCGGTCACCGCGGCCGAAATCGCGCCCGCGCCTTGTATCGCGCGGCCGATGATGACCCAGTAGATATTGCCGGCGGCGGCGGCAATGAACGATCCCAGCGCAAATAAAATCAGGCCGATGACGATGATCTTCTTGCGGCCGTATTTGTCGGAGGCGACGCCAAACGGGATTTGTCCGAACGATTGCGCCAGGCCGTAAATTCCCATGGCGAGGCCGACCAGGGCCGCGCTGTCGCCGCCGGGCAAGGTTTTAGCATGCACTGAAAACACCGGCAAAATCAAAAACAGGCCGAGCATGCGCAATGCAAATATCGAGGCCAAAGCGCCGCTGGCCTTGACTTCGGCGCGGCTCATGCGGCTGCCGGCGTCATTATCGAGAGTGGGGGATGAACTATTCATATTGAATATTTACAGGTCATGAAATCAGAACTAATGCAAACCAGTTGAGGACAGAGTAATTACGCTTGTCGTGAAGGCGGTACGACGACGAAGATCGAAGCCCGTTATAGTATCAGGGAATAGAATGGCCGGAACCCGCATGGGTATTGGGTCTACGCAAAATTTCCCTAATATCGATGCTGAATACCGTAATTTATTTGCGTGACTTGGTGGTTTTGTTAGGTGAAGATTAGACGCTTTTTTCTAAAAAATGCACCACCGATTTTTGATTTCCCGCAGACTTTCGACGCCAACTACCACCATCAAACTGTCTCAAGCTCCCCCCTTGATGGCAATCCCGCTCCTGCAATGCCAGCCCAGTTGCACAAATAAAACTTGCTATACTTGCATCAAATTGAAAATAACGTATAATTACAACTTTACACCATGTGTAAAGTTGCACATTTCGATTAACACTGATAATATATACAGCACATGGAAGTTAAATTCAAAGACCATGTACATGATCGTTTGGAGACAGATGCTGGCTTTACTGCTGGCTTTTCGACTTCGATTGTGACTATGTATCGAAAGCGTTTGCAGCTAATTCGTGCGGCAGCCGACGAGCGCGCATTTTACGCATTGAAATCTTTGCATTTTGAAAAATTGAAGGGTGATCGAGCTGGACAATACTCAATGCGCCTAAACGATCAGTGGCGCCTCATCATTGAACTTGTGACAGATTCAAATGGTAAAACGGTCGTCGTTATTGATATTGCAGACTATCACTAGAGGAGAAAAAAATGGGTGCTCGCATCCCTGCCGAAATTTTCCCGCCTGGAGAATTCTTAAAAGACGAACTTGAGGCTCGAGGCTGGACCCAAGTTGAGTTTGCAGACATTATTGGTAAAGATACTCGGCTTATTAGTGAGGTGATTAGCGCTAAACGCTCCATTACACCAGAAACCGCTATGGCATTCGGTGCTGCACTTGGTACAGGCCCTGAGTTTTGGATGAATCTTGAAAGTCAATATCAACTTTCCAAGGTGCGTCCAAACCAAAATTTCATAGCAAGAAAAGCCGAGCTTCATAGCAAGTTTCCCGTTCGAGAAATGGTAAAACGAGGGTGGATTGAGACGAACAAGAACATTGAAATTCTGGAGATGCAAATATTTAGCTTCTTCGGTATTTCTTCAGTTGATCAAACACCGTCCTTTTCTCATGCAGCAAAAAAAACGTCATATGTTGACGCGACAATGCAACAAATTGCATGGCTTTGCCGTGCTCGCAAAATCGCGGAATCAGCGCCTTCAGAGAAATACACTGAAGCTAAAATCCAGCAAGCGATAAGCGATCTTAAGAATGAGCTTGAATTCGTGGACGGAGCCCGCAACGTTGCGTCTATCTTAGCCAAAGCAGGGGTTAAATTCGTAATTGTTGAGTCCCTGCCTGGTTGCAAAATCGATGGTGCATGTTTTTGGTTAGATAAAAATACTCCTGTTGTGGCCTTATCTCTTAGGTTCGATCGCGTTGATAATTTTTGGCACTCTTTACTTCATGAGCTCGATCACGTTAAGCACAAAGAAGGGATGTCTAGTCCCATTATAGATGTGGATATCTTTAGTTCCGATGGAACGAAAATGCCAGATATCGAAATTCGAGCGAACGAGGTCGCAGCTGAAACATTGATTTCAAAAAAAGAGATGGATGGTTTTATCGCAAGGGTAAATCCCATGTTCCATGACGAGCAAATAATTGGCTTTGCGAAAAGAATTCATGTTCATCCGGGGATAGTGGTTGGACAACTTCAGAACAGAAAATTAATTCCGTATAGTTTTCATCGTAAGCATCTTGAGAAAATTCGGGAATATTTAACTAGATCAGCTTTAACAGATGGATTTGGACACATGATTAACGATTGATAGAACAAACTTCGTTGAGGATTGAAATGACTACAAAAAATGAATACCTTCAGCAGCTAATTCCCTTATATCAGGCTGCTGGTAATAAATGGCCTGCGACAACAAGAGAGGTTGCACAGTGGGCAATAATTACTGGTAAATGGGCGCCTCACCCGTCAGCGATAGTCAGCCAGTGTGCGGAGGAAATCGCGCGGGCGCTTCGAGATGAATACGTGACGGACGAACAAGGACGAAAGGTTCGTACTAAGCACGCAGCAACCTACTCAGAAGGGCCGGAACAATTTGTTTTGTGGGATGACATTAGAACAGCGACGCCTAAACATATGCGACTCGCATTTCAGCAGCGCCGACAACAAATCCTCGGTGACTGTAAACAGCTGAAAAATGATGTTGACAGCTATAACGAAAATAGAAGCCCTGTTGAACCAATTCAAATCATTTTTGATTTTGGCGTAGACTTAGAGGAACTGCAATACGCAAGAATGGTTTCTACTAGAAAACCGAAATATGTGATGTAAGCCGTTGAAAGATTTTGGTCACGTTTGATCCCTACTATTAGCCCGCCCAACGCGGGCTTTTTCATTCCCATCCGATTTCATAATCGTTTTATCAAATAAGATATTCATATCTCGCATAAGCAACGGCCACGCAAGACAGTCGGAGCAAACTCAAAAATCCTGACCCTGATATAGTGTCAGGTTGATCCATTTGATGTGGCATTGACGCGCTCGGCTGACGCCAGACCAAAACCCCGCTCGCGAGCCACCTTAGACGTGAAAATTGCAATTCCAACAAGCCAACACGGCCTTAAACTTACGCTGAAAGCTGTAGATGGACAACAAACGGGAAGAGATCCGCATCCGGGGTGCGCGTACGCATAACCTCAAGAACATCAATCTGGATTTACCACGCAACAAACTGATCGTGATCACCGGCTTGTCCGGCTCCGGCAAATCGTCGCTGGCATTCGACACGCTGTATGCGGAAGGCCAGCGGCGCTACGTCGAATCGCTGTCTTCCTACGCCAGGCAATTCCTGCAGTTGATGGAAAAGCCGGATGTCGATCTGATCGAAGGTTTGTCGCCGGCGATTTCGATCGAACAGAAAGCTACGTCGCACAACCCGCGCTCCACCGTCGGCACGGTCACCGAGATCCACGATTATCTGCGCTTGCTGTATGCGCGGGTCGGCACGCCATATTGCCCGGACCATCCGGAGAAACCGCTGGCGGCGCAATCGGTGTCGCAGATGGTGGATGCGGTGCTGGCGATGCCGGAAGACACCAAACTGATGATCCTGGCGCCGGTGGTGGCCAATCGCAAGGGCGAACATGTCGACCTGTTTGAACAAATGCAGGCGCAAGGTTTTGTGCGCTTCCGCATTCAGAGCGGCACCGGCACTGCCAAGATTTATGAAGTCGACGATCTGCCCAAACTGAAGAAGACCGAGAAGCACACCATCGATGTGGTGATCGACCGCCTGAAAGTAAAGGCAGACGTCAAACAGCGGCTGGCGGAAAGTTTCGAAACCGCGCTGCGCCTGGCTGAAGGCCGCGCAATTGCGCTGGAAATGGATAGCGGCGCCGAGCACATGTACTCCAACAAGTTCGCCTGCCCGATCTGCGGTTATTCGCTGCAGGAGCTGGAGCCGCGCCTGTTCTCTTTCAATAATCCGATGGGCGCCTGCCCGGAATGCGACGGCTTGGGCCATATCGAATTTTTCGATCCCAAGCGCATCGTCGCCTTCCCTAACCTGTCGTTGGCCAGCGGTGCGGTCAAGGGCTGGGACCGGCGCAATCAGTTCTATTTCCAGATGCTGACCAGCATCGCGGCGCACTATGATTTCGACATCGATGTGCCGTTTGAAAAATTGCCGGAGAAATCCCAGCAAGCAGTGCTGTACGGCTCGGGCCGCGAAACGATTCCGTTCAGCTATGTCAACGAGCGTGGCCGCACCGTCATCAAGGAACACACGTTTGAAGGCGTGGTCAACAATCTGCAGCGACGCTATCGCGAAACCGATTCGATGGCGGTCAAGGAAGAGCTGGCCAAGTTCATCAACGAAAAAGAATGTCCATCCTGTCACGGTGCGCGGCTGCGCGTCGAAGCACGCTTCGTCAAGGTCGGCAACGGCAAGCAAGAGAGAGCCATTTACGAAATCGCCGCGACGCCTTTGCGCGAAACTTTGTTCTTCTTCGAGAAGCTGAAACTGACCGGCGCCAAGAAAGAAATCGCCGACCGCATCATCAAGGAAATCGTCTCGCGCCTGACCTTTCTCAACAATGTCGGCCTCGATTATCTGTCGCTGGAACGCAGCGCCGACACTTTGTCCGGCGGCGAAGCGCAACGGATCCGGCTGGCCTCGCAAATCGGCTCCGGCCTGACCGGCGTCATGTATGTGCTGGATGAGCCCTCGATCGGCTTGCATCAGCGCGATAACGACCGCCTGATCGAAACCCTGCGCCATCTGCGCGACATCGGCAACAGCGTGCTGGTGGTGGAGCACGATGAAGATGCGATCCGCACCGCCGATTATGTGGTCGATATGGGCTTGGGCGCTGGTGTGCACGGCGGCGAAGTGATCGCCGAAGGTACGCTGGATCAGATTCTGAAAAATAAAAAATCGCTGACCGCCAAATACCTGAACGGCACACTGAAAATCGCAGTGCCGGAAAAACGCACGTTGGCCGATCCTGAGCGCCAGTTCATCATCACCGGCGCCACCGGCAACAACCTGAAAAACGTCACGATGAATTTGCCGGTCGGCTTGCTGACTTGCGTCACCGGCGTTTCCGGTTCGGGCAAATCGACGCTGGTCAACGATACCCTGTATCACGCCGCTGCACGCCATTTGTACGGCTCGCAAGCCGAACCGGCGGCGCACGAATCGATAGGCGGGCTAGAGCATTTCGACAAAGTAATCTCGGTCGACCAGGCGCCAATCGGCCGCACGCCGCGTTCGAATCCTGCGACTTACACCGGCTTGTTCACGCCGATCCGCGATTTGTTCTCGACCGTGCCGATGGCCAAGGAACGCGGCTACAACGCCGGGCGTTTCTCGTTCAACGTCAAGGGCGGCCGGTGCGAAGCCTGCCAGGGCGATGGCGTGATCAAGGTTGAGATGCATTTCCTGCCGGACGTGTATGTGCCTTGCGACGTCTGCCACGGCAAGCGCTATAACCGCGAGACGCTGGAAGTGCAATACAAGGGCAAGAACATTACCGAAGTGCTGGGCATGACGGTGGAAGAAGCCTATGAATTCTTCAAGCCAGTGCCGGTGATTGCCCGCAAATTGCATACGCTGCTGGATGTCGGCCTTGGCTATATCCGTCTCGGTCAAAGCGCTACCACCTTGTCCGGCGGCGAGGCGCAGCGGGTCAAGCTGTCGCTGGAACTGTCGAAACGCGATACCGGCCGCACCCTGTATATCCTGGACGAACCGACCACCGGCTTGCACTTCCATGACATCGATCTGCTGCTGAAGGTGATCCACCGTCTGCGCAATCAAGGCAATACCGTGGTCATCATCGAGCACAATCTGGATGTCATCAAAACCGCTGACTGGCTGATCGACCTGGGGCCGGAAGGCGGCGCCGGCGGTGGCCGTATCATCGCTACCGGTACGCCGGAACAGGTGGCGGCAAACGAGGCCAGCGTTACCGGTAAATATCTGGGACCATTACTGCATAAAAAATAAGCCGCTGCATAAGCAGCCATTCCACAACGGCAACCGCCCGGCCTGAGCGCAGCAGCGTTCAGGCCCGCGCTGCACCGACGGGATGCAAAAAAAATACGAGATAACCATGCCTACCAATACCACTCCAGCGCTGTCCGCAGCGCAATGCAACGCCTTTGAAAAAGACGGTTACCTGATCCTGCCGCGCATGGTGCCGACGGCCGATTGCCAGCTGATGATAGCCACCACCAATGCCCATCTGGCGCAAGCGGTGGCGCCGCTGGAATATGAATCCGAGGTCGGCTACGCCGGCGCGCCAAAGTCGCTCGACAGCGTTGGCGGCCGCACTGCGCGCCGTCTGCGCAATGCCTATCAGCGCGACGATAGCTATCGCGCCTGGGCCAGCAATCCGCAACTGGTGGCAATGCTGGAACAGCTGTTGGGCGAACCGGTATGCGTGACCTTGTCGCACCACAATTGCGTGATGACCAAGCACCCGCATTTCGGCACTGCCACCGGCTGGCATCGCGATATCCGCTACTGGTCGTTCCCGCGCAACGAATTGATCTCGGTCTGGCTGGCGCTGGATAGCGAAAACGAAAACAATGGCGGCCTGCGCTTCATTCCAGGCTCGCATCGGCTCGATATGAAACCGGAGCAAATGGATGAACTGGATTTCTTGCGCCCTGAAGTCGCGGAAAACCAGGCTTTGTTTGCACAGGGAAAAGCGATGGAACTACAGCAGGGCGACGTGGTTTTTTTTCATAGCGGATTGTTCCATGCCGCCGGCAGAAACAATACCGAGGCGGTCAAGGAATCGGTGGTATTTGCTTATCATGGACAAAGCAATCAACCTCTGCCCGGCAGCCGTTCGGCCGCCGCCCCGGACATTCTTCTGAGCCATTGAAATCCGTTCCTGGCGCGCGCCGGCCATCAGGTCCCCCTCTTCGAACGCGTCGCGCAGCCG
Organism: Collimonas silvisoli; assembly: GCF_018305005.1. Classification (GTDB taxonomy): domain Bacteria; phylum Pseudomonadota; class Gammaproteobacteria; order Burkholderiales; family Burkholderiaceae_D; genus Collimonas; species Collimonas silvisoli. The sequence continues at coordinate 70,357 of NZ_JAGQEG010000007.1, forward strand.
AGCGCGGTAGGCGCCGGTAATCAGCTAGAAATCAATTGCACCGAAATTTCTATCCAGCCGGCTGCAAACGACGCGCGCGCACCAGCGCTTCGGACTTCCGCTTTTGCAGCCAGATGGCGATCCCGGTAATCGTGAACAATAGCGGCAGCAAACCCAGGAACGCGACCAGGATCTTGCCCGGCAAACCCAGTATCTGCCCGGTATGCAAACCGTATTGCACGCCGATGAAGGCATCGCCGGCCGAGCCTTTTAATGGGTCGAGCGCACGCAGCACATGACCGTCGGCAGCGTCGATAAATACCCGCACGCTGCCGCCTTCCTGGATGTCGTCCGGCTTGCGCATGCGGATCTGGTAGATGCCGTGCTTCTCGTCACGCGCGATGCGCGCCGGCGTGGCGAGCGGCATGCTGGCCTGCGCCGAGACCAGCGCCTGTTGCCAGTTGATCTGCTGCTTGCCCTCTGTGGCCAGCGATTTAGCCACCTCCTTGGGCGGCGGCGTCAGCGTCGACAGGCTGGAAACCAGCGGCCGGGCAACGTCCGGCAGATTCATCACGGCGCCGGTAAAAGCAGTGATCACCAACAGCACCCCGGCAACCAGGCCGACCGTGCGGTGCAAGTCATACATCAGGCGAAAACCGCCGGCGCCGCGCTTGATCGACAGCGCCTTGCCCCAGCCTTTGCGGTGTTTGGGCCAGGCCAGCACGATGCCGATCAATAGCGTCGCCAGCCATAACAGGCCGAGGCTGCCGGAGATGATGGCGCCGGGCTTGTCCAGCAACAGGTAGCGATGCAGGCGGAATAGAAACGGCATCAGGTTTTGCGGCGCCAGGCTGACAGCCTTGGTATTGCGCTCACCGACCACGGTAGCCGTGACCGGATCGATAAACACCGTGTCCACCGCCAGTTCCTCGTCCGGTTTGCGAGCACGCAGCTTTGCCTGGAGCGGCGCATTGACGTCCTGCCCGATCGAGAAAAATGCCAGCCGCGCTTGCGGATAATCGTGCTCCACCCGGGCCACCAGTGCGTCGATGGGCTGCCTGCTGCCAGTGGAGTTGAGATGGTAGAACTGGGGGTTGAGCCAGGCGTCGATATCGTCGTTAAAGGCCAGCGCCGTACCGGTCAAACCCGCCATGACAAGGAACAAAGATAACAACAAGCCGCTGTAGCGGTGCAGCTTGACCAACCAATGACGCATTGTTTTTTTCACAATCACAAACTCGCTTAGATCTTACATAAAGCGTGTATTGTAAATGTCGATTGAATGAGAATGGGTATTATTCTCAAAAATCTTCATCGCTGTGATGGCTGGCGCTGGACCACGCTTGCAGCAAACGCCCTTCGGCGCGGGAGATGGCGTCCGCGGCGCCACGCAGAACAACAATGTCGCCTGCCTGCAACACTGCCTCTGGGGTGACGGCAATGCCATTGCGGCCACGCCGCAAGGCGGTGATCTCGGCGCCCATTTCCTGCAGGCCCAGCCAAGCCAGCGAGCGGCCGATGGCTCGCGCGCCTTCCGGCAAAGCCACCGAGTGCAAGCGCACCTGCAAATGATCGGCGGCGTCCGGCGCGTCGTCTACGCCATGGAAAAACCCGCGCAAGGTGGCGTAACGTTCATCGCGCACAGCCTGCACCTTGTGCACCACGCGGCGCAGAGGCACTCCCAGCATGACCAGCGCGTGCGAGGCCAGCATCAAACTGCCCTCCATGGCTTCCGGCACTACTTCGGTGGCGCCGGCGGCGCGCAGCTTGTCCAGATCGGTATCGTCGTAACTGCGCACAATCACCGGCAAAGCCGGCGCCAGTTCGCTCACGTGATGCAACACTTTCAAGGCCGAGGGCGTGCTGGCGTAGGTAATCACCAAAGCGGCGGCACGATGCACGCCCGCTGCCACCAGGCTTTCGCGGCGCGAGGCGTCGCCATACGATACCTGGGCGCCGGCGGCACGCGCATCGTGCACCCGATCCGGATCGAGATCGAGCGCGTGATAACCGATGCCCTCTTCCTCCAGCAGCTTGGCCAGGCTTTGGCCGCTACGGCCGAAACCGGCGATGATCACGTGCTTCTTGGTGGACATGGTGCGGGTCGCGATTTGCGTCAACGCCAGCGATTGCATCATCCATTCATTGGCCGACAGCTTCATCACAATCGCATCCGACTTGGCCAGAATGAAGGGTGCGGCCAGCATTGACAGCACCATCGACGCCAGGATCAGCTGGATCAGCAAAGGATCGACCAGTTGCAAGCCGCCGGCCTGGTTCAGCAGCACAAACCCGAATTCGCCGGCCTGCGCCAGCGCCAGCCCGGTGCGCAGCGCGACGCCGGTTGAAGACCGGAATATTTTTGCCAATACGGAGATCAGGGCAAATTTGAGAAACACCGGGCCCATCAACAGCAGCAACACCAGACCCCAATGTTCCATCACCAGACGCAGATTCAGCAGCATGCCGACGGTAATGAAGAACAAGCCCAGCAACACGTCCCTGAACGACTTGATGTCCTCTTCCACCTGGTGCTTATATTCGGTTTCTGAAATCAGCATGCCGGCGACAAACGCCCCCAGCGCCAGCGACAAGCCGGCGCGTTGGGTAATCCAGGCGGATGCCAGCGTGATCAATAGCAGATTCAGCATGAACAACTCTTGCGAGCGGCGCCGCACCACGATCTGAAACCAGCGCCGCATCAGCTTCTGGCCGAAGAACAGCAGCAGCGCCAGCAGCAATATTGCTTTGCCGCTAGCCCAGGCCAGCGTCGCCAGCAGGTTGCCGCTATGCACGGCCAGCGCCGGCACGATAATCAGCAAGGGCACCAGCGCCAGATCCTGGAACAGCAAGATGCCGATGATGCGGCGCCCGTGCTCGGTTTCCAGTTCCATTCTTTCGGTCAGCAATTTGGAGACGATCGCGGTGGAGGACATGGTCAGCGCACCGCCCAAGGCGAATGCCGCCTGCCAGCTGATATTGGTGAACTGCGGCAAGATGACCGCCATCAGCCAGCTGAACAGTACGGTGGCGCCGATGGTCAGCAACACCTGCGCCATGCCCAGGCCGAACACGATATGCCGCATCGCCGTCAACTTCGGCAGCGAAAATTCAAGGCCGATCGAGAACATCAGGAACACCACCCCGAATTCCGCCAGCGCGTGGGTGGTGGCGCTGTCTTCGGCAAAACCCAGCGCATGCGGACCGATCAGGATGCCCACCGCCAGATAGCCCAGCATGGGCGGCAAATGGAAGCTGCGGAAAGCCACCACCCCCAGTACGGCGGAGCCGAGCAGCAAAATTGTCAGTTCAAGTCCAGAAAGCATCATCGGTAATTAATTCAATATCAACATTATGTTGCGGCAGAGACAACTCGGGGCGGACTGAAGACAGATTAATTGAAGCTGATGAAGACTGGCAAGTTTTTTGCTTTAGGATTTCGTTTATACTTTCGGGATGAGTCTAACCGATACCAAAACCTTGTCCAAGTCGTTCGACGCCGGCCGCGCTCTGAAGCTTGCCCGCAGCACCCTGCAAATCGAAGCTGATGCCATCGTTGCATTGAAAAACCGGATTTCCGACGACCTCAACGCTCCTTTTGCCCAGGCAATTGCCTTGCTGCTCAATTGCAACGGCCGGGTGGTAGTGTCAGGGATAGGCAAGTCCGGCCACATCGCCCGTAAGATCGCAGCGACGCTGGCGTCTACCGGCACCCCGGCCCTGTTCATCCACCCGGCCGAAGCAGCTCATGGCGATCTCGGCATGGTGACCGAGGACGACGCTTTCATTGCCATTTCCAATTCGGGCGAAACCGCCGAGTTGATGGCGATCGTGCCTATCATCAAGCGCATGGGCGCCAGCCTGATCGCGATGACCGGCAACCATGAATCGGCGCTGGCGCAACTGGCCAATGTGCACCTGGATGTCAAAGTGGACCAGGAAGCCTGCCCCTTGAATCTGGCGCCGACCGCCAGCACCACCGCCACCTTGGCGATGGGCGACGCCCTGGCGGTGGCGCTGCTCGACGCGCGCGGCTTCCGCGAAGAAGATTTCGCCCGCTCCCATCCCGGCGGCGCACTCGGACGCCGTCTGCTGACCCATGTGCGCGACGTCATGCGCAGCGGCGAAGCGATTCCAGCCGTGACCGCGGACGTGTCGCTGTCGCTGGCGCTGCTTGAGATCACTCGCAAGGGGATCGCCATGACGGCCGTGGTGGATGAGAAATTTCATGTCATCGGCGTATTTACCGATGGCGATCTACGGCGCCTGATCGAGCAGGTGCAAGATTTCACCAAACTTACGATTGCCGATGTGATGCACGTCAATCCGCACACCATAGGCCCGGATCAACTGGCCGTCGATGCGGTACACATGATGGAGCAATTCCGCATCAATCAGCTGCTGGTAACCGATGCAAGCGGCAAGCTGGTCGGCGCATTGCATATCCATGACCTGACCCGCGCCAAGGTGATCTGATGACGACCCTGGCCAAGCACGGCGAGACTGCCGATCTGACGGCCCGCGCAGCGCGGGTCCGCCTGATGATTTTCGATGTCGACGGCGTCCTGACCGACGGCGGATTGCTGTACGGCGCCGACGGCGAACAACTCAAGCGCTTTAACGCGCTCGATGGCCATGGCATCAAACAGTTGCAGCAAAGCGGCGTCGCCACCGCCATCATCAGCGCGCGCCAGTCGGCGATTGTCGGCCGCCGCGCCAGCGACCTCGGCATCGCCCATGTGCAGCAAGGCGTGCATGACAAGTACGCGGCTTTTGCCAAATTGCTGGCGCAACTGCAGCTGACGGCGGATGCTTGCGGTTTTATCGGCGACGATGTGATCGACTTGCCGATCTTGTCGCAAGTCGGTTTTGCTGTCAGCGTTCCCAACGGCCATCCCGATGTCAGAAGCCGCGTGCACTACGTCACCCAGGCCAGCGGCGGCCATGGCGCCGCGCGTGAGATCTGCGACCTGATCATGCATGCGCAAAACACCTACGCAGCCACGCTGGCATCGTATCTGCGCGCTACCCCGTCAGGCATCGCATGAAAAATCGGCGCTCCGCTTACCGCTTTCGTTTCCTGCTGCTGCTGGTATTGTTCATCTTGCTGGCGTTCGGCAGCTTCTGGCTGCTGCAAGTGATGCACAAGAATACCGAAGACCTGCTGCCGAAACCGGCGCGCACCGAGCCGGATTATTTCGTCGAGCATTTCAACTACGTGCAAATGTCGACCACCGGACAGCCGCGCTACAACATCTCCGGCGATCTGCTGACCCACAATCCGGGAGACGATTCGTTCGATGTGCAAAAGCCGGTAATCCATAGTCTGGATAAAGAAAAACCACCGATGAATTTAGTCGCAAACCGCGGCAAGATCGAAGATAACAATAGCAAGGTGCATCTGTACGGCGACGTTAGTGCGGATCGGCCAAAGACGCCAATGGCAGACAATTTTCACCTGAAGTCCGAATACCTGCTGCTATTGCCAGACGACGACGTCATGCAATCAGACAAACCGGTGGAACTCACGCTGGGGCAATCGACATTGCACGGTACCGGCATGGATTTCAACAATTCCACGCGTGTACTGAAAATGTTTAGCAAGGTGCATGGCGTATTTCCGCCAAAACCTGGTTGATCGACGAAATAAGCAAGCCACTGCAACCCATTTTATGCATACCGCTCTATCCTTTATTCAGGATTTTTCATGAAACGATTTTTTTTAATCTCTCTGCTATTGCTCAGCGCCATAGGCGTGGCACATGCGGAAAAAGCAGACTCCGAGAAGCCGACGCTGATCGATTCAGACCAGCTTACTTATGACGACGTCAAGCAAGTCAATGTCGCCACCGGCAACGTGGTCCTGACACGTGGCACGCTGTTGATGAAAGCCGACCGCGTGGTGGTGACCACCGACCCGTCCGGTTATCAGTTCGCCACCTTGTACGCAGATCCGGGCAAGCTGGCCACCTTCAAGCAAAAGCGCGACGGCGGTCCGGACCTGTGGATTGACGGCCACGCCGAGCGTATTGAATACGACGGTAAAACCGAAATCACCAAATTGTTTTCCAAGGCGCAGATGCGGCGCCTGCAAGGCGACAAGCCGACCGACGAAGTTAACGGCGAATTCATTTCCTACGACAGCCGCACGGAATTCTATTCCGTCAACAATACCGTCAACGGCAATAGCCAGCCTGGCGCCGGACGTATCCGCGCAGTCATCCAGCCACGTCCGAAAGCTGCACCATGACCGCTCCCAGCACCCTGATCGCTAAAGGTCTGCAAAAAAGTTATGGCGCGCGCCAGGTGGTGCATGACGTATCGCTGGAAGTCAATTGCGGCGAGGTGGTCGGCCTGCTGGGGCCGAATGGCGCCGGCAAGACTACCTCGTTTTATATGATCGTCGGCCTGGTGCCGTCAGATGGCGGCGAGATCGATCTGGACGGCGTCGACATTTCACGCCTGCCTATCCACAGGCGCGCAGTGCTCGGCCTGTCGTATCTGCCGCAGGAAGCATCGGTATTCCGCAAGCTGACGGTGGAAGACAATATCCGCGCCGTGCTGGAATTGCAGCGGCCTAACGGCAAGGCGCTCGACAAGGCGGAGATCGACGAGCAGTTGCACAAGCTGCTGCACGAATTGCAGATCGAAAAACTCCGTGAGAGCCAGGCTTTGTCGCTGTCCGGCGGCGAACGCCGGCGCGTTGAAATCGCTCGCGCGCTGGCCACCAATCCGCGTTTCGTCTTGCTGGATGAACCGTTTGCCGGGATTGATCCGATCGCCGTGATCGAGATCCAGCGCATTGTCCGCTTCCTCAAGGAACGCGGCATCGGCGTGCTGATCACCGATCACAATGTGCGCGAAACGCTGGGCATTTGCGATCGCGCCTACATCATCAATCAGGGCAGCGTGCTGGCCAGCGGCAGTCCGGACGACATCATCGCCGATGAGTCGGTGCGGCGGGTGTATCTGGGTGAGCATTTCCGTATGTAAATTGGTCGAGGACAGAATAATTCGCCGCACGGTTCAACGCGGCGGCTCTTGAATTCTGTCCCGCAAATATATTGTTTAACTAAAAGTGAATTGTCAGCACGGTAGCCATGAAACAATCACTCCAGCTTCGCACCTCACAGCATCTTGCGCTGACGCCTCAGTTGCAGCAGTCGATACGGCTGTTGCAACTGTCTACGCTCGAACTGCATCAGGAGCTGGAACAGATCCTGTCGGATAATCCGCTGCTGGAGAGGGTCGACGATCCGCTCGATAATTCTGTGCGCTTACTGGCGGACGGCGCCATCAGCGGCAGCACTTCAACCATGGACGCACCGGTAGGCGATAGCGAAGTCAGCAGCTCGCCCAGCGAAAGCGAAGCCAGTCTCGACGCGCCGCCGGCAGCCGAAAGCAGCCCGGAAAGCGGCGATAGCGAATGGAGTTTTGACGATATCGCGCGCAGCTCGAAAACCTCGGACGACGAGGATGCACGGCCGCAACTGGAAGCCCACGAATCAACCTTGCGCGAACATCTGCTGCAGCAAATGCGCGAAACGCTGAACGATATACGCGATCGCGCACTGGTCGAACTGACTATCGATGCGCTGGACGATAACGGCTACCTGGAAGAAACCCTGGAGGAAATTCTGGAGCGTCTGCCGCCAGAGCTGGAGATCGCCATCGAAGAGTTATCGATGGCGCTGAAGATGGTGCAAAGTTTCGATCCGGCAGGCGTAGGCGCCCGCAATGCGGCGGAATGCCTGAGTTTGCAGATCAAGCGTTTTATCAAAGTGCCATTCGTCACGCGCCGCCTGGCATTGGCGATCGTGCAAGATCACCTGATGCTTTTTGCGCAACGTGATTTCAATAAAATCAAGAAGGCGCTCGATTGCGACGATGAGGATCTGCGCGAAGCACAAGCCGTCATCAAGCAGTGCAATCCGCATCCCGGCGCGCCGTTCGCCGCCAACACCTCCGACTACGTAGTGCCGGACGTGATCGTCAGGCGCACTAAACAAGGCTGGCAGGTAATGCTAAACAATGACGTCATGCCAAGGCTGAGGGTGAATGTCCTGTATGCCACCATACTCAAGCAAAGCAAGGGTGACGGCGCCCTCACTTCACAGCTGCAGGAAGCCAAGTGGCTGATCAAGAATATGCGGCAGCGCTTCGATACCATCTTGCGAGTTGCGCAAGCAATCGTGGAACGCCAGAGGAATTTCTTTTCGCACGGAGCGGTCGCCATGAGGCCGCTTGTGTTGCGTGAAATAGCTGATACACTGGGACTACACGAGAGCACTATTTCTCGTGTGACCACGCAGAAATACATGCTGACTCCCCACGGGATGTTTGAATTAAAGTATTTCTTCGGCAGCCATGTTGCTACCGAGGCAGGTGGAGAGGCTTCCTCGACAGCAATCAGGGCACTCATTAAGCAATTGATAGGAGCGGAAGATTCAAAAAATCCTTTCTCTGACAGCAAGATTGCCGAGATGCTTGCGGAACAAGGTATGGTGGTTGCCCGCCGCACCGTCGCAAAATATCGCGAAGCACTGAAAATTCCGTCTGTTAACCTGCGCAAGGCCTTGTAGTTTTTTTCTGGTTTGATTGTAAAGCTTACCCTTGCTGTGTTCGGATCAAGCGGGTTTCATTGATTCTTGCCAGGACAGTTCCTCTTGAACCGTCTGCCTAAAGATTCAGCGTATTCTGTTCCGGACCGCCAGCAATATTCTTGATAGGAGCGCTGTATGAACTTCACCATCAGTGGGCATCACCTCGAATTAACCCCCGCCATTCGCGAATATGTGCAAAGCAAACTAGAGCGTATCAAACGCCACTTCGACCAGGTCATCGATATCAGCGTGATTCTGACCGTCGACAAAATCACTGAAAAAGAAAAGCGCCAAAAAGCGGAAATCAATCTGCGCGTAAAAGGAAAAGATTTGCATGCTGAAAGCATTGCTCACGATCTTTATGCCGCCATCGATGCCCTGATCGACAAGCTCGATCGCCAGGTGATCAAATACAAGGACAAGATGCAAGACCATCAGCACGATGCCATCAAGCATCTGCCGGAAGAACTCCCCGCCGCGACCTGAACCGGCCGCCAAGCGCGAGCAGCATAGCTCGCGCCAATAAATGAACAAGGGCGCAGTCAATGCGCCCTTTGTTATTATCAAATCATATTATTGTTACTGCGATTGCCACTGCGTTCTCATTTGAGCGCGCCAAACACCTTGCCGATAATCGCACTACCCGTACCGACAGGATCCTGGCGAATCGCTTTCTCTTCTTCAGCGATGACTGTGTACAAGCCATCCAGTGCACGTTGGGTAACATAGCCTTCCACGGTGCTTTGCTGAGCCGGCACCATGCCGGTCTTGCCAACCTGCCCCATGATCGCATTATATTTCGCCGACAGATCGTTGCGGTCGGTCACGCCTTTAACGATAGGCAGAAATTTCTGGCCCAATTGCGCTGAGGTTTTTTGTTTGAAAAAATCGGTGACCGAGGTATCGCCGCCGGTCAGGATATTTTTTGCATCCGTCACCGACATCGATTTGACGGCGTTCAACAGCAAGGGCTTGGCCAACGGCACAGCCTGTTCCGCGGCATGGTTCATCGACACCACCAGATCGTCCAGTTTCTGTCCCTGGCCGGTCATCTTCAAGAGCGGCATGGCTTTATCGAGCACGCCGGGTAAACCGATCTTGACTTTGTCATTGTTCAGGAAGCCGTTCTCTACACCCAGCTTGGACACCGCGACATCCGCGCCCTTTTGCAACGCCGCTTTGAGACCGCTGCTGGCGTCCTGGTTGCTCAGGTCACTCAGCGAAAGGGCCAGCGCGGCGGAGGCAGTTACTGCCAGAGTCAATGTCAAAGCTGTTTGGTATGCGCGACGCATAATGATCCTCGTGAAGTTGAATGGATAACGATAAAGTCTAACCCAACTTGTCGTGGCCGGATCAATAAACGCATAGCTACGAATGTGAACGAATGTTAAAGATGGCCTTCGTCCACCAGGAACAAACGCCTGTGCTCGCGTATCGCATAGCGGTCAGTCATGCCGGCGATGTAATCGGCAATCGCGCGCGCCTGCTGTTGCGAGTTGGCCGGAGCGGCTTGATAATCCGGCGGCAGCAGCGTCGGCTCTGCGCTGAAACAGGCATACAATTCCGCGACAATCCGGCGTGCCTTGGCGGTCATGCGATTGACCAGGTAGTGGCGATAAAGATTTTCGCGCAGGAAGCGCTTCAACAGGGCGGCCTGCCGTGCCATGCCATCGGAAAATGCGATCAAGGGCGGCGCATTGCGTACATCGTCGACGCTCTGCAAACGGGCGTCCAGGATACGTTGTTGCGAGGTCTGGATCAGATCGGTGATCAAGGCATTGATCATGCGCCGCACCGTTTCGTTGATCGCGCGCCGCCCGCTCAGACCCGGGAACAGCAGTTCGACTTCGCGGCTATGGGTCGCATAAAAATCGATCTGGTTCATCTGTTCCAGCGTCAGCAAACCTGAGCGCAAGCCGTCGTCGACATCGTGGTTATTGTAGGCAATCTCGTCTGCCAGGTTGGCGACTTGCGCCTCCAGGCTCGGTTGAAGGCGCTGTATGAAGCGCTGGCCGATGTCGCCCAGTTTCTTGGCGTTCGTCAGCGAGCAATGCTTCAAGATGCCCTCGCGGGTTTCGAACATCAGATTCAAGCCGTCAAAAGCGCCGTAGCGCTGCTCCAGCTTATCGACCACGCGCAGGCTTTGCAGATTGTGTTCGAAGCCACCATGCGCTTCCATGCAGTCATTCAAGGCATCCTGGCCGGCGTGGCCAAACGGCGTATGGCCCAGGTCGTGGGCCAATGAAATCGCTTCCACCAGATCCTCGTTCAATTGCAGGTTGCGCGCAATCGAACGGGCGATTTGCGCCACTTCAATGCTGTGCGTCAGACGCGTGCGGAACAAGTCTCCTTCATGGTTGACGAATACCTGGGTTTTGTATTCCAGCCGGCGGAATGCGGTGCAATGGATGATGCGGTCGCGGTCACGTTGAAACTCGCTGCGCGCGTTAGGCGGCGCTTCCTCAAACAAGCGTCCTCGCGACAGCGCAGAATGTGCGGCATGCGGTGCGAGGGACGCTTCTGGGTTCATTGCGGCAAATCTCCTGAGGCTAGTTGCTGCAGTGTCGCCAGCAACGCCTCTTGCGGCGCGGTGGCGATCAGATGGCCACCCAAGGGCCGCATCAGGATAAACTTGATCTGGCCGTCTTCGTTCTTCTTGTCGATCTGCATCAGCTCCAGCCAGCGCTGCGCGCCGAGGTTGGGCGCTTCGGTCGGCAAGCCGGCGGCGCGCACCAGCGCACACACCCGCTCCTTGTCGATGGCGCTGATGTGCCCGAGCCTATGCGACAAGTCCGCCGCCATCACCATGCCGCAGCCGACCGCTTCGCCATGCAGCCATTTGCCGTAGCCCAGACCTGATTCAATCGCGTGGCCGAAGGTATGGCCGAAATTCAGGATGGCGCGCAAACCGCCCTCGCGCTCATCTTGCCTGACCACATCGGCTTTCAGTTCGCAAGAGCGGCGGATGGCGTAAGCCAGGGCGACGTTATCGCGCGCCATCAGCTTGCCGATATTCGCCTCTATCCATTTGAAAAACTCGGCGTCGATCACGGCGCCGTATTTGATCACCTCCGCCAGCCCGGCCGACAATTCGCGTTCCGGCAAGCTGTGCAAGGTCATGGTATCGGCGATCACGGCTTGCGGCTGATAGAAAGCGCCGATCATGTTTTTACCGAGCGGATGATTGATGCCGGTTTTGCCGCCCACCGAGGAATCGACCTGGGCCAGCAAAGTAGTCGGAATTTGCACGAATGGCACGCCGCGCATGTAGGCCGAAGCGGCGAAACCGGTCAGATCGCCGATCACCCCGCCGCCCAAGGCAATCAGGGTGGTCTTGCGATCGCATTTGGCACTCAGCAAGCGATCGAAAATCAGCATCAGGCTGGCCCAGTTCTTTTCTTCTTCGCCATCCGGCAAGACGATTTCCAGCACGCTCTTGCCGGCATCTTTCAATGTCTGGCTAAACCCTTGCAGGTACAGCGGCGCGACGGTGGTGTTGGTCACCACGGCGACCTGCTTGCCAGTGATCAGGCGGGCGATGCGCTCGCGGTCGGTCAATAGCGACGGCCCGATCTCGATCGGATAGCTGCGCTCGCCCAGTTCTACCTGGAGCGTGATGGTTGGCGCTGGGGCCGGAGAGGTCGACTGCTGATTCATAGAAAAATTTGCTGAAATAGGGGTGGTGCCGCCGGCCTGCATAGCTGAGCCCGCTTGCGGTTCCTGCTCAAGCTCTTCGGGCAGTAATTCCAGCTGGCTCAGAATGCTGTGTACCAGGAATTGTACGTTAGGTCGGCCGGTATCGATGACAATGTCGGCGATGTCGCGATAGTACGGCTCTCTCTGCCGCGACAGCTCTTCCAGGCGCCGGCGCGGATCGGCGGTTTGCAATAGCGGCCGGTTCTTGTCACGGCTGGTACGCTGCAGAATGTTTTGGATGCTGGCACGCAGGTAGATGACTGTGCCGCGGCTTTTCAGATATTCGCGATTTTCCGGCCGCATGACGGCGCCGCCGCCGGTGGCCAGCACGATGCCGCGCCGGGCGCTCAGATCGCGTATCACTTCCGTCTCGCGCTGGCGGAAGCTCTCTTCGCCTTCTATTTCAAAAATCAAAGGAATCGAGACGCCAGTACGCGCCTCGATTTCGTGATCCGAATCAATGAATAATTTATTGAGTTTTTTTGCAAGAGCACGGCCAACCGTGGTCTTGCCCGCGCCCATCAGGCCGACCAGAAAGATATTGCCTGTGTACCGCACCATTTCACCACTCGACCTTTTGCTCAAAATGCAGACACCGGCGTCTAGCCGGTGTCTTCTGTGCAATTAGTGCCCAGCGATCCGGTCGATGACAATCTTCGGTGTCAGGAAAATCAATAATTCAGTTCGTTTGTTAACAACTGCTGATTGTTTGAAAAGATAACCCAGAACCGGAATATCTCCAAGCAGTGGCACTTTATTAACATCATTTGAAATTGTCTGGGTGTAAATACCACCAATCACCACAGTGCCGCCATTTTCCACCTGAACCTGGGTTTGGACATGCTTGGTATTGATCGAGACGCCGCCGGGAACGGTAGCACCCACGCTGTCGTTAGTTACGTCCACTGTCAAAATGACATTGCCATCCGGTGTGATTTGCGGTGTGACTTCCAATTTCAGATTGGCCTTCTTGAACTCAACCGATGTGGCGCCGCTGCTGGTTGCATTCTGGTAAGGAATTTCAGTACCTTGTTCAATCAAAGCCTTTTGCTGATCCGCTGTAACTACACGTGGGCTGGAGATGATCTTACCCTGCCCGTCAGCTTCCAGAGCCGACAATTCCAGGCTGATGAATTTGGATGCGGCAGAATTGAACAAGGTCAACGCCACGGATCCCGCTGTACCGGTAGAGGGGGCGGCTGGCAAATTCACTGAATTCCCTGCAATTACAGGAAGCGTGCCACTCGTCGTCGTTGCGGTTTGCGTACCTCCTGAGGAGACATTCTTGCTATTGAAACCAAACCCAAGCTTGGCGCCAAGGTTGCGGCTGAAACCGTCGTTTGCTTCGACCATACGCGCTTCGATCAAGACTTGTCGCGAGGCGATATCGATTTTCTGCACCAGATTGCGAATGTTTTGCAAGATGGTCGGCGTGTCGGTCACGAACAGCTGATTGGTACGCGGATCTATCACGGCGCTGCCGCGATTCGACAAGATGCTATTCTTCTTGCCGCTACTGCCGCCGCCAGCGTCATCGAGCCCGAATACTTTCTTGAACGCCTCGGCTTTTTGATAGTTCAATTGGAAAGACTCGGTACGCAGCGGTTCCAGCTCGGCAATTTGCGAACGCTGCTCAAGTTCCAATTTTTCCTTGGTCAACAATTCATCTTTCGGCGCAATCCAGATGACTGAACCGTTCTTGCGCATGTCCAGACCCTTGGCTTGCATCACGATATCCAGGGCCTGATCCCAAGGAACGTCTTTAAGACGCAACGTCAGATTGCCGCCGACGGTATCGCTGGTAATTATGTTCAGACCGGTAAAATCGGCAATCACCTGCAACACCGAGCGCACTTCGACGTTCTGGAAATTCAGGGACAATTTGTCGCCATGATAGCCTTGTGTCCCTTGCGCCAGCTTGTTCGGATCTTCCTTGATCGGCTTGACTTCGATCACCAGTTGGCTATCGCTTTGATAAGCGCTTTGCTCCCAAAGGCCTTTCGGCTCGATGATCATGCGCACATTTTCACCCTGCGTCACGGTAGTGATGGTCTTGACCGGCGTACCGAAATCGCCGACATCGAGCTTGCGGCGCAATACATCCGGTAAACTGGTTTTCAGGAAATCCACAACAATTGTCTGGCCCTGCTGACGCACGTCGACGCCGACCTGGGTATTCGGCAAATCAATCACCACCCGGCCTTCACCCGCAGTGCCGCGGCGGAAATCGATATCGCGCAGAGCCGGTTTTCCGTTCAACAAGGGCGCAGGCGCCGCAGCCACGGCGGCAGCGGTGGTCGCAGCTGCCGCTGGACGCACCGGGATACCGACGGCATTGACCGGAGTTGCCAAGCCGCCGGAACCATCGATGGTGACGATCAAGGCATTGCCATCCATCGCGGTGGCGTACGACAAGGATCGTTTCAGATTGAAGATCAAACGTGAGCGATCGTCAGCTTGCGCCACCACCACATTGCGCACGTCGCCCAGGCTGATGTCTTGCGAAGTCTTGCCGGTGGCGTTACCGACGCCGACAAAATCCAGTGCGATACGAGCCGGACTGACGATGGAAAACGCCGTCGGTTGTGCACTCAAAGGACGCTTGAAATTGATCTTGACAATCACATTCGCGCCTTGCTGATTGGCGTTGATCGAAGTGATGGCGTTATCTTCGGCAGCCATTGCTGATGTCCCGGTCGCCAGCAAACACACCAGCGCACCCAACATCAATGCTTTCTGTCGAATCACACTCAGCCGGCTTACGCTCAGGTTAACGAATTTTTTTCCTGCTGCAATCATTTTGTGCTCTCCTGCAACGCTAACTTGGCTTCGCGCTCGACCCATTCGCCGGACGCATCTTGTACGATTTCTTTCAACATTACTTCGGACTCAGTGATGCCGGTAACCATACCGAAATTCTGTCCCACGTAATTCCCCACTTTGGCTTGGAACACGGTCTTGTCGACTTGCAGCAAGACATAGCTCAAACCCACTTTTTGCAACGTTCCTACCATCTTGATCGTATCCAGGGGGAAGTTCTCCAAGGTTTCGCGGCGCCGGTCCAGATTCGGCTTCAAGCCGTTTGACTTACCCTGCAGCTTGGCCAGCGCCACCAGCAACTTGCTGGGATTGTATGGATCTATGCTGCTCGCACCGGCATACGTAAACGGGACGAACTTCTTCGGCTCGGTCAGCTTCGGAATCCCGACTTTGGTATGGCTCTTGACTTCGGCCATCCACTCCTTCAGTTCCTGCACGCCGCTGTCGCCGCAACCTGACAAAGTTGAGATGAATACGACAAAAAATGTCACCTGGGTCAGACGCCCAATGCGAAAAAACGTCATTTTTGACCTTTCTGTTTAGCTGAATCGGCGACCTTGCGTTGTGCCGCCACTTCGTCTTTATCCAGATATCGGAAGGTCTTGGCAATTGCGTCCAGGCTTAGCGTGCCGTCTTTGCCCGTTACCAGATTCATATTATTCAAGGTTACGATGCGCGGCAGATTGGCGATGTCGCTGGCGAACGAGCCGACATCGTGATAATTGCCATTCACCTTGATATTGATTGGCAGTTCAGCGTAGTAATCCTTCACTACCACCTGGCCTGGCTTGAACAATTCGAACTGCAAGCCGCGTCCCAGGCCAGCCTGATTGATATCGGACAGCAGTGCATCCATCTCCGCCTTGCTAGGCAATTGCTTCTCCAGAGTGGAAACGTAATCCGCCACCTGCAGTTTTTGCTTTTGCAAAGCATCCAGGTTGATGGCTTGCTGGATCTTTGACTTGTACTGTTCTTTTAGCTGTACTTCTTTCTGTTCGCCAGCGCTGAGTTCGTCTTGCTGATCGCTCCAGTAAAAAAACCATCCCACCAGCAGCACCAGCAAAGACACCGCGACGCCGGATAAGACACGAGGAGCGATCGGCCATTGGCCGGGGTGGCGGCCATTTAATCCACGAAACTGCGCGCTCAGCGAGGCGCCCAAATTATTCAAATCCATCATTTGGCGTCTTTCAAGTTTGCTTTTG
>NZ_JAGQEG010000080.1 GCF_018305005.1 Collimonas silvisoli
ATTACAACTCGGTTCGCCCGCATAGCGCCCTGGGGCAAATGGCACCGGACCAATTCCGGGTATTGCATCACAACGAAAACAGCGAGATTACTAACTTGCGATTGGTGCACTCAGCGGGGTAAGGTCAAAATGTACAACCATGATCTTCGACAAGCAACTAGAGTTTCGCCGACCGGAAGTTAAACAATACCGTAGATTTGGATGGCCAAGATTTGCTGAGGGCATCTGCAATGCGGTAACTCAACTGGCCACGGGCGCTGCCACCCTCATTGCCATTATTCTTGTCATATTTGGCGGCAGTGGGGCGATGACTTTGCCACGCACGCGCAAGGAGTTCGGTATGTTGCTAGTCGTATTGCTGGTTTTCGGGATTAGCATAGCCCTTGTTGCTCACTATCGTTGATCCCTCTTATCAAGATCAGGTCTCGACTTTCCGTCGCACGCCAAGTATTCCAAACAATAGCAAGCCGCATGAAAATGCAAACATCTTCAAAACAAAATCACGACTTGCTACAGCTTGTTGATCCAAATATTTTTGTGTTGGAGGCACTCTGTTGTAGATTTCGACATCGCTTGCGTACACACGAATAATCATCTTGGCGCAATACTCGGCGCGCACTAATGTGCCACTTTTGACCTGCTCTAACTCTCGAGCAGGCCCAATGCAACCACCTTTGCTACAAACCGCAATTTGAATATTTTGGTTCCGATCATTGCGTACTATGTCAGAACCACCTATCCGCAATAATGGTCCGTTTACTACTCGCGTGGGACTGACGTACCCAGAAGGCGATACCTCACAAACTGGCGCGACTGCGGGGCGCAACATGCTGCCTGCATAGACCAGTACTGATGTTATTCCGAGTATCGCGCCCGCGCTAATCACTGACCACCAGCGACTTGCTTTCTTCGTTTGTCTCATCAGATCTTTACCCTAAAAATAGGAATTGACGCCAACCTTAATAAGGTGTTTTCCAATTCGCGGTTATCGGACGCAAGTGCCCTCGGTTAAAGCAAGGCATCCCATAGCGCTGAAACCCGCGCCATACCAATGTCCGCGATTTCTTCATTAAGATCAACAAGCTCGCTATCTTCGAACGTACCGAAAACGATGCGAGAGTAGCAATCCCGGATGACATTCTGAATGTAGAAGGCGGCGCGATATCGGTCGAACATCCGTTCGGCATGTCCGGCGCTCGTCTGGTCGGACATGCCCTCATCGAAGGCAAGCGCCGCGGCATCAAATTCGTCGTAGTCACAATGTGTGTTGGTGGCGGGATGGGGGCTGCCGGGTTGTTTGAGGTCTTATAGGGATTTATTTCCAAACTAAAATTTAGTCGGGCATACCCTACCGGATTCTGCGGGTGTTCATCTACTGACAGATCGACCCAAATGAATGAAAGTGACAACTATAAGCGAGAGCCGCAGGAGACCAGAATCGGCCGGCATTCCGCAGGGAGCTAGCATGCAGATCTATCACCAGGCAAATGGGTTTTGGTTATCCACGGCTGCACGGCGCCTGGTCCGTCGCCTTGTGTGGAACGATGCGCTGGTCAACATAGCGACGTCGGAGTTCCGCGATGTCCATTATGCAGCGGCTAGCCCATGCAACGCTGCGCCGCTTGCCAACATCCTGCCTCCTGTCATATCTCGCTATTACCTTGATCCCCCACTTCGTTGCGCTGCGGCTTCGATGGCAGGCGTCCAGTCATCGATAGGCGGGGCGATCAGATAAGAAAAACTTAAAGGGAGAGTGGTCATGTTGAAACTGCAGCAGGTGCTTGGTGTGATGCGAAAGATGGCAGCAGGTAGTGGGGACATTCGGGTCGCGCATGGTGTCTCGCACCGTCTGCGTATCAGTCCTGACCGGCGCCCATTCCAACTTGACCGGACGACTGAATCGACGACGGTACGAAAATCAAAAATGAAAATGAAAACGACGCTTTTCAATGCATCCCTATGCCGGATGGCTGCGCTGGCGTTGAGCGTGGCGCTTGCCGGTTGCGGAGGAGGCGGAGGCGGAGGCGGAAGCACAGCTGGGGCTGGGGCTGGGTCTGGGGTTGGGTCTGGAGGCGCCAATGGTGGCGGCGTCGTTCCTCAGGGAAGTTATCGAATCTCCGGTACGGTTTCCGGCCTGGCCGCCGGTGCGCAAGTCACCTTGCTCGATAACGGCGGTGATGCGCTGACCGTGAGCGCCAACGGCGCCTTCACCTTCGCCACCCCGGTGGCCTATAACGGCAGCTATGCCGTTACGGTGAGTACGCAGCCTGTCGGGCAGACTTGCTCGGTTTCCGGCGGCACCGGAGCAGGAGCAGGCGTCACCGCCAACGTTGGCAATGTCGCCATCGTCTGCTCGGCCAATGCCTACACCATCGGCGGCAGCGTCTCTGGCCTGGCCAATGGCGCCCAAGTCACCCTGCTGGATAACGCCGGCGATCCTTTGACGATCAATGCCAATGGCGCCTTCACTTTCGCCACCCCGGTGGCCTATAACGGCAGCTATGCTGTCACGGTTAGCACGCAGCCTTCCGCGCAGTTTTGCTCGATTTCCGGCGCCAGCGGATCGGGCGTCACCGCCAACGTCGGCAATGTCAGTGTCGTCTGCAAGTTTATTTACGCCTACGTGACGAACAACGGCAGCAACAGCGTTTCGCAATACTCCATCGGCGCGGACGGTACCCTCACGGCGATGAGCCCGGCAACCGTCAGCACCGGATCGAGTCCATACTGGGTCACCGTAGATCCGTCGGGCAAGTACGCTTATGTGACGAACAACGTCGGCAACAGCGTTTCACAGTACACCATCGGCGCGGACGGCGCCCTCACGGCGATGAGCCCGGCAACCGTCAGCACCGGATCGAGTCCATACGGGGTCACCGTGCATATATCGGGCAAGTACGCTTATGTGACGAACTACGTCGGCAACAGCGTTTCACAGTACACCATCGGCGCGGACGGCACCCTCACGGCGATGAGTCCCGCAACCGTCGGCGCCGGAACCGCTCCGTCCGGGGTCACCGTGGATGTATCGGGCAAGTACGCCTATGTGACGAACTTCAGCAGCAAAAGCGTTTCGCAGTACACCATCGGCGCGGGCGGCGCCCTCACGGCGATGAGCCCGGCAACTGTCAGCACCGGAAGCGCTCCATACGAGGTCACCGTGGATCCATCGGGCAGGTACGCCTATGTGTCGAACAACGGTAGCAACAGCATTTCGCAGTACACCATTGGCACGAGCGGCGCCCTCACGGCGATGAGCCCGGCAACCGTCGCCACCGGATCCAGTCCTGACGGGGTCACTGTGGATCCGTCGGGCAAGTACGCCTATGTGACGAACTTCGGCGGCAACAGCGTTTCACAGTACGCCATCGGCGCGGACGGCACCCTCACGGCGATGAGCCCGGCAACCGTCGCCACCGGATCCTACCCGGCCGCCGTGGATCCATCGGGCAAGTACGCTTATGTGGCGAACAATGGCAGCAACAGCGTTTCGCAGTACACCATCGGCGCGGGCGGCGCGCTCGCCGCCATGACTCCGGCAACCGTTCCTGCAGGGAGCACCCCCATATCCATCGTCACGACCACAGGGCGCTAATTTGTCGTCAGCCAGAGGCCGTCACGGCCGGTGCGATTAGAGGCGTGACGGTTGCGCGTCAGCTAGCGTCTATTCAGTATGTACTCTGTGCGGCCGCCGGCGCTGATGAGTCCGCTGACTTGCCACGCTCTCCAGACGACCTGATTCGATTCAATTCAATTGCCTGCGCTATGGTGAAGCATAGGTTCAGGCAACCTCAAGCAGCTCCACGAGGAGCTCGTCGATTTGGGATTCAAAGGATCTTACGACAGGGTCGCTGCGTTCGCCAGGCAATGGAGAGAGGGTCAAACGGAGTGGGTCAATGCAGCGCGCAAACGAACATGCGATCCGATTTATTTCAAATTTAGCTTTGGTGCACGTTCAATAACGCCAATGTAGTTACATAGCCAAAGATCGATGGTTTTTCCACGAAATAGTACCGATGGCGGACCTTTCCGTTTAATGTTTCCCCAAACTCCTGCGTGAGTTCCGAAGGGAGCCCCTGGCCCATACCAGGCGTACGAAACCTCTACCTTTGATGATTTTGAAACTGACGACGGCAGTTGCAGCGCAATGGTTGTTGCGTTTGTAAAACTAACACTTTTCACGGGAACATCAATACCTTCTGCTTTTACGTGAAATCCCAATTGTGATGCTCGTTCTATCTGCGATGTGTCAATTTCCGGCTTTCCGAAACCAACCATCGGAGCCGATACTTTTAGAGAGATTTTTGAGCCGTTAATCTGCCCTGAGACGATTCTAAATGGCTCCCAATGTATCCCGGCAACGAGAGTATAAAACTTGGCTAATCCTTCCGCTTCGCCATATTGAGCATAACCGATACCACTGTGGTGGACATTGTCACCGGCGGCAAATGGGTAGGGGTAGCGAGGATTAACAAGATGAAAGCGTGATAGATCGGAATACGAAAAATCTAGCTGTCTTAATGTATTTGGCGATTGAACTGTCATGTCAGAAACACCGCCGAACATGTCGATATAGTAATGCAGCGGTTTATCTTCCCCGCCATTGCCACTATTCAGAGCCAACTTATCGAATGCACTGACCATCTGCTGCAGCTGCTGGAAATAGTCGAATTTGTCAGTCGGAGAAAACGAGCCGTGTGTCCAGCCAACACCTAGCCAACGCGTTAGCTTTCCGTTCGAACTATTGATCGCTCTAATTTTGCTTATGGCGTTCAGCATGACGGTCCATTGCTGTGTGCCGGGTTGAAGTTGCTGCCACGTATACCCAGGATATGCCATGCCAAAATCTACAACGTTGAAGGGCGAGTAACCATTTCCTTTGCTTAGCTTAACGAGTGTTCGAGCAGCGATATTTCCGATATTTCCAGATGCATTGCCAGAGCTGCCTGTCACTGTGTTGCCCCAGTTTAATTCTTCCAGGTCACCATATTGCTCAGCGACCCAAGGGGAACTAATTGCTGGGAGTAGTGTTGTCGTGTTTTTGGCTTTCGGTGCAAATGCGAGTGATTTTTTTTCGTCTGGAATTAAATCAGAGCCAGCCACTGGTTGTGATTGAGAGCGCCAAGATTGGCCGTAGCTGATAAATGCATTCATGATTTTCGATTCGTCTGCACGTCTATTATCAAATTTGACGGGATTTTTTTCGAAAATTGGCATGTTTTTACCATGCGATTCTTCTCTCCGTTTATTGGAATCGCCATGTAATACGGCTTCATCTCCAATCGCTATTTTCGAAACGGATAGGAAGAGAAGAGCAATCAACAGTTTCGATGATGACATTTTTATTTATATGGATTCATATTTTTAGAAAATATCATTTTACTCATCTCAGAGGCGACTGCCTTTATATCTATACCTGAAACAGTCTGAGAACCTATCTTCCAACGCAACATACCCTTAAAGCATAGAGTCGCTCGCTCTGAATTTTATTTGCATCTATCGATAAATTGATACGCATTACTTTTAAGTACACAGGTAAGTACGCAAATCCTGTATGGAGTCCCCAAATCCAAAATACAGAAAAGGCTTCCAGTCACTATCAGGTTTCTTTGTTGAGATGGCAATCTGGCGGAATTACTCTGTCCGCTAATCACCGCAGGCTGCTTAACGCCTATAGCCAACAATTAATAGCGGTTAGGAGCTTCATCGCGGCGCCGGTCATCGTGGTGCTCATGCCATTCACCTCCGTCTCTATAACCACCGTCCCTCGGGCCGTATGGGGCGACTACGCAACCGCTTAGCAGCACAGTCAAACCGAATAAAATAGCGAGGCGTTTCATGGCGTGCTCCTGGATGATTGATGACCACTGTTTCGACGCCTGAATCTGCTTATCGTTCATTTCAAAAGGACCAGCCGAGCCGCTGGTCCTGTATGTTAGCTGCCGCACTGACACCCCTCTAACCCGCCTGTATGCTGATCTAGCCTGCATCATTGCCAGGAGGAGATCCGCCATGAAAATCGCACAAAGATTTGCCTTGATAGCCGTTACTGCGCTCATGTTGCTTAGCGTGGAAGGGTGTTCGTCGACCGCAGTCGGCGCCGGTGTAGGTGCGGTAGGCGGCGCCGTCCTGACGGGCGGCAGCGCGGCCGGCACCGTGGGCGGTGCAGTAGTCGGCGGCGTGATTGGACACGAGATGAAATAGTCGCCTGGATATAGCCGATCGGGGGCTGCATCGACGGCCCATGGCGCGTCTTTCGTCTCAGCCTCTGTCCGGTAGATGCCTATCAGATTCTTGCAACATGGCAAATAAACAAAACCACCATAATTTTGCACTCTTCTCCACTACATTCATTTACTTAAAGTTACACTTGTTGCCCCTAAGAGCAACATTGACTAACCATTGTCCGTACACTGAAGCTATGAAATGGCGGAATCGCCCTATGCAGTGCTGGCAAACAGGAAATATTATGAAAAAACTTTTAGCATGTCTGGCGTTGGGCGCTATCGCCGCCGGTGCTTGCGGCAGCGCTGCCGCCGGCGTTAACGTCGGAGTCGGCATTTACGTCGAACCGCCGCCGCAACCGTATTACCCTCCGGTTGTGCAATACGAACCTCGTTATGTGCCTGCGCCGGTGTATTACCCGCGGCAAGAAGTCTATGTACAACCTGGCTGGGTCGAGCGTCGCGAGTGGCGCGAGCGCCGCGATGACGAATGGCGTCGTGAAGAATGGCGACGCCGGGATGAACGCCATGAACATCATCGCCATCATGATGATGACGACTAAACTCCACCGAGCCCGCTGCCTGCGGGCTTTTTAACGATTATTCCGCTGTCATGCTCAGTAAATCAAACCGCAGCAGCACATAAATACGTCAGCTTCCCCAGCATTCTTTCAACGACGCGGTATTGCCGATAAGTCCGCGCGCACCGGTATGATCCAAGGTGAAGCTGCCGCACTTGTCCGGAACAGACGGCACTGCGCGCAGTTGATAGGCCGTAGCTTGCGCTTTCCCGGTGGTCAGACTGATCACATATTTTTCGGCGCCGCTGCGCGGAGAGCG
This sequence comes from Collimonas silvisoli, assembly GCF_018305005.1. Lineage (GTDB taxonomy): Bacteria > Pseudomonadota > Gammaproteobacteria > Burkholderiales > Burkholderiaceae_D > Collimonas > Collimonas silvisoli. Next base: position 7,065 of record NZ_JAGQEG010000080.1, read on the forward strand.
GTTCAAGCCATCGGGCAATATAGGAATCTGATGGTCATTGCCAAGGTAGTTGTGATGCACGGAGAAGCGGCGCTCCATCCAGCTGGCGGCTTCCAGCAAGACTGCTCGCGCGGCAACTCGTTGACCGCGTCTGACGTGTTCACTATAGCTGGGCAACGCTACGCTGCTCAGGATGGCGACAATCGTCACCACTGTCATGATTTCGATCAGGGTGAAGCCTCTTTGTTTGCGCATCTCTGGTTTCCCCTAGCCCGGATCAGGCATACTCGGCGGCGCCGGCAATTGGCGCCAGGTTCTTATCGGGCGGCGCTGCACTGGATTCAAAGCGATCGCCTGCGGCTTGCCATCGCGGCCATTTATCACGAGTTGCCGGCGGCCATCCGGCAACTTGATGGCGGCGGGTGTAACGGTTGCTGCAGCCACTTCTATCATTGAAATATTTTGCGGAAAATCCGCCAGTGCGGCCTCGGTCGTGGCGCCGCCTATGGTGTAGTCGATTCCAATCAGATACGATTTTTCTTCAGCGGAAGAATAGGTCAGCGCCCACAGCACGCCGTCGATGATCTGCAATTTTCCGACCACGTTGCCGGCTTTTTCGGGCAGGTCGATATACCAGCCGCGCTGCTTGCTCCAATTGATGGCGTTGCTGCTCAATTGCCATTTTCCGCCTTCGCCTTCTGTCAGCGTTTGTCGTTGCAACTGAGTACGATCCGCAACAGGGCCGGCGTCGATCTTGTCCCGGATGCCGTACAAGCTTGAGGTTTGCGATTTGTTCCTGGCGCCGCCGGGTTCCGCTCTGCCGGCGCCGAACATGACGATGGCGCCGCCTCTGGGATGATGCTCAAGCAAGGGTTGCTGCATGAGGGATTGCATCTTGCCGCGGCCATCGGTGGCGACAAACAGGGGACGGCCGTCGAACCCGAGCTGCCAGCGCTCCGCTTCGCTTGCGCTCAGATCGAACTTCCAGAGACTGCCATGCAAATCGCCGGCGTAGGCTGTGCTTACTTCACGCTGCTTATTGAACACCAGTGCCGGCGTCGCCAGACCATTCGGGATCACGGAATCTGCAGTACCGGCAATCAGCTTTCTGATCAAGCTGCCGCTGGCCAGCTCAACCAGATACATTGCGGCGCGCTGCTTCCCGCTTTGATAGCCGTTGCCATACATTGCGGCCCAAGCGCCATTGCGCAGACGAATCGCAAACGCCTCGCCCAGCAAATAGCCCATGTCGTCATCGGCTATTCCCTGGCCATCGTCTCCTGCACTTTTTTGCCACAGCAAGGGATAGTCAAGCGGCGCAGCCGGATTGCTGACATCCAATGCAAACAGGCTCTTCGCAGCAGCACCGGTTGAACCCAGCAAGATGGTTTTCCATTCCGCGCTGCCGCTATGACCGAGATAAGCGTCGCCGGCTGTCAGCAAACCGTCAACGAACAAGCGGTGCACATAGTCAGCTTCGCTCAGTAACGGCAGATAGGCAAAAATCGCGTGCGGAATGAATGCTGTTTTTTCCACGCCGCTGACAGCATCGAAACCGTGCAGCATGCCGTCGTTGGCGCCGACATAGAGCATGGCGCGACGCTGCTTCTTGCTATTGACAAAACGCTGGTAACTGTCGCCGCCGTCTGCCGCAGGCAACAAGTGATAGGCGGAATCGGAGATACCGATATACAGCGGCGCAGAATTGACGATGTCGCCAAGTTTGCCTTTGCGATTCCGGAATTGGCCAACGCCATGCCGAATTTCCAGCGCGTCGTTGCCACGCAAATAGTGCAAGACATCCTCCGAGGACAAGGCGGATTTTTGCATATCGCTCATTTGCCGCCATTCGAACGGTGTAACGACGGCGTCAGCGGCGGCAGTCAGAATATGCCGCGCCTGCCACGGCGGAATCAAATCGGCGGCGTCCCATTGCGCTGTTTCGGCAATACCGCTTTTACTGATCGGATAAGCTTTGACATGCCCTTGCCATATTGTTGTCTCATAGCTGGTTGCATAGATAAACGGCGGCTGATCCGGAGTATTTTCAGCCCGGGCGACAGCAGATATCAGCATGATTGCGCAGAGACCCGGAAAGACAACTTTCATGGCTGGTACTTTCTCCGTGAAGAACGTCGTTATAAGAGTAAATAGCTTTGCAACAGCACCACGGCTGCAGTGCTCGCGCCTATCCCACGCGCCGTAACCCTGTACGCCAGCCGTTGTTGTGAAAACTGCGGTGGAAGTTGCTGCCGGTACTGCAGGTCTGCATCGAACTGCAGCCGCTCAACCAGACAACGTGGCGGCGCGGCGGCCACCGTGCCTTCGCTGCTCATGCGCGGTACGGATACCGAGATCTCATCGTTGCGCCAGCTATCGGCGATTTCCCAGTAGGGTTTGCTGCTTGCGCCATCGACCGTAACCGGCCCTTGCTTGAGCTGCGGGATGGTGACCGGCGACAGCCTTAATTGATTTTCACAAAAACGCAAGGCGTGTTCCGCGGCTTGGAACGCCATTTGCTGATTGCCGGCATTGGTTGCCATTTTTTCTTCCAGCAGCGCGGCACGCAAGGCGCCAAAACCGAGAAACATCATCACCAGCAGAAAAATCAGCAGCATCGGCAAAATCAAGCCACGCTGCCGGCGATAGTGCGGGCGATCCTGAAGCGAGACGTATGTTACGGATGCGCGGCTGCAACGGCGCTGACAATCTTTCATGGGAAAAACGCGGTGGCGAAGCAATGCACATCTTTATGCAGAACCCTATCGGCTGCGCCGGACTGGCAATTTTTTGCGACCGGATCAAGTTCGTCGCCGGCGGTAAGCGTATCCAGGAAATACACCTTGACCGTGAAACCGTCCGTCACGGAGCCGGCGATCTCGCCCCAGCCGCCAGTCATCGCATTGCTGAGGCCGGTGCGCCATTCATGGATATCTTTTGCCGCCAGTTCCTGCGGCGTGCAATTGGCGGAATGGAAGCAGGACGGGGCGGACTCGCCGAGTGTTGGATAGGTCTGCTGCGACAAGTCATATGCGCCGCTATGTGCACCGCGGATATTGGCGCGCACGCGCTCTGCGAGATCGGCGCTGAACTGGCTGGCCATGGCGCGCACATGCGCCGTCTTCTGATAGCGCAACGCAACCGTCTGTATATCGATCAGGGCGAACATGGCGAAGGCGATGATGACGATTGCCACCAGCACTTCTATCATGCCTATCCCGGACTGGATGGCGGTGTGATTGCCGGCTAAGATCATGTTCCTCCTCTTTTCAGTTCAACTTCTTCTGAAAAGAATTATAGGAATGACAGGCCAGCGGCGAAATAGTTTATCGGCTTAAAGTTTGCTGCAACCGTGGTGAAGAAAATTTCGGGACAACTTCAGGCAAACTTATCCAGCAGCGCCGCCAGATTCCTGGCGCTTTGCTGAGCTTGTTCTGGATTGGCGGCGGCAGCGGTGTGGGTAACGATGGCGTCTGTCAACAGGGTGATGAACGCTCTGTCCAGCGCTTTGCGGGCGGCCGCCAGCTGCTGGGCGACGCTGTCGCAATCGGCAGGCACCGCAGCGTTGGCGATCAGTTTCTGCACCCCGCGGATCTGGCCTTCGACGCGCGCCAGCCGGTGCAATAGATCTTTTTTCTGCTCATCCGTCAGCGCCGTGCCCGTTACCACTTTGATGGCTGTATCGCTCAAAGCTTGCCTCCCTAACGTAGAAACACTAGAAAATATCGATATGTCTAACGCTATCAGGAATTCAAGGATAAAGGTAAGGGGAAATTGAGCGTAACCTTAAGGCCCGGAGCCTGGTCTTTGCTGTCACTCGCCGCGGCAAGCGTAATCTGCGCACCGTGCGATAAAGCGATATCGCGCACGATCGACAAGCCGAGGCCGGCGCCGCTGGGGTTTTGCTGCTGTGCGGACGGGGCACGGTAAAACGCGGAAAACACGCGCTCCCGGTCTTCTTCGGCGATGCCCATGCCGCTGTCTTCCACTTCCAGCAGGGCGCGCTGCGCCACGCTATCGCGCCGCACGCGCAAGACAATCTTGCCGCCGGCCGGCGTGTAATGAATCGCATTGTCCAGCAAATTGCTGATCAATTCGTGCAGCAGCAAGGCATTGCCATTGACGATCAACCGGTCGGCTGCATCGAACGACAGATCGATCTGTTTTTTCACTGCGGCGGGCGCCTGCTCCAGCGCGACCTGGCGCGTGATGCCGGTGAGCGAAGCCGGCGCACTGCCGCTCTCGGCTGCGCCATGCTCGGCACGCGCCAGCGTCAGCAGCCGATTGGCCAGATGGACGGTGGCGTCGGTGGTGCCGGCAATGCTGGCGACGATTTCACGCAGGTTTTGCCAGGCGCGCGCATCGTTGGGATTGCGGTCAAATTCGCGCAGGGCCAGTTCCGCTTGCGTCTTGAGCACGGTGAGCGGGGTGCGCAGCTGATGCGAGGCATCGGCGATGAAACGGCGCTGGCCGGTAATCAGCGCCTGCAGGCGCCCCATATAGCCGTTCATGGCTACCACCAGCGGCCGCACTTCGCGGTGCACCTGGCTGACTTCGAAATCCGCCAGATCGGTGTTGGCGCGCGCTTCCACCGCTGCTTTCAGCTGCATCAGCGGACGCAGCACAAAGCGCACTGCAAACCATACCAGCAAGGCTGCCACGCTCACCAGCAAACCTTGCCGCCACATGGTGCTGAACAGGATTTTGCGGGTCAGGTCGCTGCGTGCATCCATGGTTTCGCCGACCTGGATCAGTGCGATGCCGCGCACCGGATCGTCATACATCGGTTGATACAGGGCGGCGATGCGCACCGCCTGGTTGTGATAACTGGCGTGATAAAAGCGCACCAGCGCTGGATAAATTTCGGAGCGCGGCACATCCGGCGGCAATGCCGGCAGATCTTCGTAGCCGGACACGAATTCTCCGCGGGTGCCGGTCACTTTGTAATAAATACGTCCCAGCGTATCGGTTTCAAAACTGTCCAGCGCCACATACGGCACATCGGCAACCAACTTGCCGTCGACCACCGCCACCCGTTCCGCCAGCGCCCGGGTCGAGGCCAGCAGGGCGCGGTCGTAGGCCAGGTCGGCCACATCGAGTGCGTTGCGATAGACTGAGAATGCATCGAACGCCACCAGCAGCAGCAAAGGGATCAGAAGCCAGCGCAATAACTGGCTGCGCAAGCTGCCCAGGGATTTGGCTGGTTTGAGCTTGGAATTGATCTCGGCTCGATGAGCGGGCGGCGCCGTCATTTTTCTGCGGCGACTTCCAGCAAGTAACCCAAGCCGCGCAAGGTGGTGATGGCGACTGCTTCGGCGCCGCTGCGCTGCAATTTCTTGCGCAAGCGGTGTATATAGATTTCAATCGCGTCGGGATTGGCGTCGTCGACCAGTGAAAATACCTCATCGAACAATTTTTCCTTGGATACCACGCGGCCGGCGCGGCTGATCAGCACTTCCAGCACCGCATGCTCGCGCGGCGTCAGCGCCAGCGCCGCATTGCCATAACTGAACATGCGCGTCACCGTATCGAACTGCAAAGCGCCGCAACTGTAGACCGGCGCTTCGCCGCCTTGCGCCCGCCGCAGCAAGGCTTTGACGCGCGCCTCCAGCTCAACCAGTTCGAACGGCTTGGCCAGATAATCGTCGGCGCCGAGGTTCAAGCCTTGCACCCGGTCTTGCAAACCGCCGCGCGCGGTCAGGATCAATACCGGGGTTTTGCTGCCGCGCGCCCGCAAGCGCTTCAATACTTCCAGTCCATCCATTTTCGGCAAGCTCAGATCCAGTATCACCAGCGCATACTGCTGGGTGTGCAACAGGCTGTCGGCATCGGCGCCGTTCATGGCGCATTCGACCGACCAGTGTGCATCCTGCAGCGCCTTGGTCAGCCAGCGCGATAACTCAACATGGTCTTCGATCAGTAAAATCCGCATGGCTTTGAACAACGCTAGTAACTAAAATTTGAAAACGACCGTCAATACTCACACAGAAAGCCACACTTGGCAAAATCTGAGTGAAAGGAAAATGAAAGACTGCGGCCGTTATGATGCAAAAAAACGTATAAAGCCCTGGTTTCGCAGCTGCTCGATATTGCAGCGAGTATTGCAGTGAAACAACAACAGAATGGGTAGGAGACAATGACTTCCACTATCGCCTGGATTGCCGCACTCAGTGCATGTGTCACGCTTTGCGCTCACGCAGCGCCGCTGCAATCGCCTGTCCAATGCATTGCGCCGGCCAAGCCCGGCGGCGGCATGGCTGTGACTTGCAAGCTAGTCCAGAAAGGCTTGCAACTGCCGGCTGCAGGCGCAGCCCAAGACGACTCGGTCAAGATCAGTTACCTGCCAGGCGGCATCGGCGCCGTCGCCTGGAATTCCATCGTCACGCAAAGACAGGCCGAAGCCAATACGCTGGTCGCGTTTTCCGGTGGTTCCCTGATGAACCTGGCGCAAGGAAAATACGGCGCCGCCGATGTCAGCAATGTACGCTGGGTAGCTGCGATCGGGGTTGACTACGGCATGATCGCGGTGCGCAGCGATTCGCCGTATAAAACCTTGCGCGACCTGCTGGACGCACTCAAGAAAGATCCATCCAAGCTCACCATCGGCGCGGCCGGCACCGTGGGCAGCCAGGACTGGCTGAAAATTTCCATGCTGGCCAAGCAAAATCAGATTAACCCCAAGCACCTGCGCTTCGTCGCGCTGGAAGGCGGCGGCGAAGCATTTACCGCCTTGCGCGCCGGCCATGTGCAAGTGGTTTCCGGCGACGCCTCGGAAGCTACCTTGCATTCGCTCGACGGCGAAATCCGCGTGCTGGCGGTGTTATCCGAGCAGCGCCTGCCGGGTGCGCTGGCCGATGTTCCCACTGCTCGCGAACAAGGCATGGCCGTCAGCTGGCCGATCATCCGCGGCGTTTATATGGGGCCGCAAGTCAGCGACGCCGACTATAAGCGCTGGGTGAACACTTTCGACAAAATGATGGCGACCCCGGAGTTCGACCGCCTGCGCGCCCGCAACGGACTGTATTCGTTTGCGTTGAGCGGCGACCAGCTAACTGCATACATTAAAAAAGCCGTTGAAGACTACCGCAAGCAATCGGACCAGCTTGGCTTGATTAGATAAATCCAGCCGCGGCTTTCAGGCCCGCAGCCAACGTTTTTCCTCCGCAAGCAACACCAGATGGCAGCCATAGCCCGGCTGGCTTCGGCTCGCCTGCGCCTTTTTGAATGACTCAACCTAAGCACCATAACCATCAGGAGATGACACCCATGCTGATCAAAAAACCTCTGGCAAGCGCACTCGCCATTCTATCCTTGAGCTTGACGCTGAACGCCTCGGCGCAAGCGCCTGCCAACTATCCGGCCGACTACGCCAAGATCGTCGACGGCGCCAAGAAAGAAGGCAAGCTGGTGCTTTACAGCGCCACTGATTCCAAAGCCGCAGAACCCTTGATCAAGGATTTCAGCACGCTCTACCCGGGCATCAAAGTTGAATTCAACGACATGAATTCGACCGAGGTATACAACCGCTTCATTTCCGAAGCCGCTGCCGGCGGCGCCACTGCCGACGTGTTGTGGTCTTCAGCGATGGATCTGCAATTCAAGCTGGTCAGCGAAGGCTATGGCGCGGTCTATAGATCGCCGGAAACCGCCGCGATTCCAGCCTGGGCCAATTACAAGGACAGCGCCTACGGCACGACCTTCGAGCCGATTGCGATCGTCTATAACAAGCGCCTGGTCAGTGCCGACGAAGTACCTTCCACCCACGCCGACCTGGTCAAGCTGCTGAGCAGCAAGGCCGACAAGTTCCGCAACAAGGTCACCACCTACGATATCGAAAAATCCGGTGTCGGCTTTTCCTTCATTACCGAAGATGCGCAAATCAATCCGCAGTTCTGGGACCTGGCAAAGACCTTCGGCGATGTCGGCATCCGGGTGCAGTCGTCAACCGGCACCATGCTGGAAAGAATTTCCTCCGGCGAGAATCTGATCGGCTACAACGTGATCGGTTCTTATGCGCAAGCCCGCGCTGCAAAAGATCCTTCGATTGGCGTCGTCTTCACCAAGGATTACAACCTGGTGCTGTCGCGCGTGGTTTTCATCAACAAAGCTGCGAAAAACATGAACGCGGCCAAGCTGTGGATCGACTATCTGTTATCGAAGCGCGGCCAGACCATCATCTCGAATGAATCCCAGCTGTATGCATTGCGTTCGGATGTCAGCGGCCATGCCACGCTGGCCAGCCTGACCACACAACTCGGCAGCGCGCTCAAGCCGATTCCGATTACACCGGCCTTGTTGCAATACCTGGATCAAACCAAACGCCTGGCATTCCTGAAGCAATGGAAAGCCGCTGCGGGGAAAAAATAACGCAACTCTGCGTCATTCCCGCGCACGCGGGAATCCATTTTTGCTTATTTGACTTAATAACCTGGATCCCCGCGTGCGCGGGGATGAAGGATTTTTACGACGCAGATATCTCTGCAGGGTGCAACTATGACTTCGATTTCTCCTCCCCATCCACTGGCCAGCCGCTCCCGGCTGGCGCGCCTTAACTGGCCGCGCGGGCTGGTGGTCACGCTGGCGGCAACGGCGATTTTCCTGCCGCTGATACTGATTTTTTATCAAAGCTTTTTATCCGCGCCCTTTTTTGCGCCGATCAAAATCCTGAGCCTGGAACCGTATCGTTTCATCTTCGACGATCCGGATTTCCGCCAGGCTTTCATTAACGGCTTGCTGCTGGCCAGCGGCCTGGCCTTTATTGCCGTGCCGCTGGGCGGCATGCTGGCGTTCCTCATGGTGCGCACCGATCTGCCCGGCCGCAACTGGATCGCGCCGATGCTGCTGCTGCCGATTTTCGTATCGCCGATGGTGATCGCTTTCGGTTATGTGGTGGCGATGGGGCCGGTCGGCTTCTATACGGTCTGGATGCAGGACTTGCTGCGTCTGGCCGGCATCGAAGCGACGCCGTGGAATGTGTATGCCTTCCCCAGCATCGTCATCATCGCCGGCCTGACGCATGTGCCGCACGTTTATCTGTATGCCTCGGCCGCGCTGAAGAGCCTGGGCGCCGACGTCGAAGAAGCGGCCCGCGTGGCCGGCGCCTCGCCTTTGCAAGTGGCGCTGAATGTCTCGCTGCCGATGATCATGCCGGCGCTGGCCTATGCCGGCGTGCTGGTGTTTTTCCTCGGTTTCGAAGTGTTCGGGCTGGTGCTGGTGCTGGGCGATCCGGAAGGCCATCTGGTGCTGCCGACTTATCTGTACAAGCTGACCAACAAACTCGGCACGCCCTCCTATCACTTGATGGCGGCGGTGGCGGTGTGTCTGGTGGCGGTGACTCTGCCGCTGGTGATGATGCAGCGCTGGCTGCTGCGTTCGGCCAATAAATATGTCTCGATCAAGGGCAAAGGCGCACGCCAGAAAGCGCTGCCGCTGGGTAAATGGAAATGGCTGGCGTTCAGCCTGATCGCGGCCTGGCTGATTTTCACGATCGTGATTCCTTTGTCCGGCATCGCCTTGCGTGCGTTTGTCTCGCATTGGGGTTACGGCGTATCGCTGATCGACACTTTCACCTTGCAGCACTTCCGCGATATCTGGGAGCAGCCGGCGCTGATGCGTGGCATCGTCAACACCATCCTGATCGGCGTCATCGGCGGTGCGATTGCGGTCGCTTGTTATTGCTGCATTGCGCTGGCGATGCATCGCAAAGCCGACGGCGTCACCCGCTTCCTCGATTACAGCGTGCTGATCCCGCGCGCCGTGCCTGGCTTGCTGGCCGGCTTGTCGTTCCTGTGGGTATTCTTGTTTGTGCCGTCATTCCTGGACAGTCTGCTGAAGGGCTATGACAACGTGATTGCGCTGTGGCTGGTGGAACATGTGATTCCGCAATTGCGCGAACTGCGCTCCACCATTTTCTCGGTGTGGCTTGCGTACTCGGTGGTGTGGCTGGCTTACGGCTTGCGTCTGATCACCACGGCGCTGTTGCAGGTCGGCCCGGAACTGGAAGAAGCGGCGCGTGCGGTCGGCGCCCGCCGTTCGCAGGTGACGCGCGATGTGACGCTGCCGCTGGTGCGTTACGGCGTGCTCGGCGCCTGGTTGATGGTGTTCCTGATTTTCGAACGCGAATATTCGACCGGCGTCTATCTGCTCTCGCCCGGCACTGAAGTCATCGGCGCCCTGATCGTCTCGCTGTGGGCCTCGGGCTCGGTCGATCTGGTTGCCACTCTTTCCTTTATCAACATCACGCTGGTGGCCATCGGCCTCGGCATCGCACTGCGCTTCGGCGTCAAGTTGCACGACTAATCAGGAAATCACCATGAGCGAATTAAGCGTCAATAACTTGCATCTCGACTACGGCAGCGGCGCCAGCGCCAATCCGATTCTCAAAGGTGTGTCGATGGAATTGCAGCGCGGCGAAGTGGTTGCGTTGCTGGGGCCGTCGGGCAGCGGCAAGACCACTCTGCTGCGTGCGGTAGCCGGTCTGGAATCGCCGAAATCGGGCAGCATACAGATCGGTGAACGGGTCATGTTCGACGGCCATCGCAAACTGGAAATTCCGGCGGAAGAACGCAATCTGGGATTGGTGTTCCAGTCCTACGCGCTGTGGCCGCACAAGACCGTGTTCGACAATGTCGCTTACGGTTTGAAGCTGCGGAAAATGAATGGCGGCGATATTGCGGAGCGCGTCAAGACGGTCTTGAACCAGCTCGGCCTCGGCCATCTGGGCGACCGTTTCCCGCATCAATTGTCGGGCGGCCAGCAGCAGCGGGTCGCCATCGCCCGCGCGCTGGTGTACAACCCGCCGGTGATCCTGCTGGATGAACCGCTATCCAACCTGGACGCCAAGCTGCGCGAGGAAGCCCGCGCCTTCTTGCGTGAGCTGATCGTGCGCCTCGGCTTGTCGGCATTGATGGTGACGCATGACCAGGCCGAGGCAATGGCAATTTCCGATCGCATCCTGTTGCTCAATAACGGCAAGATCGAACAGCAGGGCACGCCGCAGAGCATGTACGAAACGCCCAACACGCTGTTCACGGCGGAGTTCATGGGCAGCAACAACCGCCTGCGGGCCAAGGTGTTGCAGCGTGACGGCGAGCCAGCCTTGCTGCAGATGGCAGGCGGCAATGTCAAGGCGACGCTGCGCGGACCAACTGCCGGTAACGATGGCGGAGACGCGATTGCGATTATCCGCGTCGAGCAAGTCAACATCTCCGATACGCCCACGGAAAACGCCATCAAGCTGCCGCTGTCGACCTGCATGTATCTGGGCGACCGCTGGGAATGCGTGTTCCGCAATACCGGCGCCAGCGGCGCCGACAGCACCGTTCTGCGCGCCTATGCAAGGCAACGGCTGGCGCCGGGCGAATACTGGCTGCAATTGCCGCAACACGCGCTGTGGGCGTTTCCGCTAGAAATTCCGGCATCACAGAAAGGGGGGAGTTCTACACCCGTATCAAGCAACAGCCTTTATGCAGCTCAGTCGTAACCGCACAACCAACAAAAAAATCTATACATCGGAGGAAGTAACATGAAGAAGACACACCTGGCGACGGCCACCCTCGCCGCCATCGGCATGCTGACGACCGGCGCTTACGCCCAAACCAGCGTCAGCATCTACGGCATCGTCGACACCGGCGTCGAATATGTGAATCACGCCAATGCCCGCAAGGACAGTCTGTTCCGTTTGAGTTCCGGCGCCATGAATACCTCGCGCATCGGCTTTCGCGGCACCGAGGATCTGGGTGGTGGACTGAAGGCCGTATTTCAACTGGAAAACGGTTTCAAGACCGATACCGGCGAACTCGATAGCGCCGGCCTGCTGTTCGGCCGCCAGGCCAATGTCGGCCTGGACGGCAGCTTCGGCCGCGTCGTTGCCGGCCGCTCCTATTCCACCACCTATGATTTCATCCTGCCGTTCGACCCGATGGGTTATTCCGGCCAGTATTCATGGGTGACATCGGCCGGCGCTACCGGTGGCCGCAAGGACGGCATGCTGACCAATCTGCCGAACATGATCAAGTACACGGGGAAATTCGGCAGCTTCAAGCTGGGCGCGACCTATGGCTTCGGTGAAACTGCCGGCAACACCAGCGACAACGCAAAATACGCACTCGGTGTCGGCTACGAAGCCGGCCCGTTCCGGATCGCCGCGACATTTGACCGGGTCAACGGCGCCGCCGCCGTCGCCAACGGTGCTTATGACAAAGCTGCCAGCATCCACCTGGCCGGCGATTACCAGCTCAGCAGCAATCTCGCGCTAGACCTGGGCTATCGCAATTACAAGAAAACGCTGGCCTCGAATGCGCCCGATCTGCGCAGCGATTTCTTCTGGGGCGGCGCTACTTACAAAGTGACGCCGGTAGTGACGCTGATCGGCGCCATCTACTACCAGAACATCAAGAACGTCGCCAGCGGCAAGGATGCCGATCCGATCATGTATTCGGTGCGTGGCAAGTACGCACTGTCAAAACGTACCGACCTGTATCTGAGCGCGGCCTATGCCAAGGCAAAGAACCAGCAACTGGTCGGTGTGTCGCGTGACGATATTGCCTACGGCAGCGGCCAGACCGGCGTCATCGGCGGGATTCAGCACCGCTTCTAAAACCGCGTTTCTAAAGCCGGGCTAGGCACAGTAACGTACTGCTTTCGAGACGAAAGACATGGAACCTTTTCCATGTCTTTCGTGCTTTTCACACATCGTTTTTTCAAAGTATCGCGCGATTCACCTGGTTCTGATTGCTGGCGTAAAATGTTTCGTCAGAAAAACAATACCAAGTTCCAATACAAGGAGAATCGATGCAAGCTTCTACACGCCGTATCTCGCTATGCGGATTGATGTTGACCGCAGCCGCGGGAATGATGGGCTGCAATACGCCGGCCAAGACGTCGCAAGCCGCCACTGCGGTTACTGCCGCTGCCAGTTCCCCCTTCGCTCAAGTCAGTTCCCTGCCATACAACCTGCCGCCGTTCGACCAGATCAAGGATGCGGACTATCAGCCGGCGTTCGAAGCCGGCATGGCGCAGCAGCGCCAGGAAGCCGGTGCGATCGCGGCTAATCCAGCGCCGCCGAGCTTCGACAACACGATCGTCGCCCTGGAGCGTTCCGGCCGCATGCTGACCCGCGTCAGCGACGTCTTCTTCAATCTCGTCAACGCCAACACCAGCCCTGTGCTGGACCAGACCCAGCAAGAGATGGCGCCCAAGCTGGCGGCGCATAAGGACGCCATCTTTCTCGATCCGCAGCTGTTCGCGCGCGTCGAGCAGCTGTATCAACAGCGCAGCGCGCTGGGCCTCGATCCCGAGTCGCTGCGGCTGCTGGAACGCTATCGCACCGAATTCGTCAGAGCCGGCGCCCGCTTGTCGGCGGCCGACAAAGATCAGCTGCGCCAGCTGAATCAGCAGATTTCTTCGCTCACCACGCAATTTCAGCAAACCCTGTTGAAAGCGAATAACGACGGCGCGGTGGTGGTGGATCGGGTGGCCGATCTGGACGGCTTGTCGCCGGAAGCGATCGCCGCCGCGGCGCAGGCCGCCAGCAATCGCAAGCTCGACGGCAAATGGCTGATCGCGCTGCAAAACACCACCGACCAGGCAATCCTGGCGCAACTCAAGAATCGGCAGCTGCGCGAACGCATCTATACCGCCTCGATCAGCCGTGCCGACGGCGGCGGCGACGATAACGTCGCCGGCGTCGCCCAGATCGTCAAATTGCGCGCCCAGCGTGCTGCGCTGCTGGGTTACTCCAGCCACGCCGCCTATGTGCTGGAAGACGAAACTGCCGGCACGCCCGACGCCGTCAACCGCATGCTGGCGCAGCTGGCGCCGGCAGCTGCCGCCAACGCTCGCAAGGAAGCGGCAGCGATGCAACAGCTGATCGACCGCCAAGCCAAGGCCAGCCATACCAAGCCGTTCAAATTGCAACCATGGGACTGGGCGTTTTATGCCGAACAAGTACGCAAGGCGCGCTACAACTTCGACGAGGCCCAGATCAAGCCTTACTTCGAATTGAACCGGGTGCTGCAGGATGGCGTGTTCTACGCCGCTCACCAGCTGTACGGCGTGAGTTTCAAGGAGCGCAGCGACCTCCCGGTGTATCAGAAAGACGTGCGGGTGTTCGAGATATTCAACGAGGACGGTTCGCCCTTAGGCTTGTTCCTGTTCGATCCCTTCGCACGCGACAACAAGCAGGGCGGCGCCTGGATGAACAGCTATGTCTCGCAATCGAGCCTGTTCGCGGCCAAGCCGGTGGTGTCCAACAATATCAACATCGTCAAGCCGGCGGCCGGCAAACCGGTGCTGCTCAGTTTCGACGAGGTCAACACCATGTTCCACGAGTTCGGCCATGCCTTGCACGGCTTGTTCTCCAACGTCCGGTATCCGCTGTTCTCCGGTACCGAGGTGCCGCCCGATTTCGTCGAATACCCGTCGCAGTTCAACGAGATGTGGGCGCACAATCCGCAAGTGCTGGCCAACTATGCCAAGCACTATCAAAGCGGCAAGCCGATGCCGCGGGCGCTGCTCAACAAGGTTTTGGCAGCACGTAAATTCAACGCCGGCTTCGAGACCTCCGAATACCTGGCGGCGGCCATGCTGGACCAGGCCTGGCACCAGCTGCCGGCGGATCAGACACCTGCCGTCAAGGGCGTGATGGCGTTTGAAGCGCGGGCGCTGCAGGCGGCAGCAAGCGGCGACGGTTATGTGGTGCCGCCGCGCTATCACACGCCATATTTCCAGCATATCTTCGCCAGCGGCTATTCGGCCGGCTATTACGCTTACATCTGGAGCGATGTGCTGGCCAAGGATAGCGAGCATTGGATGAATACCCACGGCGGCTTGCGGCGCGCCAACGGCGACCGGTTGCGGGCCAAGGTGCTGTCGCGCGGCTTCAGCGACGATCCGAGCGCCTTGTTCAAGGATTTCTACGGACGGGGGCCGGAAGTCGGTCCGTTGCTGGAGGCACGCGGTCTGACGGGCGTTGCCAGATAACCGTAAGCGCATGTGACCGGGATGGCGTCATCCCTTTGGTTTGAACGTGAAAACGGGGCAGAAATTCTGCCCCGTTTTTTTATACCTTGGAAAAAACATTACAACGGCTCAAACACGCCCGCCACCCGATTTTTTTCCACCTTGTCCCATGCAAAAATCTTGCCGTTCATCGCCACGTACACGCCATGCGGCAAGACTTGCGCAACGCCGCAGGCAAAACCGAAATTGAACAGGGCGTCGGAATTGGCGATGACGTAGGGAATCATCGCGCCGGTCACCACAATCGTCTTTTCGAGCGCTGCCGCACCCAGCACGGCGGCAGTCTCGCGCATGGTGTCGGTGCCGTGGATGATCACTATCGCCTGTTCTGTGGCATGGGTGCAAGAGGCCAGCACGCGCCGCCGGTCGATATCCTGCATGTCGAGCGAATCCAGCAGCGGCAACTCTTCCAGCGCGATCTCGGCGGTGATGCGGGCGCGCTGGATCACTTGCGGCAGATGGCTGGCGGCGAAGGTCAGTTTGCCGGCGATCTCGTCGTAGTGCTTATCGAAGGTGCCGCCGGTGGCGATGATACGTAAGGCCATGGGAATCCGTTTCCTTTTCAATAATGGTGGCTGATTGCGGTCATGTCGGCTGCTTGCGCCGACGACGTGTGAGCAGCGAAAACAATATAAATACCACGATCAACGCCGCCGCCGCCAGTCCCGGCGGTAATAAAGATGCCAGGGGCGAGACTGGCCCGCCTTGACGCTGGGTTTTCACCAATTCGGCTGTGACGGCGGGAGCGTCGGCATGGCCATATTGCTTCAAGACATAGTTGGCCAGCGTTGCAATCTGGGCATCGTCCAAATGATCTGCGAAGCCGGGCATGAAAGCCTGGTCATCCTTGCCGCGGCGCTGGACGCCGTTGAGAATCACCATCAGCAGATTGCCGGGATCGCGCGTGCCCACCACGCTATTGCTGAACAGCGACGGATAATAGCCGCCGACGACGCCGCTGCCGCTGGCCGAGTGGCAGCTGGCACAGTTGCCGCTGAATAGTTCGGCGCCGCCGGAAGCATTGCTGCTGACCGACACGGCGGCAACGCCTCGCAGATCGGCATCGTCATCGGCAGGCTGGCCCCAGGCGTAACGCGGCTTTTTGTCGGCCAGATCGTTGATCGGCGGCACGCTGCGCACATAAGTGACAATCGCTTTCAAATCGGCGTCGCTCAGATATTGCAAGCTATGCTCGATGGCTTCCGCCATGCCGCCGGCAGCAGAAGCCTTGCCCGGCACCAGGCCGGTTTTCAGATACTGCGTCAGTTCTTCATCCTTCCAGCCGCCGACGCCGCTGATTGGATCCGGCGTGATGTTGAACGCCGTCCAGCCGCCCAGCTGCGCACCGGCGAAGGCGCGCTTGCTGTTGACGCCCATGGTCAGGTTACGCGGCGTATGGCATTCCTGACAGTGGGCCAGGCCTTCCACCAGATACATGCCGCGATTCCATTCGGCGCTCTTGGCCGGATCGGCCTGCCATTCGCCGGGCTTGAAGTTGAACAGATTCCAGCCGGCCAATATCCAGCGCTGATTGAGCGGGAAGGGCAGTTTGTTTTCCGGCGTCTTTTGCTGGATTGCCGGCAGGCTGAACAGATAAGCCTTGATCGCCAGCACGTCGTCGCGCGACAGCTTGGTGAACGAGGCGTAAGGGAAAGCCGGGTACAGATGCTCGCCGTTCTTGCCGATGCCGTTATGCAGCGCCCGGATGAAATCTTCGTCGCTCCAGTTGCCGATCCCGGTTTCCTTGTCCGGCGTGATGTTGGGGCCGTAGATGGTGCCGAACGGCGTCGCCAGCGGGTAACCGCCGGCGAACGGCTTGGCCTGGTCGACAGTGTGGCAGGCGATGCAGTCGGCCGCTTTGGCCAGGTAAGCGCCGCGCGTTATCTGGTCGGCATTGGGAGCGGCAGCGGGGGCAGCAACCACCGCATCGGCAGCAGGAGTTGCAACTGCGGCGCCATGCACCATGCCGGCGGCCAGCGCCAAAGCACCGGCCCAGCGCGGAAGTTGGCAAGCGAGTCGGAAGCGGGCCGTCATAGTACCGTCCTCAATGTATCGGCGATGCGGAGGGACAGTGCCGCGATAGTCAAGGTGCAATTCACCGTACCGGCGACCGGCATGACCGAGCCGCTGGCGATGAACAGGTTTTCGTGATCGTGCGAACGGCAGTGGGCGTCGACCACCGAATCGCGCGGATCGCCGCCCATGATGGTGGCGCCCATGATGTGATTGTTAGGCGCGAAATCATCGTCGAACTTGATTTCCGTGCCGCCGAACATGGCCGCGATGCTGGCGTAGGCCTGATGTGTCAGCACCGCGCTTTTCTTGACGTAATCGTTGATCGAGTAAGTGATCTCCGGCTGCGGAATGCCAAGCGCATCGCGCTTTTCGGTACTCGGCCGTATGCGGTTTTCCGGGTCCGGCAAAATATCGTGGAAGCTGTTGATATTCACCGTGCGCGCCGCGCGGCGGCGGATTTCCTGATTCAGTTTGACCCCGACCAGGCCGTCTTTCAAGGCCGTCTGCGCGGCGTGATTGGTCTGCGCCATATTATTCAAGTGCAGCTTTTTGGCCGCGTATTCAGCGCGGAAAGCGCCGTCGCGCATGTCCACGATGGAAGTCATTTCTATCGGACCGCGCCCCGGCCACAAGTCTTCATTAGCGAGGAAGGTAACGCCGGTGCCGGGATGGTCCATCAAGTTGCGGCCGACCTGATCGGAGCTGTTGCCCACGCCTTTGCCATGCTTGTCGTCGGTCGACATCAGCATCAGTTTGGGAATTTCGATACCGTTCGCCGCCAGCACGAAATATTTACCGGTGACGCGGTGCGTGACGCCTTGCGGATCTTTGTAATGCACAGCGCTGATGCGTTCCTTGGCATCGACCTCGATCCGGTAAACCACGGCGTCGGCCAATACCTTGGCGCCGGCTTTTTCGGCTTTCTCGACGTGGATGATGCCGCTGTACATGGCAGCAATCGGACAGATCGGCATGCAGTTATTGTTGCCGCAGCAGTTAGGCCGCTGGTCGTAGGCGCGGCTGTTGCGCGCCACCGGTTCCGACACCACCTTGTGGCCGGCGCCATTCACCACGGCGCTGAAGCGCTGGTCATTCCAGGATAGCGGCAGGTGATCCATCGGATAGGGTTGCTTGCGCGGCGAACCGAGATCGGTGCCATCGTTGGGACCGGACACGCCCAGCTCGACTTCAGCCCGATAGTAATAGGGCTCCAGCTCGTCGTAGCTGATGGGCCAGTCGCGGCCGACGCCATACAGCGTCTTCATCTTGAAATCGTTGGGCAGAAAGCGCCAGGCGGCTGCGGCCCAGTGCCAGGTAGTGCCGCCTACCGCACGGATGTATTGCGAATTGTATTTATGCGTACCCTTGAGGATCAGATAATTATTTTCCGGCGTGTATTCGGGATGCGGCGCATGTTTGGTGGACGGGTAGGGCACCATGAAATCGTCTTTGCTCGGCGTGTTCCGATAATTTTCAACGATGCGCCAGCGTTCCAGCCGTGGCCCGGCTTCCAGCACCAGCACTGAAGCGCCGGACAAAGCCAGTTGATGCGCCACCAGGGCGCCGGCGACGCCGGAACCGACAATTACTACGTCAGCAGCTAATGTTCCAACTGAGTTGTCAGCCATGTTCAAATCCTCGCTTTCAAGACTGCCGGCTGGGTAACCCAATAACCGGGGGCGGCACGACAATAAGTCGGAACAACCACTGCATCGCGCACCTGATCGAACATCAACGCCTGTTCAAATGCGATCACCTTGGCGCCGCCGGTGACACCGCCGTCGCCGACTACGCCCAGATACCAGGCGCTGACGATCGTATGCAGAACCAGCGATAGCGCAGTATCGTTGCCGACTGCGGCTGCCAGGTTGTCGACGTCCTTGATGTTGTGATCGAGGCTGTATTGCCACAACGCTGCAGCCTGTTTTTCAAACTCGATCGTTTGGTTGCCGAGCGCGCCATACAGCCTGGCGCCTATGCGCGGATTAAGTTTCGGGGCGCCGGTCAGCAGAGCCGACAAGGCCATGAAATTGGTTTGTTGCTGGTTGCTGGCACTAGGCGGGGAACTGGCTGGGGTGATAGTCTGCGCTGATGCTTGCTGCAGCCAGCGTGGAGTGCTCATCACTGCGAAACTGACGCCGGCCAGTAACATGAGACTGCGCCTGCTGGCGGAAAATACGCGCTTGCCGTTGGCTGCGCCGATGGGTTGGTCGTTTGATCGCTCGTCTACAACTGGTGGACGTTGCTTCATAGGGCTAGTCCTTTCTGCCTTGAGGGTTGCGTGATTATACAGGGCCTGTTAACAATTGATTTGTGAGTGCGAACGCGCGGCAGGCGTTGCGTGCCTAGGCGCAGCGACGCGACGTAGCGGTGCCACGGCAAGGAGCTGCAACAACGGCATGCGACGCCTGCAGCCGTTCCCGGAGGGTTCCAACCAAAACGTGCGCTGG